>JBGSSO010000395.1:0-31152 GCA_041737015.1 Nitrospirales bacterium
TAGTACATCTCATCTCATCCGATATGAAGGGGGATCAGCGTCCTCCCTCTCAGGAGTTCAATTAGTTTGTGTGCCGGGTGATCGTGGACGCCTTTCGCCGGAATCGGTTAAGGAGGCCATCCGGCCCAAGGGTCTTCATAATCCTCCAACTACGCTGGTGTGTCTGGAGCAGACACATAATGTGGGCGGAGGATCGATTTATTCCCTGGAGATCATCCATCAAATTGCAGAGGTTGCCCGCACCCATGGACTGGCCCTGCATTTGGATGGCGCTCGATTGTTTAATGCCGTGGTCTCGACCGGTGTGGCGGCTGCCGACTATGCTCGTCCCTTCGATACGGTGTCCTTTTGTTTGTCGAAAGGTTTGGGGGCTCCCGTCGGGTCGATGGTGGTGTCGGATGCGGCACGTGTTCAAACATTGCGCCGTCTTCGCAAAGTGTTTGGCGGGGGGATGCGGCAGGTGGGCATTCTGGCCGCTGCCGGGGTGTATGCACTTGAGCATCATATTGACCGATTGGCTGAAGATCATGGGAATGCGCATTATCTGGCGACACTCCTGGAGGACATTCCCGGTGTGGTGGTCGATGTCAAGGCGGTAGAGACCAATATGGTGATGTTTCAGGTCCCTCGTTCTTCCAAAACGACCGACATGTTGTTAGCTGATTCTCGGGAGGCCGGAGTCCTGCTGAATGCCATGGGAGATCGGGCGTTTCGGGTGGTGACGCATTTGGATGTTAATCATGATGATATGGTTGCCGCCGGGCGGATTTTCAGGCAGGTCTTTTCCGCCGCGGTGTGATTTTCGCCACCACTGAGTTCGTTGACAGGGTCTGGGACAGTTCCTACAATTTCATTGATCAGTCTGATGAAGGGAGCCAACGTGAGTCTATTGGATACGGTTTCGTTTCAGCACATCACGAGGATTTTAGAAGTGACGGATGAGTTGGATATTTCCCGAGAGGCGGTGGAAATTCCCCTGGCCCCGGCAAGTCCAGGAGTGGTTCGTCGGTTGTCCAATGGCAAGCTGGAAATTGTCGTCGATGCCGATCTGCCCTTCGATGATTGGGTACAGACATTGCCTGAAAAGATTCAGGCGGAAATGCCAGACGACTGAGTCCGATTAGTCAGATCCTGTAATCAAGAGGTAGGCAAAGGAGATCGTACTCATGGCTGTGCGTGATCGGGAGTGGCCTGGGTATACCATTTGGTACTGTTGTCAGGAATGTGGCCGTTTGTGGACGTATCAAGGGTCAGATGTCGTGGCGCTGGACCTCTGCAGTTCCTTGGGTCCGGCCATTGTCGGGGACGGCGTCCGCGGACGAATGTGTGCAATTTGTGAGGGGCGATGTCACGCCCCGTCGGCTGAAATTTAACGACCATGATCGTGTGGGGAATACAAGCGTTTAGCCTCAACGAACCCACCCTTCCCTGACTCATTTACTGAGAGCCAACCGCAACGGGTTGTCCCTTCATGTCGGTCTCGCCTGACTGTTGCGTGGTTTTTTCCACTGACCATTCATTGGGCGTAATCTTTAGGAGATGCCCTTTGAGCGTATAGAATTCGCCTTCCGGTATTTCCACCTGATCCGTGCCTGTCACGTTAATGGCCAGCACCCGTTTCTTGTCTCCTCTGTTGGATAAAATTATGCCGTTCTCCAACCGTTCCAGGTGATAGGCCCCTTGTTCGTTAATGACCAGGGAATTGGCTTCTATCTTTGCGTGCATTTTTCCAACTTTATCGAAAATGGCAAAATTGACTCGAACAGGGGTTCCTCCGGTTTTTCGGAGCTGCATTTCAATTTGGGGGAGTCCGTCAATTTCTACAATTCCATTGGAATTGCGGTACCAATGCGGTCCGACTTTCACATCCATGCCCACCATGCCTCCTTTGTTCTTCAGTGAATAGACTAAAAACTGACCCGTATTGTACTGACCGGATCAGGCTGGTGGCTAGAGGAAATGTTTCGTGGGTGAATGTTGAAAACACGCGTTTCACCATTCGGGATGCTTTTAGGGATGCGTATTGGCCGCTTGGCCCTGTTCACACACTCCTCCCTACGCTCCGCTCGTCCAAGCGGAGCTGCGGCCTTTTTTCGAGAAGCCTCAGAACAAGGCTGGATGCGCCGTTTTGCGCACTCCTTGAAACGGTGAGGGGACTTGTGATGTGGGGAAGAGGATGCGGAGAGGCCGTCAGGCGTGACTGGAGCTAGGACTTATCTTTGATTCGATTCAGGATGAGGGCAAGGCATCCACCCAATAGGCCTCCCCCAAAGATCGGCGGTCCCAACTCGACCAGTTTAATTTCCCATATAGGTTCATTAGCCAGCATCAGATCGCGAATCCCGCCTTGAATCATGATGACAGCCAGTGCCATGAGGGCACCAATCATGAACCACCATCGAAACACTTTAAACGATTCCATGAAATGTCCTTATCCCAGAATGGGTCGATCTAATGTTCGGTACTGAATCGCTTCGGCGACATGTGTGGGGGAAATCATAACCGATTCTCCTAAGTCAGCAATAGTTCGGGCCACACGTAAAATTCGGCCATAGGCTCGTGCTGACAATCCCAGGCGGGTGACGGCTTGATCCAACAAGGTGGTCCCGGCTTGATCCAGTTGGCAGTATTTTTTGAGCAAGCGAGGCTTGAGCTGTGCATTGTTTAAGGTCTGTTCAGCGCGGTAGCGCTCGATTTGACGATGTCGTGCCTGGATCACTCGTTGACGAATGGTTGAGGAGGCTTCACCGGTTGTCCTGCCCGATAGTTCTTTGACCGGGACGGCGGGGACTTCGATGTGGATATCCAGCCGATCAAGGAGTGGGCCGGACAGACGGCTTCGATACCGTTGAATGTGATAGGGCGTACAGACGCATTCATGGGTGGGGTCTCCGCAATATCCACATGGGCAGGGATTCATCGCGACGATCAGCATGAGTTTGGCGGGAAACGTGAAGCTGGCCTGGGCGCGGGTCAGCGTGACGGTTCCATTTTCCAGTGGCTGGCGTAAGCTATCCAAGAGCGACCGCTTAAATTCCAAGGCTTCATCTAAAAAGAGTACGCCATGATGTGCCAGAGAGACTTCTCCGGGACGGGGGATAGATCCTCCTCCAACGAGGCCGGCTTCTGAAATGGTGTGATGGGGGGCGCGAAAGGGGCGATTGGCGAGGAGGGCCGAATGAGGAGGAAGGTTTCCGGCCACACTATGGACCTGACTGGCTTCCAAACATTCCTGAAAGCTCATGGGTGGAAGAATACCCGTTAACCGTTGAGCTAACATGGTTTTCCCCGATCCTGGTGGACCCACCATGAGAAGATTATGGCCACCAGCGGCAGCCACCTCCAGGGCACGTTTGGCCTGATATTGTCCCACCACATCGGCAAAGTCCTCCTCGATGGAGGAGGGTCCGGGTTGCACGATGGAGAACGTATTTTTGGCAGGATGGAGGGTGAGGGCCTCCTGAAGAAATTCCACGACCTGAGGGAGGGTCGAGACGCCAAACACCGTGGCGTGGTCGACCACGGCAGCCTGCGAGGCATTGTCGTGAGGCAGAATCAATGACAAGGGGTGATGGGTGCCAATGGCCATGGACAGCGCCCCGGGAACCGCTTTGATCCTGCCATCCAGCGCCAGCTCCCCAACAAAAATATAGGAGGTGACGGCTTCTTGTGACAGGACCCCTTCGGCTACCAAAATGCCGATGGCAATTCCCAACTCCAGGCCTGCCCCTTCTTTTTTTAATCCGGCTGGCGCCAAATTGACGGTGATTTTTTTTGCTGGAAAGTGGAACCCTGTATTTTTGAGTGCGGATCGAACCCGGTCTCGGCTTTCACGAACGGTCGCATCCGGTAGCCCCACGATGGAAAATTGTGGAAGGCCTCCGCCAATATCCACCTCAATTTCAATGAGATTGGCTTCTAATCCCACCAATCCCACACTCTGGATTTTAGCTAACATGCTTGCTTGATATATTCCCGTTTAGGACGTGGGTGACTGTGCGTTCACGGATCATCGGTAACGTTTTTTAAGGGAACTTCAACGTCATAATGTGGCGGATTCGGCATGCCGGCTGATGAGGGTTCATGCCGTCCATAAGGGTTCAGAAATATTGGACTTGTGTGATTGACTCATGCATGGGGCTTCTAATTATTCGCAAGGTGAGCACGTGGTTATGGGGGAGATACGGGCGAAGAAAGAGCGGGGAGTTTCGGTGAGGAAGGAAGAGACGGTGGATTTGGAGGAGATGGAAGTAAAGGATTTGATCCATCCGTGGAAAGGGTTGTTCCATTCTCAGGGATCTGAACCGAATCCAATATGTCTTTGAGTTCCTTGCTTTCAATAGTGTCTAACGACTCTGCGTTCGGGGAGGGAACAGTTGAGTCCCGAAAGGGTTGCGGTGAAAGCTCTGAAGACTGTTCAGAGTGTGACGCGGGTTTCTCAGTGACTGCGGGGACAGGCCTTTGGCCCGTTGCTGGAGGATTTGGTGTCGGCGCCGCTGCTGTGACCGGACTAACCGGTTTCTTGGAAGATGGTGGATTGGCCATATTGGAATGGTTTTGGGGAGGCGCCGTGTTAGGTTGATCCGGAACTGGTTTGTCTTCAGGTTTCAGTAATGGGCTTGAGTTCGGAGATTGTGCACTGGTGCGTTCCGGTGGGGAAGGCAATGGCGTTTCCGGGTATTGTGATACATCAGGTTTCAAGGCGTGGTCTTCTGTCACCACCGTTGCCGTCGGTGGTTTCGGGATTGCCCTATTGGGGGTATCGCTATTTGGTGTGTCATCGGTTTTTACGTGTGGCACTTCGGCGGTTGAGGTTTTGAGCGGAGAAGAAATTGGGTTGTCGGGAGGCATGGTCGTGAATGAGTCTATTGGAGGAACTGGAGGAGCCGGTTCGTTGATGAGTGGCTGCTCAGGGACCCTGAGTTGATGGGATGCAAGAAAAGGGATGTCGAGCTGTTCCTTGTAGATATAACCCATTGTGCTACCAAAAAAGAGAAACAAGGTGATTCCAATCGTGACTCCTAACTTTTTTCTCGTCTTGGCTCGGTGTATGCCTTGATAGTCCGTTGTGTGTTTCGGCCGAGTCACGGCAGGCGGTTGATTTGGAGAGGGTACCGATACTGGTGCCTGGGGTGGAAGGCTCGGTGCCTCTATCTTGGCTGTTTGGCTTTCTGGCGTTGGCTGAGGGTCTGCAGGGGCCGCTGGTGGGCTCGAAACTTTAGGGGCGAATTTTGTCAATTGCTGATTCAAGATGGTGAGGACATGGGTGGCATCTTGAAGCCGGAGTGAGGACTGATTCCGGGTCATTTGGCGGATGAGCTCACAAATGGCTTTCGGGACATGGTCCGGGAATTCAAACTCCGGGTCAGCCTGGTCAAAGGCCAGTTTCCCCATAATCGATGTCTTCGGAAGACCGGAATAGGGCACTCGCTTGGTAAGCATGTCGTACATCATGAATCCCAAACAGTACAAATCACTGCTGAGGGTCAGCAGTTCGCTCTTGGCAGTTTCCGGGAGCAAGTAGGGTAATGGTCTGAGTAACTCAGCGTCACAGTTTTTCAGGATGTCCATCAGGATCCAAGATAATCCCAGGTCCATGACTTTGATCTGGCCTTGAGGGCCGACCAGGACGTGTCCAGGATGGAGTGTGCCGTGAATGATGCCTTGAAAGTGGATATGAACTAACACTTCCGCAATTTCACGAGCCAGCAAGAGCATCTTTTCGACTGAAAGAGGCCCTTCATTGTGAATGACGTGTTGGAGACTGGGAGCATCAAAAAATTCCATGCAGACGACAGGGGTGCCGTCCTGCTCTTCTACTTTGAAGATTTTAATGAGATTGGGGTGTTCTAATCGAAGGAGCGATTTGGCTTTTTCGATGAAGGCTTTTCCACGAATGAGCCGGCCATTGATATGGGTATGATAAACCTTAATCGCCATTTCTTGCCGAAGTTCGAGATCATACCCATAGTAAATGGTACCGGTTTGGCCTTTGGCAATTTCTCCCTGTATTTCAATTTTTCCGGGCAACAGTTGTGTATTCATACGAAAAACCTAAGTGTTTGAGAGAGACTTTGTGATGAATGAAGACGTATGGTGGTCGTGGTTCATTGAAACGAAGGCACCCCTATCAATGCGGAAATCCCGGACCCATGGAATTCCTGCTCATCTTGTCGGAATACCGTTTGATTTTCTTGAATGGAGGGGATTCTTGATCTCCTGGGGTTTCGGATGTAGGACATCAAGAGAGGGACGTTTCTCAGGATCAGCGGGCAGGAATAAGAGAAGCCCAGGGCAGCAAGCCTTCGCTCAGAGAACCTTAAGGGCTGTTCCTACTTTCCGTAATGCTCTGAGGGCGGTCTCAAGATGCTCAAGCGAATGATCGGCTGTAACTGTGATGCGGAGGCGGCTGGTCCCCTTAGGGACCGTAGGGGGGCGGACAGCTGGAATCCACACACCCTCTGCTCGTAAGTGTTGGCTCATCCGGACCCCGAGTTCAGGGTCGTTCACCATGATCGGGAGAATAGGGCTTTGAGTGTCGGTCAGTTGGAATCCCATGGCCACTAAGCCTTGATGCAAAAATTCTCGATTGCGCCAGAGCTGTGCTCTTCGTTCGGGTTCTTGCCGAATGATTGCCAGGGCTTCGCTCGCTGCTGCTGCAATGGCTGGTGGTGGGGCGGTGGTATAGATAAATGAACGTGCGGTATTAATCAGGTAGGCCACGAAATCTTTCGGTCCGGCGACAAACCCGCCACTGGACCCAACGGCTTTACTGAGCGTGCCCATCTGCAGGATGTGGCGGGTGTCTAATCCAAAATGTTCCACCGTGCCTCGACCGGTTGCGCCCATGACCCCGGTGCCATGCGCGTCATCAATGAGCAGGGTGGCCCCATACTCTTCTGCCAATCTGGCTATCTCGGGCAGCGGAGCCACATCTCCATCCATACTAAACACCCCTTCAGTCAGAATTAGCGTCGAAGCCCGGGAATGTCGTTTTGCCAGAAGGCGCTTGAGATGGCAGACGTCGTTATGATGAAAGACGCGCAGTGTGGCCCGGCTGAGGCGGCAACCATCAATCAGACTGGCATGGCATAACCGATCCGCCAAAATCAGGCTATCTGCCGTGGCAAGATTCGGGATGACTCCTATATTGGTGGCATATCCTGAAGAAAAGGTGAGAGCCGCCTCTGTATCCTTAAAACTGGCCAATTCACTTTCTAAGAGGTGATGAGGAGTGACGTTGCCGGAAATTAAACGTGAGGCTCCAGATCCTACCCCAAATTTTTCGATGGCCTTCATGGCGGCATCTTTTACCTGTGGATGGTTGGCCAGCCCAAGATAGTTATTGGAGGCAAAAAGGAGAACTTCCCGCCCTTCCACTGAAATGACCGGAGCCGAGGGAGAGTTGATGAGAGATAATTCCCTCAACAGGTGTTGGTGCGCTAAGGTCTGGAGGTCTTCTTTGAACATTGAGAGGCCCACAGGGTATTGAAAGATAACCTATAGAACCTGTCGTCCACAGGTATTTCGTAATGCGATCAACCCTGTTACAATAAATATTGACTTGAAAAAACCATAATGATTACAATGGTTTATTTAATTCTACAGACAGTAAATTTATCACAAATGGGGAATCTTTTTTGTCGGAGAGGTTTTTGAGGGGTTTTCCCAGGACGATGTGGTTCACCAGGTTTCGTCCGTCGTCAAATTAACCAAAGGGTGAGAATCATGAAAATCACTGGTGCAGAAATCTTCTTAGAAGCATTAAAGCGTGAGGGTGTGAAAACCATGTTTGCCTTACCAGGCGGAGTGGTTCTCAAAATATTCGATGTCTTGCACCAGCAAAAAGATATTCGGGTGATTCTGACACGACATGAACAAGGTGCCGGGTTTATGGCCGTCGGATACGCGAAAGCCATGGGCAAACCCGGTGTGGCACTTATTACCTCCGGCCCCGGCATGACAAATGTTATCACGTCTCTTGCGGATGCGTATATGGATTCAGTTCCCATAGTTGTCTTTTCAGGACAGGTTCCGACCGCCTTGATCGGCAACGATGCCTTCCAAGAGGCCGACAACATTGGTCTCAGTCGTCCGTGCACCAAATACAATTTCCTGGTCAAGGACGTGAAAGATTTAGCGCAGACGATTAAGGAAGCGTTTTATATTGCCACCACTGGTCGCCCTGGCCCGGTTTTAGTCGATATTCCTAAAGATATTTCGCTGGATAAAGCGGAATTTCACTACCCGACGTCTGTTTCCATTCGTGGGTATAACCCCACGTACGACGGAAGTCGGTGGAAAATTAAGCAAGCGGCGGACGCGATCATGAAAGCAAAGCGTCCAATTTTATATGTGGGTGGTGGAGTGGTGTTATCCGGAGCCTCTCCGGAGGTGAAAGACCTAGCCGAGCTGACGCAGATTCCGGTGGATATGACGTTGATGGCGCTTGGGGCATTTCCTGGAAATCATCCGCTTTCCCTGGGAATGCTGGGTATGCATGGGACGTATGTCGCGAACATGGCCATGCATTATTCTGACCTGGTCATTGCCGTTGGGGCACGATTTGATGATCGAGTGACGGGCAAGGTTTCAGAGTTTTGTCCCGATGCGACAATTATTCACATTGATATTGATCCGACCTCTATCCGGAAAAATATTCAGGTAGACATTCCTATTGTCGGTGACTGTAAGCGAGTGCTAACCGAATTGAATAATATTCTTCGGGCCACAGTGAATGGGAATCAAAAAGAACAACGGAAGCCCTGGTGGGATCAACTGAATGCCTGGAGGCAAGCCCACCCTCTGCGTTATGATCAAGATCCTGAGGGACAAATCAAGCCACAATTCTTGATTGATCGGCTGTATCAGTTAACGACCGACCGAAATCCTATTTTGGCCACAGATGTGGGTCAACACCAGATGTGGGCAGCTCAATATTTTAAATTAAAAAATCCTCAATCCTGGTTAACATCAGGGGGTCTTGGGACCATGGGATTTGGATTGCCGGCTGCAATGGGTGCGCAAGCCGCGTTCCCGGATCGTCTGGTTCTGTGCGTAGCCGGTGATGGGAGCATTCAAATGAATACCCAAGAGTTGGCGACCGCAGTCGTCGAGCAACTACCAGTTAAAGTGTTCATTATTAATAACCGGTTCCATGGGATGGTTCGGCAGTGGCAAGATTTGTTTTATGAGGGTCGATATGCCTCAAGTTATTTGGGGACGGTTCCCGATTTTGTGAAATTAGCGGAAGCCTATGGGGCTGCAGGTATCCGAATTGAAAAGGTTTCGCAAATGGATAGCGGGATTCGGGAAGCGCTTTCCATTAAGGGCCCGGTCGTGATTGATGTCCCGACCTACCAGTTTGAA
This sequence comes from Nitrospirales bacterium, assembly GCA_041737015.1. Classification (GTDB taxonomy): domain Bacteria; phylum Nitrospirota; class Nitrospiria; order Nitrospirales; family UBA8639; genus Nitrospira_E. Next base: position 9,370 of record JBGSSO010000395.1, read on the forward strand.
AATTGTTATCCCATGATTCCGGCCGGAGGCTGTAATCATGAAATGTTATTAGCAGATCCCCCGGACTTAAAGAAGCCCAATGCCATGCAAAAAATCGGCACTCAGGCGGATTCAGATTCTGTAATCACGGCTTAGAATACAACCATAAAAGGGTGTTATGGAGCACATTATTTCGTTGACGGTAGAGAATAAATTCGGATCATTGTCTCGAGTAGCGGGCCTCTTTAGCGGGCGGGGCTTTAATATTGAAAGTTTGTCAGTTGCCCCGACGCTGGATCCTTCTGTGTCCATGATGACCTTGGTCACCAAAGGGGATGATCCGATTATCGAACAAATATTGAAACAGCTGAACAAACTCATTGATGTGATTAAAGTGGTTGATATTAGCGAAAGCGAGTTTGTTGAACGAGAGACTGCGCTAATCAAGGTTCATACCCGGCCAGAGGATCGAGCGGAAGCTCTTCGCATTGCGGATATTTTTCGAGCCAATGTTCTGGATTCCTCTCCTACCAGCTACACCATTGAAGTTACTGGAGATGTGAGGAAAGTTCAGGCGATCATCAATCTCCTGCAGCCACTTGGCATCAAAGAGCTGGTACGAACCGGCAGGATTGCCATTGGGCGCGAACCGACACGCTCGACACAAACCCAATCCCGACCGCTTGCGAAAGCGAATTAATCAGGCCAACCAACATCCGCCTTTAGACTGAGGGGATCCGTCCACCCTGATCGACGAAACGACTAAGGACTTTATTATCTTTATGAGGAGTGCATGATGAAAATTTATTATGAAAAAGACGCAGATCGACAAATTTTGGCCAAAAAAACTGTGGCCGTCGTGGGTTTCGGTAGCCAAGGTCATGCTCATGCCTTAAACATGCGGGATAGTGGTCTTCAAGTGGTCGTGGGCTGCCGTGAAGGTTCGTCATGGAACAAGGCGGAAGCGGCCGGGTTGAAAGTCATGCCGACCGCGGATGCGGTCAAAGGTGCCGATGTGGTGATGCTGTTAGCTCCCGATGAAGCCCAAGCCGCCATCTACAATAAAGATATTGGTCCAAACTTGAAGCAGGGAGCCTATCTGGCCTTTGGCCATGGGTTTAATATCCATTTTGGGCAAATTCAACCTGCTGGCCATGTGAATGTGTTTATGGTGGCTCCCAAAGGTCCCGGGCATCTGGTCAGATCGGAATATACCAAGGGGACGGGCGTCCCGTGCTTGTTAGCCATTCACCAGGATCCCGGTGGTCAGACGACTAAGGTCGGATTGGCCTATGCTTGTGCGATTGGTGGAGCCAGAGCGGGTGTCATTGAAACATCCTTTCGAGAAGAGACGGAAACGGATCTTTTTGGGGAGCAGGCGGTCTTATGTGGAGGGCTCACCTCACTGATTCAGGCAGGGTTTGAAACCTTGGTCGAAGCTGGTTATTCGCCTGAAATGGCCTATTTCGAATGTTTGCATGAAGTGAAGCTCATTGTGGATCTGATCTATCAAGGTGGCATTGCCAATATGCGCTATTCTATAAGCACAACGGCCAAATATGGCGATGTGACACGTGGGCCACGGGTGGTGACGGATGAGACGAAGAAAGTGATGAAAGAGATTTTAGGAGAGATCCAAAGCGGTCGATTCGCCAGAGAGTGGGTGCTGGAAAACCAAGCGAACCGGCCCGTGTATAATGCGCTCTTGAGAAGGGGAGAAGAGCACCCCATTGAAGAAGTCGGTGCACGGTTGCGAGGGATGATGCCCTGGCTGCAAAAAGATCAGCTTGTGGATAAACAGAAAAATTGATGAGAAGGTTGCGGGACGTGAGACCATTTTCCAATGGCTGATCAGGCAAAAGGGATTCCTGTGGCCAAAGAAGGCATCCCCTTTATCGCAGGGGGAGGGCTTCTGACCCTTGGGTGTTGGGTGGTCGGGTCGGTCTGGCTCACTTGCCTGATGGGATCGTTGACCCTGTTTACCGCATGGTTTTTCAGAAACCCGGTCAGAACGATTCCTCAGGGGAGAAATCTCATCGTGTCTCCCGGTGATGGGATGGTCGTCGCGGTGGAACAGGAATTCGAGCACCGATTTCTCAAAGAACCCAGTATCAGAATCAGCATTTTTTTAAATGTCTTCAATGTACATATTAACCGGATGCCTGCTACAGGAGTGCTACAGGATGTTGTCTATGCTCCTGGGAAGTTTTTAGTAGCCAGTCGTCCGGAGGCTTCAGCGGAAAATGAGCAAAATGCGCTCATGCTGAGGCGTTCCGATGGAAAAAAAATATTGTGCGTGCAAATTGCCGGTTTAATTGCCAGACGAATTGTCTGTTGGGTCACTCCCGGTGAACAGGTTGAGGCAGGCGAACGGTTTGGACTTATTCGGTTTGGATCCCGGATGGATTTATATCTTCCTCACGATAGTGCCATTCAGGTCAAGGTTGGCGAGAAAGTGAAGGGAGGATCGTCCATTGTGGCGGAGTTGCTATGCGTGGAGCCTTCATGAAACAGCCCAAAAAACGACGGGTCGTCTATTTAATTCCCAATCTGCTGACCACGGGAAATCTCTTTAGTGGCTTGGCCTCTATTTTGTTTGTCTTTGGAGGCGATTATGGGTCTGCGGCTATTGCGATTCTTGTGGCGATCGTGTTTGACGTATTAGATGGAACGTCAGCCCGTCTGATGAAAAGTACGAGTGACTTCGGGTTGCAATATGATTCGTTGGCAGATGTCGTGGCTTTCGGAGTGGCTCCGGGCTTGCTGATGTATTCGTGGGCGCTCAGTGCTCCGAAGATGTTGGGCGCCGCAGTGATGTTTGCCTTTGTCGCGTGTGGTGCTCTGCGGTTGGCCAGGCATAACGTTTTGGCGACGACAGGTGGGGACGGCAAGCCGTTTACCGGTCTTCCTATTCCCGGTGCAGCGGGTGTGATGGCCACGTTGGTGATTTTTGATCAACATGTTGCGCCCTTAGGGGAGAAGGTGAAGCCTATTCTTGGGATCGTCTTGACCTTGGTGCTGGCGTTTCTCATGGTGAGTACGTTTCGTTATCGTAGTCTGAAAGAATTGAAAACGCAGGAACATCACCACTTTAATTATTTGGTATATGCAGTCCTCATTCTCATGGCGGTCTTAGCGTATCCACAGGCGATGCTCTTTGTCGTATTTGCAGCCTATGCGCTTTCGGGCATATTGGAGCAAGGATGGAAGCTTGTGGCAGGTATGATGGGGAAAAAGCCGGCGGAAGAGATTAGACCGGATGGACTCCACAAATGAATGAATCGCCATACAGGGGAAAAGGGACGTTGGATAAAGACCAAATGTGGGGGTATGAGCCATGGCACGGATGATTCGAATTTTTGATACCACCTTGCGGGATGGAGAGCAATCTCCTGGCGCGAGCATGAACATCGAAGAAAAAATCCTCGTGGCGAAGCAATTAGCCCGGTTGAATGTGGATATTATCGAAGCCGGTTTTGCCTTTAGTTCTCCTGGTGATTTTGAAGCGATTCATCGTATTGCCCAGGAAGTGGAAGGTCCGGTCATTTGCAGCCTGGCCCGCGCGAAGCCGGAAGATATTGACCGGGCTTGGGAGGCACTCAAAGGCGCACCCAAATGCCGTATCCATACGTTTTTGTCTTCTTCGGATATCCATCTGAAACATCAATTTCGCATGACCAGGGATGAAGCCCTGAAGCGGGCGGTGGAGATGGTTCGCCATGCCAGGGGTTACGTTGAGGATGTGGAATATTCTCCCATGGACGCCACCCGTTCCGATTTGACGTATCTCTGTGAAGTGGTGGAAGCCGTTGTGGAAGCTGGAGCGGGAACGGTGAATATTCCGGATACGGTGGGGTATACGACTCCTGAGGAGTTTGGACGGATTATTCGGACATTAAGAGAGCGAGTCCGTGGGATGGAAACGGCCATTATTTCCGTTCATTGCCATAACGACTTAGGATTGGCTGTCGCGAATTCCATGGCGGCGATTTATGCGGGAGCAGGCCAGGTGGAATGTACAATCAACGGGATTGGTGAACGAGCCGGCAATGCCTCGTTGGAAGAAATCGCGATGGGGCTGCGCACGCGTACCGATTTTTACCAGTCCGATACCAACATACGCACGGAGGAAATCTCCAAAGCCAGTCGTTTGGTCAGCAATATCACCGGAATGGTGGTTCAGCCCAATAAAGCGATCGTGGGTGCCAATGCCTTTGCGCATACGTCCGGTATTCATCAGGACGGGTTACTCAAGGACAAAAGTACCTATGAGATTATGCAACCGGAATCCGTCGGATTAACCCAAAGCCGTTTGGTGATGGGCAAACTGTCTGGTCGACATGCCTTTCGTGAAGAACTGGCGAACCTGGGGTACACCCTTTCTGATCAGGAATTGCAGGAGGCCTTTGAACGCTTTAAACGTCTGGCGGATCAAAAGAAGGAATTATTTGAGGAGGATTTGGAGACGATCGTCAATAAGGCCATAACCAAAGTTCCTGAACGCTATGCCTTAAAGGGGTTGCATGTGGAAAGTGGGCTGGAGCAGCGCCCATCCGCGATGGTGGAATTGATGATGGATGGACGTATCGCGAAACTGACGGGTACGGGTGATGGCCCGGTGGATGCGGTGTATCGGACCATTGCGGCCTTGACTGAAACGAAAAGTCTTCTTCGTGCCTATATCGTAAAAGCGATTACGGGTGGTACCGATGCGCAGGGAGAAGTGTCGGTCCGCGTCGAGGAAAATGGTGAAACCGTTACCGGTCACGGGGCAGATACCGATATTATTCTTGCTTCTGCGCAGGCCTACCTCAACGCCCTCAATAAATTGGCGGATTTGGCGGAACGACATGCCAGAGCCGAACAAAAAATCGGGTTGTGTTGAAGAAAACGTTCCCTTCATCTAAATAAATGAGCCCCTGATCTCCTGCCATTTTTTTGTCCATGGACATGTTCTTTCTCTAAAACTGTTTAGGGTAGGCGTTTATCGTCAGAATCAATCCAAAGATGTTCATCATATTATTGGGGGAATCATGAAGAAACGGATTGCCGTATTACCGGGTGACGGAATCGGACCTGAAATCATGCCACAAGCGATTCGGGTTCTGGAGGCCATTGGTCAGAAATGTGGGCATCAATTTACCTTTACCTATGGGCAGGTTGGCGGGGAGGCGATTGACGCGACAGGCTTTCCATTGCCGGCCGAGACCCTGAAATTAGCTCAATCAAGTGATGCGGTCCTCTTGGGAGCTGTGGGTGGACCGAAGTGGGAGGGCCTTGAGTATGAGCGTCGGCCGGAACGCGCCTTGCTCGGATTGCGGGAGCAGCTAGGGCTTTTCGCCAACCTTCGACCGGCAAAAATGTATTCAGCGTTAATCGGGTCGTCCAGCCTCAAGCCGGAAGTCGTGGAAGGTATTGATATTCTGGTTGTTCGGGAGTTGACCGGTGGGATTTATTTTGGCAAACCGAAAGGCATTGAACAAACGGCGACAGGACATCGGGGATTCAATACCGAAGTCTACACCACGGAGGAAATCCGACGGATCGCTGATGTGGCTTTTCAGGCAGCCAGGAAGCGGCGTGGCCTTGTACACTCAATTGATAAGGCCAACGTGTTGGAGTCGTCCGAGCTCTGGCGGCGAGAAGTTATCAACGTGCATCAGGACTTCCCAGATGTGGAATTGCGTCATATGTATGTAGACAACTGTGCCATGCAACTCGTTCGCTATCCCAAGCAATTCGACGTGGTTGTGACGACCAATTTGTTTGGGGATATTTTGAGTGATGAAGCGGCCATGCTGACCGGGTCGATAGGCATGCTCCCTTCTGCCAGTGTCGGAGCGACAGTGGGTATGTTTGAGCCTATCCATGGGAGCGCCCCGGATATTGCCGGAAAAAATCTCGCCAATCCTATTGGGACCATTGCTTCCGCAGGCATGATGTTGTGCTATTCGTTCGAATTAACGAAAGAAGCCGAGATGATTGAATCGGCCATTCAGAAAACTCTTGAGGAGGGATATCGCACGAAAGATATTGAGAGTAAGGGGAGTACTCTAGTTGGAACCGCTGAAATGGGTGATCACATCGTGAAGAAGTTAGGACATTAACCCTAATGATAGGACAAGGGAAGAGTGGGCAGATTCTCACGATAGCGGGGACGGGGGAGCCTGGGTATGAGGGCGACGGACAGCTTGGGACTCACGCGGTTCTGAATGAACCCAAAAATGTATGCTTTGACGCTGAAGGCAACCTCCTGATTGCCGATTCTGAAAATCACGTCATTCGCCGCTTGCGACATTCGACTGGTGTCATCGAAACGGTAGCCGGCTGTGTGGTCCGCCGCGTTGGTGGGGAAAATCCACAGGCCCCGACTCCATCTCCAACTTCTCACGTAGAGGAGGAGATTGATCCTCTTGCGGATGTGGATGAGATTCCGGGGCAGGCCTACTCTCAAACCCCTGATCTGAGTGGAACGGTTCGCTATATCGTCGGACAGGGGATTGGCAAAGATCGGTTTGCGGGAGATGGAGCCTTGGCCACGCGAGCAGAATTAAACTTTCCCTCTGCCGTCGTCGTTGATGCCGCAGGCACTCTCTTTATTGCCGACACGTGGAACCATCGCATTCGGCGGGTAGATTCCAAAACGGGGATGATCCAGACCGTGGCCGGGACCGGCCAGGCGAAGTGGACGGGGGACGGTGGTCCCGGAGTTTCCGCTGCGTTGAATGAACCGGTGGCATTAGTCGTGGATGGTGCACGCCTCTATATTGCCGATCAGAGTAATAATCGTATCCGTATGCTGGATTTGGAATCGGGCGTGATCACCACTATCGCAGGAACCGGAGAGTCCGGATATACCGGGGATGGGATGCCTGCGATAGAGTCTGCGCTTGCGGGACCGAGCGGGTTGGCACTCGATCGCCATGGAAATCTCTATATCGCCGATACGTTTAATGGCCGTATCCGAATGCTTGACCACAGCACGGGGATTCTGTCCACGGTGGCAGGGGATGGCGCCGAGTTTCGGTACGAGCGTGGGGCGAATGAACAGTCTCAGGCGTTGGCCAGGCCTTATGGCATCGGGATAACACCACAAGGACATGTGCTTATCACGGATTCCGATCATCACTTAATCCGGAAATGGGATGCTGTAAAAAAGGAAATGACCCTGGTCGCTGGCAATGGTCAATCGACATGGGCTGGTGATGGAGGCCCGTCTTCGGATTGTAGCCTCAGTTTTCCGTTTGGTGTGGCTGTTGACGCATTGGGCAATATCGCGATTGCCGATACCTTTAATCACCGCATCCGTTATATTCCTGCCTAAGAAGAGTTCCGGAGGGCCATCACGGCGGTGCCAGGATTTTCGGCCTCGGGAGTTGGCTTGATTGCTCTCCTGCTATTGTTTTCCCTTTCGTCATTTTTGAGTCAAGGATTTTGAACTGATAGGATGTGTGTAATACTGAATGCCATCCGTATTTTTCTTGAGGGAGTGAGCCTGACATGATAAAGAAAAAATCGGCCTATACGGTCGCGGTGGTGGGAGCAACCGGTGCCGTTGGTACGGAAATGATTCAGGTACTGGAAGAACGGGATTTTCCTGTCGAGGAATTAGTTCCGCTGGCCTCGGCACGCTCCGAAGGCAATGAGGTGATGTTTCGCGGTCAGACACTTCCCGTCAAGGTGCTGGAACACAACTCGTTCGAGGGTGTGGATGTGGCCTTGTTTTCTGCAGGAGCCGGTGTCAGCACAGAATTCGGTCCGATAGCTGTCAAGGCTGGAGCCGTGGTGGTAGACAATAGTTCCGCGTGGCGGATGGACCCCAAGGTCCCACTCGTGGTGCCCGAGGTCAATGTCCATGCTCTTACGGGACACCAGGGGCTGATTGCCAATCCCAACTGTTCCACCATTCAAATGGTGGTGGCTTTGAAGCCGCTACATGATGCAGTCCGAATTAAACGGATTATTGTCACGACGTTTCAATCCGTGTCCGGAACCGGCAAGAATGCGATGGAAGAATTAGTTGATCAGTCCCGTCAACTACTCAGTTTTGGAGAAGCCAAAGTGTCGGTCTATCCGCATCAGATTGCCTTTAATTGTTTGCCTCATATTGATGATTTTTTGCCCAATGGGTACACCAAAGAAGAAATGAAAATGGTCAATGAAACCCGGAAAATTCTGGGTGAATTATCTTTGCCAATTACGGCGACGACGGTAAGGGTCCCGGTCTTTATCTGCCATGCGGAATCCGTGAATATTGAAACTGAGCAAAAGCTGAGCGCCAATGATGCTCGAGCCATACTGGCTGCCGCTCCCGGGATTCAGGTCTACGATGATCCCAGTCGCAATTTGTATCCTCTGCCGATCGACGTGGTGGGGACCGATGCTGTATTTGTGGGGCGAGTGCGGGAAGATGAATCGGTGCCCAATGGATTGAATCTGTGGATTGTGGCGGATAATTTGCGAAAAGGTGCCGCACTCAACGCCGTACAAATCGCCGAGGAACTTATCCGGTAATGCGTGAGAGTCGACATGATGAGTGGAGTGGGAAAAGCCCTGATGCTGTTGGGCACTATCCTCTTGGTGCTGGGGGGAGTATTTTGGGCCTTGGGAAAATGGTCAAACGCTGATGGCGGCTTGGGCTGGCTTGGCCGGTTACCCGGCGATTTTATCATCAAGCGGGATCATGTGACGTTTTACTTTCCTCTTGCGACCAGTGTCATTCTCAGTGTGGTCGGAAGTGTGATCTTCTATCTTATCTTCCGGCGGTAGGCAAGAGTTATGATATGTGTGACACATCGCTTGGGCCTAGGGCTACTCCTTGTGAGTTTGGTCACGCTGTATTCTCCGGTCATTTGGGCGGATGAGCCGGCTATTCGCGTTGGTCTTGCCGAGGCTGCCCAGGTTCTTTCCATTCAATCTGCGGATTCGTTTTCCCTCCTACTGCCTTCCGGGAAAAGATTTCATGCTTCAGGGCGAGTGACTATTCGAGAGCAAGGCGCTGGTCTTCTTCTCAATGAACGTGCCGTGGCTGAGTCGAGTCTGTGGGTTGAGGGATCCACAGGCACCTATCAGGTACGAGTGGAGACGAAGAACGAAAAGCCTGCGCTCAGCCATTCACGGCCAGAATGGGTGGTTCGCGGCCCGCTTGAAATTCGATTGGGCCCAACCGGATTAACCTTAATTAATTGGGTGGATCTTGAATCGTATGTCGCAGGCGTGGTCTCGGGTGAAGTCGGGGCCAAGTGGCCTTTGGAAGCCCTGAAAGCTCAAGCCGTTGCTGCCAGAACCTATGTGTTGTACAAGAAAGTTGAAAACAAATTACAATCGTTCGATGTGGTCGCCGGCGTGCAAGATCAAGTTTATCATGGCCATTCCGTACAAGCTGAATCCGTGCTTCAGGCCGTTGCAGCCACCAGAGGCCAAGTGGTGACGTATGAAAATCGGCCCATCTTTGCGGCCTATTCGTCGACGGCGGCTGGTCCGACCGAGGATGCGTTGTATGTGTGGGCCTTGGATCTTCCCTATCTCAAAGGTGTTGACTGCCCGTTTGATGAGCAAGCCCCTCGATATGATTGGCGTACATCATTTACATTCGACTTTCTGGAGCAGCAACTGCTCAAAGAAGGGTATGACGTTGGCAAAGTCGCAACCTTCACGCCCTATACCTTTACGCCATCGGGTCGGATCGATCGTGTGCGCCTGCTCCATTCTCGTGGAGAAATTATTCTGCGGGGGCAAGACTTGAGACGAGTGGTCGGATACTCCAAAATTTTCAGTACCCAATTTTCCATCGAATCATTGGGGCAGGAAGTGGTGGTGGTGGGTCATGGGGCAGGACATGCCGTGGGGATGTGTCAGTGGGGCATGCGCGAGATGGCTGAATTAGGTTATGACTATCAGTCGATTATCCGACATTATTATCCCCACACGACACTTCTTCCTCTTGACCGCGTGCTCCTCACTGCTACCGACTAACTCTGTTTCCTTCTTTTCTTGCCAGGTCATGGATCTTTCCCAATTTAACTTTCCCTTTGACCAGACCCTGGTTGCCAAATATCCGGTTCATCCACGCGATCATGCCCGATTGTTGGTCCTGGCCCGATCTACCGGAGATATCACCGATCGGCAAGTTAAAGACCTCCCAAATATATTACGACCTGGGGATTTACTCGTGGTCAACAATACCAAAGTCATTCCGGCTCGCCTCTGGGCGAAGAAGGTACCAAGTGGGGGGCGGGTGGAATTGCTGTTTGTCAAAGAAATTGGTGAAGACCATGCAGAAGTCCTCATTCAGGGGAGAGTTGGAGTCGGACAGATTGTGGAATGTGAAGGGTCTGCCCGTGCGCAGGTGGTGGAAAAAGAGCCCGGTCGAACGGTGATTCATTGGCTAGGTCCAGGCGCCCTGCGAACATGGTTACTTGCCCATGGAGAAATCCCCCTTCCTCCGTATTTGAAACGCCAACCGGTTCCACGCGATCAAGAGGATTATCAAACCGTTTTTGCCAAGGAGGAAGGGGCTATTGCCGCGCCGACCGCCGGGTTGCATTTTACGCCAGAATTGATCACGCAACTGGCAGAGAAGGGGATCGAGACGGCCACGGTTACCCTGCATGTTGGACCTGGAACCTTTCAGCCTGTCAAGACGACGGATGTTGAGCGTCATATCATGCATCCGGAATGGTTCGAGGTGTCAGAGGAGACCGCTAAGAGGATTCGTGATGTTCGGCAACGAGGTGGGAGAATTGTCGCCGTTGGAACCACCGTGGCACGAAGTCTTGAGTCGGCCCTTGATGAAACCGGCGACCTCAGGTCCTGTTCAGGAGAGACTCGCCTTTTTATTCTGCCGGGATTTCAATTCCGAGTCATTGATGCGCTACTGACCAATTTTCATTTTCCTGAAACGACCCTCTTGATGTTAGTTTCGGCATTTGCTGGATTAGAGAAGGCCAGGGAGGCGTATGTACATGCTGTATGCGAACGCTATCGGTTCTATAGCTATGGGGACGCCATGTTTATTCATGAATAATGGCGTTGGCAGAAATAGGGAGAAATCTGGAAGTAATATTCTCTGCAAACACTATCTTACGTATTGCAAAGGTTTCGTGTAATGAGGGGGCGAGGAAGAGGTCTGTGCCTGGGGATAGCACATCCCAGGGCGGCTTAGTGGGAGGAATCCATACAGATGAGATTGTCAGAATAAGGGCTGGAACTCTTTCTTACAGCAGTTCCTCGTGAATCGTGACGTCTCCACGGGCTCGAAGAGCGGTTTGGAAGGCCTGCATGGCTCGTTGTTTCTTTTGCATAAGGAATTGAAGGCGAATCTGTCCTAAGACGGTGAGGTCGGGCTCGGCTCCATCAAGGGTTTGTCGGTCAGCGAGTTCCTTGACTTCTTTCATTTCTGTCGGGGTGAGTGTTGTGGACTCAGAGACGAGCAGTCTCGCTTTTTCCGCCAGCAATTCGTTGCGGCGTTGCTCCTCATATTGATGAGGTTTCATCCGGTTGGCCGCTAGAAGTCGTTGGTAATATTCTGTATCGAAGACGCCATCTTTTTGGAAGTCTTTTTGGTTCACAATCGCATCGTGGAGTTCTTGAGCCGAGACAGCCAAATTCATTTCATCCGCCAGCAATTGCCAGGATTTTGTGGTGATCAAACCCTCGAGGGCGAGTTGCTGAATGGTCTCTTCTTTTACGTCTTCTTGTTTGAGTTGGTCTCGATAGAATCGGAAATAGCCTTGCTTCGTCCGGAGATATTCATCCTTGGTGACCTTATAAGGGCCGACGGTTGCCACCGCGTTACCTTGAGTGGACTCGTACCCATACCAACCCATCCCGATGACAAATGTGACAGCGATGCCCAGGATGAGTAACTTGAGAATCCAGGGATATTTAGCGGAACCCTCGCGTATAATTCGAATCATGCGTCCTGCCTCCTCAGAATTTCTATGATGACCATGACGAAATTTTAAGGGCCGGTAACGGGAAAGGCAAGTGAATTGGCTGTGCCAATTCAGTTCTTTACATCGGTAGGGCGGCATGGTAAAGCAACGGCCCGGAGAATGAGAATGCTAAATATTCCTTAGGAGGTCGTCCTGCATGCGGTATGAAGATTTCCCGGAATGGGCTGTTTTTGATTCTCATGGGAATGAGGCGGCGCGGATCGTGGCACCTCTGCAAAACAATGTCTCCTATGGGGAGTTGCTTCCTTCAACATAAGCATGGGTCATAATGAGAAAGGTCGGTGATAGCAAATGAGTGAGGTTCGAGTTCGCTTTGCGCCCAGCCCGACCGGTTTCCTCCATATTGGCGGAGTGCGGACAGCGTTGTTTAATTGGTTATTCGCTCGTCATGAGGGTGGAACCTTTATTCTACGTATTGAGGACACCGATCGGGACCGGTCTACGGATGATGCTATTCAGGTCATCCTGGATGGCTTGAAATGGACCGGATTGAATTGGGATGAAGGGCCCTTCCGGCAAACCGACCGCTTAGGGCTGTATCGTGACCGCGCGCTGGATCTCTTGAAGAGAAAGCTGGCCTACTGGTGCGTCTGTACGCCTGAGGAATTAGAGACGAGACGAAAAGAAGCTCAAGCTAAGGGCGAATCCATCAAATATAACGGGCGGTGTCGAAATCGAGGCATTTCCGACCCTGCCGAACCGGCGGCTCTTCGCTTTCTTACCCCTCAGGAAGGGCAGACTGTCGTCAATGATCTCATTAAAGGCCAGATTGTGTTTGATAATACGGTCATGGACGACCTCATCATACTCAGGTCCAACGGCTATCCCACCTATAATTTTTCGGTGGTCGTGGATGACGGACTCATGAACATTTCCCATGTCATTCGTGGAGATGATCATGTCAATAATACACCCAGACAGGTGCCGCTCTTTGCCGCCATGGGGTTTTCGGTGCCTCAGTTTGCCCACCTGCCCATGATTCTGGGGTCTGATAAAGCGCGTCTCTCCAAGCGCCATGGGGCCACATCGGTGTTGGCCTATAAAGAGATGGGCTATCTGCCGGAAGCGCTCATCAATTATCTGGTCCGACTGGGATGGTCTCATGGAGATCAGGAAATTTTCTCGACTCAGGAAATGGTCGAATTTTTCGATTTCAAGCAGGTGCAAGCCTCGGCAGCCGTCTTTAACCCTGAAAAACTACGATGGGTCAATGCGCAGTACATTAGAAACAGCGACCCCAAGCAGGTAGCCGACGCCCTCATGCCCTTTTTGGAGAGTGCAGGCTATGACGATGCCGCCTTGGCTAAAATTCCTGGAGGAGCCGAGGCCTTGATCCCCCCATTGCGGGAGCGATCAGAAACGCTGTTGGACGTTGTTCAAGGGGCCCTTCCCTATCTGTCAGAGCCCATGACCATGGATGAGGAAGCTGCGAAAAAACATCTTACCCTGTCAATTGCCCCGAGCCTTCAGGGGTTTGCTGATCAGGTTGAGGCCGAAGCGGACTTTTCCAAGGAAACGCTTGAGGGCATTCTTCATGGCATTATTGAGCAGCAGGGGCTCAAAATGGGAAAGGTGGCACAACCGTTACGCGTGGCTCTGACAGGCCGGACGGTCAGCCCTGGCATTTATGAGGTCATGGCGTTGTTAGGGAAAGAACGATCGCTCCAGCGCATCCGTGCCGGTGTTGAGCGAGCGATGAATGCCGAAAGCAAGCCTTCATGATTTGTCTTTCTTCAGTCACTTGACTGGTTCTGGGAGGTGAATTAAGCTCACTCCTAGGTTGGGGGATCGTCTAGCGGTAGGACGCCAGTTTCTGGATCTGGCTGCCCAGGTTCGATCCCTGGTCCCCCAGCCAACTTTCCAATATTCCACGTTTCCTCCCGCAAGCACATCGCCATCACGAAATAATTAATCCGGTTTTTTCTTAAAAATGGATGGATGGGCGCGAGATCCCATATTTTTTATTTCTGGAGTGCACTCAACCCACGGAGACGGAAGGTTTAGGAATAGGAAGAAAAGTTTCTGTCTGATTGTTGAACTGGTTGTGTAATCCTGAGAAAATTAAAGGGCAAAGGGGACGATTAACTCAGAATGGAGTTGGAGTGGAGCCCGTCGGATCGGAATGACCCCATAACACAATACAAAGCATGATCATTTAAGAGGGGACGCTATGAATCTTCATCAACGGGGTATGGAGCTGATTAATAGTCTGAAGGATCATGTTCTAGAGGTTCTTCGTGGGCATCCAGATGCAGAGCTTGGGGGAACGGGGGTTTTTCAGGAAGAAATTGCCCGTCGGGCGGGGCTGCATAATATGGGCACAGGGGAATTGGATCATACCTGTGGTGAGATGTTGCGGTTGCTCCATAGGGAGAACATGATTGAACTGGTTAAAGAGGCCGAGCAGGATGAAAAGAGGAAGCGGTGGCGTTTGCACTCACGATAAGTTTTGGCTCGTTTCTCCAATTTTGCACTTCAATTTTGAATTCACTTCCCTCCAATCCGAAAATCGTTGCTCACCGAAGGCGCCTTTTGGTCATCTGCCGGGCTTGGGCAAGGCGATGGGCTTGGTGAGACCGATAGCCACAAAGGCCTCGGTTCAGTCGGAGTTCCCAACTAATTGTGGTTTTATGCACGCCCATCACGGGGGCAATTTTGATTTGGTTTCGGTGTTCAGAAGGGCCCGAAGTTGATACTGTTGTTTGCTGGTCAGCTGTGTGTGGCCGCTCATGTGTGCTCCTCTTCCTTTGAGCCAAGGCCATGATGCTATCGCAGTTGCCCAACTTAACCAAACGCCTGAATTGCACTTCCAATTTGAATCTAAGATAAATTATAGCTCGCTTTAATTGAACGAGAAAAGGCGGTAAGGTGTATGCCCCAAGTAGGGCTAGAACTGAAAGAGATAAATCCAAGTTTTCTTGGCACTTGCCTGCCAAAAAAAGGTCTATTATGTGCTGGCGATTTCCACCAGAAAACATATGGTAAGCATGTTTTTCCCGATGCCTATTCCTTGGGGATCTTTTCACACTCAAACCTCCACGGGAAAGTCATGGAGGACCATGGGAAGATTTTATGTGGCTGGATGTCCATCCATTCCTAAGCAATGCGCATCATGCCTAAAGTCCAGAAAAAATATTGTCGATAAAAAAAGCGAACCTTATTCATATGTATCCTACTGTTTTTTGCCGTCCTCGCATCAAATTGATCTTGGCCGCGCTCCTTTCCGTCCTCAAAAAGAAAAACCTTCTCTTTTTCCAAATCCCTGTCGAACAACAAAGAATCTTCCAATTCAGAAAGGAGCAATGGCAATTTAACCGCAGCACTGTTTGAAGTCATTCAAGCATATCAATATAGGATTCATTTTCAAGTCTGGCACGAACCTTAAATGGCTAGCAGTTAAAAAAACGGAATTTCTATGTTTTTGTTGGTATTCCTCAATGGTAAATGACCGATTCATCTTATGCGTAATGGAGGTGTTGACCTGTTTTCTGTTCCTTGTGGAATGAAGAAGGGTGGCGTCCAAATGGTTTATTGGTAGTTTTTTGATCCTTCAAATTTGCAATCATAAGGCCAAGCAAATTTTCGACTTACCTCTCACTAATGAATTCAAACGAATCCCAATTGGCCGAATTCGTTGCTTTAGGACTATATTCGTGGCATCCATAAACCTTAAAAATTTTCTATCTATGGAGTGGTTGGAATTCTTGAGATATAGTATCCACTCATGCATCCTATACATAACTACACAACCCAACTTGTCGGGAAAAATATGACATACTTTTTGAATGAAACACCATGTTTTTTCTTCTTTAGTTGTCATGGCCGAAAGGGAATAGTAGGTTGGAGAGAAATCGCAGAGTAACTTTTTTGATAGGTCTCTCACCAAATTTTCTCTCAGAGAGAATAAAGGGAGCTGTTAAAAGGAGGAAATAGAATGAAAATCGTGATGCCGGTATTTGTCATGCTTTGGATAATGCTGAGTAGTGCTCTTCTCTTGCAAGCAGAGGTCATTGTTGAAAGACAGGGAGGAGAAGTGGAAGCGATGTCTCTTGAACATCGTCAGGGAAACCCTCGACTAGGTAAAGCCCCAATGCGGATTGAAGAGCCGGATGGGACGCTACGACCTCTTCCATCTGGCTCGATACCCGAGAGTCGTATGAGTATGGAGGGCTTACGGGATGTTCCGGATGCGGGGGGAGGGACAATGGTGAATGTTGAGGGTCGGTTTCAGTCAATCCTGAAGGTGCCAGACGGAGCTGACCATGCGATTCATCAGCATGAACCTGCGGACCTACAGCCATTGAAACCCTGAAGATTGTTGTATAAGACCAATTCAATCCATGAATTATTCTAATGTCGACTTACTGAAAATCCCCTCTGCTTCTCAGTTGCCAATATCCTTTGGCCTCTGCGTGTCTGGATTTCTGGTAGTCCTATTCTTTGGCTCCTTTGGCTCCTTTGGCTCCTTTGGCCTCTTGGCCGAGACCTTCGCTGCCACCATTATTATTGTGAATAAAGATAGCCCTGGTGAAGGGTTTAACGATCCAGCTCCTTTTACCCCAGTGGGTGGAAATACGGCCACTACCCTCGGGCAGGCAAGGCTGAAAGCCTTTGAGTATGCGGCAAATATTTTAGCGCAGGTGCTGGTGAGCACGGTGGGTATTCGAGTCGATGCTCGAATTGATTCCTTGGGAGCAGGCATACTGGGATCGGCTGGCCCCAATACCGTCCATCGGAATTTCCCTAATGCTCCTGTGGCGAATACCTGGTATGTCCAATCCCTGGCAAACAAACTTGCAGGACAGGACCTGGATCTTACTACCAGTGATATAAGTGCCACCTTCAGTGCGAATTTTACGAATTGGTATTTTGGGCTAGATGCCAATCCCCCAGCAGGACAATTTGATTTTGTTACCGTGGTCCTTCATGAAATTATTCATGGCCTTGGGTTTTTATCACTTGTTGATGTGCTTACTGGGGAGAAATTCCTAGGAACCAATGACGTTTTTATGCGGTGGTTAGAGCTTCATGGAGCCAGTCCAGCCGATTACCCCTTCATGACCGATAGCCAAAGGCAATATGCGAATGTTGCTGGGCCGAATCTTCATTTTGTTGGGGTCAATCTTCAAGGGGCATCCGGGACACTGACGGCCGGACGAACAGACACTCATATACAGATGTATGCTCCGAACCCGGTGCAATTGGGTTCGTCGGTGTCTCATTTCACGAACACGATTAAGCCTGATCAGCTTATGGAGCCTGGAATAGCTTCCGGAAGGGCTATCCATGATCTCGGGTTGGCTCAACCTCTGTTGCAAGATTTAGGATGGATATTTGAGGCTGGCGTGAGTTTCCCTACTCGGAATGATGTCAACGGCGACGAGAAGGCAGACCTGGTCTGGCGCAACACGAGCACATGGGCTGCGGCGATTTGGTTGATGAACGGTTCTGCGATTGCCTCCTCCGGCTCATTGGGCGTGGTGTCGTCGAAGTGGCAGATTGCCGGTACTGGAGATGTCAATGAGGACGGGAAGGCAGATGTTATTTGGCGTCACAGCGATACGGGATCGGTAGCGGTGTGGCTGATGAATGGTCTCACCGTCCTGTCGGTGGGTTTTCCGGGCAGTGCCTCTCTGGATTGGCAAATCGCGAGTGTGGGTGATGTCAATGGCGATGGGAGGGCGGACCTCGTTTGGCGAAACACGAGTAGTGGGGAAGTGACGATTTGGTTAATGAGCGGCTCCATGATTGTTTCTTCCGGCCATTTGGGCGCGGTGCCCTTGGAGTGGCAAATAGCCGGGACGGGGGATATGAATGCCGATGGAAAAGCGGATGTCATTTGGCGGAATGACCTTACTGGCGCGGTGGAAGTGTGGCTCATGCAAGGGCTCACGGTCATGGAAGTAGGTTTTCCTGGAGGAGCTTCCACTGATTGGCAGATTGCAGGGGTGGGTGATGTGAATGATGACGGGATGGGAGATTTGGTTTGGCGTAAAACGAGTAACGGGGAGGTTGCAATTTGGTTGATGAATGGGGTGACTCTCAGTTCGCCGGGTTTCTTTGGCGTGGTGCCTCAGGCGTGGGAGATTAATAGCATCAGTGATGTCAATGGTGATGGGAGCGCAGATATAATCTGGCGCAACAGTCTGACGGGAACGGTGGCGGTGTGGATGATGAATGGGCTCACCGTCATGTCGGTGGGCTTTCCGGGCAGTGCTTCAATCAACTGGGAAATTCAACATTAGGCGAAGTGTAACAAGAGAGTTGCCACCCTGTGTCCTAATTAAGCTGGTCGAAGTGCGAGAGGCATGTGACCTGATTTGCCAGGAGTCTGATCGGTGGTTTTGAATTTAGAGCACAGGTTGTCCACTCAGTTGTCTCGCTGATGCTGGAATTTGCCTCTTCCAAATGGCAAGTCGGTTTTCCGGGTGAATTGTTTCTATGCGGTCAAATTATTTTGAGCCATACTTTATTGAGATTAGTCCATTTGGGAAGGCATGATCCGGTGAAGCAAACCCTGTTCCCTTGTATATGAGCATGAATATGCTGATGGTCAATGTGAAATGGTGGTGGGTAGCTATGCTTGGCGTCAGTATCTTGCTTGCGGTGCCTGGGCATTCTGAGATTGGCGCCATTATAGGCGATGTGGTTGGGCATTTTTTTTCTGCGTTGATCTTAGCCATTGTGCCGATTCTGGGATACCGTCTGTTCTATCAACAGATTGGTGAAAAAGAAATCACATATATCTTTGGTGCCGCCTGGATCTATCTTGTGTTCTCGCAATTGTTTGGATGGTGAAAGTTTAACTTCAACGCATCGAGTTTGGTTATTCCCTTGGCTTTAAAGCTTTATCTGCATACCCTCAATCAAAAAGCAGAGAAGAGGAGCTTAGGGCGTTTGAAACCCATCGATGCGGTAAATTGCGAGACCCTTCCGGTTGAATGCTTGATGCCACTTCTGGTCACAACGATGCGTTGGCAGTGATCTCCCTCAATATCTTTGAGAGCGTTTATCGCGCACGCAATCTCGATTTAGATCCAAGCGCGCGGGGGGAAATAAACAGACCTGTCGATATTAGGTAATCGTAACGCACGTGTTAGCCGCTGGAGCAGAAAAATTTGATTCCTTTTCGATTTCTTAGAGACCGACTTTTGTAAGGCCGATTTGCCCGAAAAGCAGGTTTTCATCAACTGGCCAAATTTCTTTGGGTTCAGATAGGGTCTCTTCAGATTAGAGTTTCGTTAAAACTTTGTGTCTGCTCAACCATAAGGATGAGTCATGAATCACGTGATCCATTATTCTTTAATTAATCTTGTTTTTTTGTGATTAAGGTTTGGCAGTCTTCATGAATTCTTGAGAAATTGGAAGTTTTCTTCTCCGGTATTCAAGGATCTGGAAAATGTTCCGATGAAGCCTCCAGTATTAAAAACGGTCGTATCCTGAAAAAGGCAAACCATCTGAAAGGGTGGAACGCAAAGCCATGGACCTACGTCTCGGATTTTGGGATAGGGTTGCCAGGTTGCCAGGCAAGCCACAGATCCTCCTTGATCATGAGCGGAGTGGCTTCGCTCGGCATGACTCACATACATAAAGGAGCTCTCGTATGGCAGACGATCAAGGTTTTTCTCGATCCGTATCTAATTCATTATGGGTCATTTTTCTAATTCTCAGTCTCTTCCCCTTCAAAGCACTGGCGGGAGAAGTCACACTAGCCTGGGATCCTCCTTCCGCGGAATATGGAGGATTTATTCTAGCCTACGGGACATCAAAAGGCAGTTATACGGAGACTCGAGATGTTGGATCCCAGGCCATTTATACGGTGACAAGTCTGAATCCCGGTCAAACGTATTATTTTGCGGTAAAAGCTTACGACCGTGCTCGTAAAATTGAAAGCCAGTTTTCGAACCAAGTGAGTGTCACATTGCCTATCGTTAATGCGCGTCCTGCTCCTCCTAAGAATGTGCAAGTTTATTGAACTTCAACATTGTTATCTGGGACAAATATTTACTGATAGAGAATGTTTTTGGAAATGATGGACCCAGGAGATTTTGGCACGAAGTATTCTCCTGGGTTTTGTGCAGTGGGTTAGGGGTAATGACGGCTACCACTGACACACTTCATTGTCTCTATGCTCATTTGTAGAATAAGGACGTTCTGCGAATGGAAGGTTTGAAAAAAATCCTTTGGCGTTATGAGTATGGATTTTAGGATGGGGTAGATTACATGAAATCTCATCAGTGGTCTGCGATTTTCTCGGATCTTATTCCCTCGAGTTTTTGCTTACCCTCCTCATCTAATTTTACTTGAGGTCCGTCATCAGTACAGTAGCCAGAATTCATTGCCCCCCCACAACTCATTGGATATCTTGTTTCGCTAAGGGAGTGTAGCTAGGCTTCTCCTATTAGGCTTCGACAAGGATGTTTCCCCAAATTTAAGTATACGCTGCATGGTTTTATTTGTTTTCCCCACCTTCATCGACTTTATCCTGTAATTTTGGTATTCATCCCTCCCTAGGGGAACGGTCCGCGAAGAAAAATATCCTCATACTAAGGTCGAATGACTGTTTCTTGTGCCGGTTCCTATGGTAAGGTCCGTTTCTTGTCAAGGAACTCACCTTGGAATTGACTTAACAGTCTGATGAGGGCACCATATCTAAGAGTTAGTCATGCCCAAAGTTATTGAGTGTTCCCCTGACTCCACCCCCCGCACTTCCATCGAAATGAGGCTAAGGTATTTTTGATGATTGATTTCGTATGGCGACAAGTAGGAACGGTGTCTATCTCACCTCCTCCCGCGATGTTTAAAAGTAATTGGCTCCTTGCTCTCCTGCTGGTTTTTCTTTTTGGGAGTGAATTTTTTCTGCCGGTGAAGGGACAGGCTCAATCCTTTTCTGATACAGGGTTATTTTATTTTACAGGGAACCACCAGCCCCGCCGCTCGATGTTTTTTCGTGAATTTCTGGAGGGACCTGGTATAGGCGAGGGTCTCAAAGCTGGTCCTGTCCGGCTCCATCCGTTTTTGGGAGTAGCGGAAGTCTATACCGACAATGTGTTTCGGAGAAACACAAATACGAAAAGTGACACTCTTACGACCATCGCGCCTGGGCTTCAGGCGCTCATGCCATTTGGCGGAGGTAAACATTCAGTCCTTCTTGACTATCGCGCTGGTATATTTCGCTACAATAAATTTACTGAAAACAATGCTGTGGCTCAAGATGCTCTTGGGCACGTCAGCTTGAATTATCCGGGTGGGCTAGCAATAGACTTACAGGGAGGCCATATAGAAGGGTTTGACCCAAGAGGGTCGGAAGTGGATACCCAACAAACGGATATTACCAAGTGGAATATTAATCACGGTTTAAGCCAAGTTGAATTCTCAGGGCAAACGTTTGGTGTCCGTCTTCGGTCGTCCTTCGAAGATTTGAATTACACAAACAATGGGCAGGACGCTCCGCGGGACCGGACGCGTATTGATGCCAATCTAAGCCTATTTGTCACTGTAACCCCAACCACCCGCGGCATTCTTGGCGTTCGAGTGGTCAACTATGATTATGATACGAATAAGCAGCAGAATAGTTTCGGTTACGGGGTGTTTACGGGCTTTAGTTTGGCCCCTACCCGCCGGCTATCGGGAGAAGTCAATGTAGGTTACCAGATATTAAATTTTGACCATGCGCCTGTCGATGAAAACTCAGTTCGTGGCCAAGAACTTCTCGCAAAGAATTTAAGCTTAGGAGCGAGGCAGCAGACATCCCTTTACATGCAAGGACGCTTGCTTTGGAACCCTACGTCCCGGCTGAACATTTTTATGATGCCCTTTTCGTCAATCCAGCAGTCAGCGGTTCAGG
>JBGSSO010000374.1:0-28700 GCA_041737015.1 Nitrospirales bacterium
GGATTGGTTGTCATCATTTTTCAAAATGTGTTGTGCAATGCTTTGGATTAATTTTTCCGCCGGTGGTGAGAGGAGCATGCTGATTTCTACGACCACGTTTTTTTCGGGGCATAGATCCTAATGTACCCGATTGTCTCGTCACGGTTATGGAGGGCTTCTCCACCAATCCCGGAGTGACGCGAAGCGTTCATATGTGATTTGGTAACTCGATTCCAGTGGTCTCCCGGAAAGGCGCGGATTTCAATCGGCCCGGATCCATTGGAGAGTTCATATTCACAGGAATAGTCACCTTCATCCGATATACCACTTCGTATCAGCCCAGAAACATTTTTCCCAATCAGATTGGCCATGTTATCTGTCGTGATAAAGACGCAAGGAACGACGAGGGGTTTTCCTTTGCTTGTGTTGCCGATAGCATTGGCTGGCTACGAGCTGAAATTGGTTCAATGTTACGGGAACCTTCTTGTCTGCATTCTGTGAATACTGGGACTGGAATCTGAGGTGGTTCAAGGGGTTTGGAACCACAAAAAATCGTTACGATAGAATTTTTGTCACTTTCGAAGTTCCCTGAGCCAGCGAAATTCGTTCCAATGTGATTGACGATGGGGTGGCCGCAGGAATCTAATATGAGAAATACGACAGATGAATTGGTCCATTGTTGTCTTGGCTGAAGAGAGTAAAAGGACACTTTTCCTAACAATCTAACTTGTGAGGTTTCTCATGTTGTCGAGGATTTCCTACATCTTTGGACCACTAATTTTTTTAGCCATTAATGTGATCGGAATGGCTAGTTCCTGGGGACAAGGAGCACCCGTTCCACCCGCGGAAGAGCCAGGTGGTTTTGTGATTCCGGAATCGATTAAGGGGTTTGATGAGCAAAAGGTTAAAAATGATCCCATCTGTGATTCCAGCGTCCGTCCTCAAATTGACCAGGTAAAACCGGACGAAATGAAAACCGGTGATACCGTTGTGGTGCAGGGAAAGTATTTCGGAAAGAAAAAAGAATGCTTACACGGTGTGACTTTTGGTTCAGTGCCGGCGAAAGCATTTTCGTTTGTGGATGATGAACGCGTAGAAGCCGTCGTGCCAGAAGGGTTGCGATCTGGCGTCACGTTTTTAAATGTCGAAACAGGTGGTGGTACGGCACGAAAGGGGATTTTGATTCAATCAAACGACTAAGTTCATTTCGCAATCGATGGAATCAATTCTTTAACATTTCACCCCTTTCCCGGCATTGAGGTCTTGGGTCATTCAGTGACTGTTCCTTTCTTTATCAATCGATATAAGGTTTGTGTCAATCATCTTCTTCACTCGACAGCGCATGAGGTCCCTTTTGTACTGTCTTGTTCCCATCCTTTTTCTCACCAAGATAAGAAACTTCAGGGAACCAATTGTTCACGTTTAAACTTCGACATGGCTTGTATCTCACATTCCGGACATATGCCATGGGTAAACGTCATATTGGAGTGAGCGGTAAGATACGTTTCCAGTTGATGCCAGGTGTCCCTCCCGTCACGAATTTTTTTGCATTCCGCGCAGATAGGTAAAAGGCCTTCCAGTAATTGGATTCGTGCGAGGGTTTCCTCTCTTCGGGCGATGAGCGCATTGTGATGATACAACAGGATGGCAATGATCCACATCGCAAAAAGAGCTAATCCACGATTCGTAAAAACTTTCCAAATTGGGACAACCAGAGGTGCGGGTGAGTAAAAAATTCCCACCATGGTTAGGATGGAACAGACAAGAACTACTACGGGCATGGCCCATGCGGGATGCAGGAACGACGCGATCAAGACGGCTAAGATATAGGGGATGGCACAAGCAACCCCTAAGGGAATGTGAATGTCTACATAGAATGTCGCGACAATTATGAGCAGGGATAAGGCCCAAACCATCAGTTGTGGATGTTGGAGGCTGCGCTTTCCTTCCTTCCCGTTCTGCAAGGATTTTCTCCATGTGGGCGAACGTGAGTATCGAAGTGGCTTTCCGAGATCCGGCCTTGAGCGCCAAGCAATTTTTGCGGCATTATAAATGAGTGGAGGACGGTATGATAGTTTCCGTCATGGGGCGAGTCTTAGCCGAGACTTTGGAAATTTTGTCTAGTGAAGACAACAAGAGATTGTAAATCGTGAGATCGAGTCGGAGGTAGTTCCTTGTGACAAACAATCACCAACCAGTTAATTCTCATTACCCATGATGCCAGATGGTTAGCACTGGGTCTGCTGTTCGCGGACGGAGGGGAGCTGTGTGAAGATAGTGGCCGACACAGACGAGGCCGACGTCTTCCGCGATGCCTCGCGCCACCTCTGCTTCGGCGGCACTGTGATTGATCATGACGAAGGTTCCGCCCAAAATGAGGTTATTGGCAACTTGGGCGAATACAGCGGCCGGATTGAATAAGTTAAGCGGTAATCGCCAGGCCAGTAAGGGCTTGGGAGTGACGAATGGATACCAGGCCGTAATAATATCGGCCTGCCTGGTGAACTGGCGATAGTCGGCAACCACATACTCGGTCTGCGACAAATCTTGAATGTGCCCTCGGGCATAATCGATGCGGCTTCGCCCGTTACAATACAGACGATGGCCATCTATCTCGACGCCTGCCAGGCGGTTAGGGTGGAAGAACGTATGTAGGGCCGCAGCATAAGCGAAATTGGCACTCCCCAGATCACACACCCGTTGGTTGTGGGGAACAGTCCAACCAAGAGCATGTCTGGCACGATCCAAAATGTCCAGATATGAATAATTCAGAAGAGCCGTTTCGGGAGGAAGGGATTTTTCGAAGCGCGAACGATATGACCTCGCCAGCTCTTCAGTTCTTTGTTGTTGGGTCGGTGTAAGATTGGTCAGTGACCCCTTGGAGCGTTCGCGAAATGGTCCCCGAGACCATCGCAGAGCTTGCGAGGCTTCATACCAGAGTCGGTGATAGCCTGATCGGAGCCGGTCGGTTAGGGATATCCCTTTTGAGCGTTGGCCATTGAGCCAACCGGAGGTTAGTACTGTATTTCTCATTTCTGGAAGGACCTGTTGAAAAGGGACTGATATCTCGATCGTTCTTGTATGTATTTCGGTAGGGGTGAGAGTGGTCTTAAATGATCCTGCAAGAATGGTCGGCATGAATCCCCTGGGTGCCTTGTGCTATGGTTATTTTCCTTTTGCAAGACAAAGGGATTATGGTACCTGACAAGGAGGGAAGCGCATGATTTATGAAGTGGCAGGTGACATTTTATTGAGTGAGGCCGGGGCTGTCGCCCATGGGGTGGCTCCCAATGACAATTTCGCGAATGGCTTGGCGCTTGCGTTACGGGAGCGGTGGCCCGCGATGTACAAAGACTTTCGTCATTATTGCCAGGTTTCTACACCCAAGTCCGGGGAGCTATGGAGTTGGGCCGGGGCCGGGAATGTGCGTATTATCAATCTCTTAACGCAGGAGGCTCCACCGAGTCATGGGGCCAAACCGGGAAAAGCATCGGTTGAAAATGTCAATCATTGCTTGAAAGCGTTTCGCAAGACCATTGAATCTGAGAAGTTCAGCAGTGTGGCTTTGCCAAAACTTGCGACCGGAGTGGGGGGGTTGGATTGGAAGGATGTCAAGCCGTTAATTGAAAAGCACCTGGGAGATTTGGCCGTTCCCGTGTATGTCTATTCCACCTACCATCCAGGAGTCAAAGCCAAAGAACTTTAACGCCGATCCCAGCACAGCCCGTTATCGAATCACGAGAACGGATCGCGTGGCCTGGTGGAGTACGGTATGGGACACGGTGCCCAACACAAACCGCGTGATCGTCGAAGGATGGTGCATTCCCATCATCAGGAGATCTGGTTCCGTGATTGAGGCCTGTTCCAATATCGTATTCGCTGGGGCTCCTAATCCCACATATCCCTTGACTGAATCGTAACAGCCGGTGAGTTGACTGACGGCCTGATCAAGGAAGGTTTCGGTGCTCTCTAAAGCCTGTTCGATTTTTCCCTCCGGTGCAGAGACACCGCCCCGAAAGAGGGAGCGAGGAATCGGTACCACCGAAAAGAGCGTGATCTCTGTCCGTGGTTGAAAGGGGTGTTTCGTTAAAAACTGTTTCACCTTCTGAACATCATTGGGGCTTTGGATGGCAATCAGAATTTTCTTGATTTCCGTTAATGGCCCGTTGGTGATCAGGACTGGACATGCTGCGTGGGTCAGAACCCGTTGCGAAACACTCCCCAGAAAAAGCTCCTCTACCTGCCCCCTTCCACGAGCGCCCATCAGAATGAGATCAGGATGTTCTTCTTGGGCCACCGATAAAATGAGCTCAGCCGGTGAGCCTTCTTCCAATCGGGTTTCCAGCGATTTCACCTTGTCTGAGAGGAGAGCCTTGGCATGTGTTAAAGCCTGTTCACCGTCTTTGCGGAGTGCCTCCTCTGCGACTTTCGACAGATCATAGGCAATTTCAGGCCCGAGCATAGAAAAGGTTAACCGAGGGAGATCAATGACGTGCAAAATGGTCAGGGTACTGACTGAGGTTAAACTCATTACAGCCTTTGTGGCGTGGGAGGATTGTTCCGATCCATCAGTAGCCAGGAGTACTCGCATTGGTCATTTCTCCTCTTTCATCTTTTCATGGTGATCTTGCATGGTCTTGTCTTCTTACACTGTCTGTGCTTGGGTCTTTGGTCAGAGCTGCCTGTATTTTTATCTGGAGTCAGGCATTAAAGTCGAGATGTCCCAAAAAGCTCCAAAGAATTGTTAAACTTCGGTAGTCTTGCATTATCCCTGTTTTCTCAAAAGGTGTCATTTGTTGAAGATGGAGTTTGCATCACTGCTTTGACAGCACTGATCAAAGGTTTTTCCGCCTCCACATGGGCAGGAGGAGAATGTTTCAGAGAAGCCTATTTTGGGCGGAGCATGGCCTTGAGTGCGCTCGTAAGTCGTGATTGGGGATCCTGGCGAAAGATCTGTTCCAACATTGAATAGAGTGCAGGGTGTTTCTGTTTCATCCTCACGGGTTTTTCAAAAAAATATTCTGAGACCACTGCGAAAAATTCCGCCTCGTTCGTGAGACCGTAGGGATTGATGTCTGAATGCCCCTGTCGGATTTTGTCCATTTCATTCCGAACCAGGTTGAGCCAGGGCTTGATGGCCCGGCCTGGCAAGGCAACCTCAGGAACTCCGTCTACGGTGCCATCCGATTTATCCAGTAAATGGGTGAACTCATGGATACCCACATTATGTCCGTGTGAGGGTTGTTGAAAACCTTGTAATAAATCCGGTTTGGACAAAATCATCATGCGGTTCATCGCCCCTGTTCCAACCATGCCTGAAATAGAGTGTTCTTGAGCTGATCCCATTTGATACCCCTCATCGAAGGATGTCGGATAAATCAGGATTTCCCTGATATGTTCCCATTCCCAGCCTGGAAATCCAAATATGGGAATGATGGCACTTGCTGCGACCAATACCCGGACGGTGTCATCAACCGACGTATTGATGCCGGTGATTCGCTTTTCACGAAGAAAAATATGGACTTCTTCTCGGAAACGGTTTTGGTCGGGGAGAGAAAGCGCCTGATAGAATGGGACATTCAGTTCCAGAATTCTTTCCCATTTGGTAGGAAGCGGGGCTTGACGAATCATCGCACGCTGCCGAATATGACGAGTCAGGAAGCGGTACAACCAGGCGCCGCCCAGCGCGATGCCCAGAAGTCGTATGACAATGTCGAGTGGAGACGGGTGTATTGGCCAAAGGATGGCGAAAATGAGGAAACACACAATTCCGGTAAAGATGATGGCTAGGATCCGGGTGAGGTGTTCTTGGGGGTGAGCCCTTTTCCCCTGATTGATTCCAGGCTTGTCTGGCAATGGCACCATGTCGAGAAAACCCCAGATCATTTCTTTACGTTACCAATTTTCGTGGCACTCCCGATGCCAACAAAGAGATCGGTGAGGGGAGGGGAACATGCAAGCTTGGAACAGCATTTTATTTTTCCCCCTGGACCTTAACCGTTTAGTCCATTGACAGGGCTAAGGACTCTTTCACGGTATCCGGGATTTGCCAGATAAGGGGGACTCTACCATGAAGGCAAAAGGCAAAGGGCGAGGGGTTGTCGGGTGGAGGGCAGGGACCTGCCTAGCGATTGTCGTGTGGGTGGCTGGCGGCGGGATAGGGGGATCTCAAGAGCCCTCTCCATTCACACCTCGCCAGGTGGTGGAACAGTGGTTTGAAGTATACCCGGGAAATATTGAACTGGCCGCTGAGCTGACTACAGTGGCCTTTAGGGAAGGTGTGTCCAAAGCGGAATGGATTGCCACCCGAGGCCCGTATCTTCGGGACCTACAATTGAAATATGTGCGTGCCAAGATAGCCCATGAGAAGATGGTGGGAGAAGAAGCCCATGTGATTGTCCATGCTCACATTGTCACGCTGATGGGTGATCAGCCGCAGGATGAGCTGTATGTCTTGGTGAAGAATCCTGAGGGCAGGTGGGTGATCGATCAAGTGGAAGTGTATACGGAATCGTTTAATGCGGGTCCGTGAAACGGAAAAAGTCGGGGGAGGAACAAGATGACGCAGACATCTCCTTCCGTGACTTCTATCCTGCGATTTCCTTAATGATGTCCCAGGCAGAGATGACTCCAACCAGTTGGCGGTCTGTTTCCACCACCGGCAGTAAATAGACGGTTTTCGGGGTTTTCATGATCAAGGCCGCGCAGGCCAGTACGGAGTCATCCGGCCGGACACATGGAGGATGTGAGTTCATCACCTGAGTGACCGGGTTTGATTTCAGTTCTCCAAGCCGTTCATGGAACTGTGCCAGGTCTGGAGCGAATCGAACGTCGGAAAGATCATTTTGAGAAATGTAGGAAGGCATGGCCCATTCAAGAATCTGCCAGAAATTCAGAGTTCCCAGTAACATCTTTTTCTTATCCACGACCGGAAAGGCCTGGAGGCGCAGATCAGCCATTTGTCTGAGCGCCTCTCCGATTGTACATTGTGGAGGGATGGTATGTGGCTGACGGATCATGATGTCCTGGGCCTTCATAAATACCTCATCCATATATAAAGGGTGCTGATCAGTATTTGTAGGATCATGAGCGGAAAAGCCATTTTCAAGAAGGGCAGAAATCG
The DNA here is from genome assembly GCA_041737015.1 of Nitrospirales bacterium. GTDB lineage: Bacteria > Nitrospirota > Nitrospiria > Nitrospirales > UBA8639 > Nitrospira_E. Next base: position 7,103 of record JBGSSO010000374.1, read on the forward strand.
AAATGGCACGCCATTGCGTTCCGCAATCCCCGCCACAATCAAATTGGCGGAAGCTCCCACTAGCGTCCCATTTCCTCCTAAACACGCGCCTAACGCTAATGCCCACCAGAGTGTCTCTGTCTGTTCAAGCGGAATGCCAGCTTGCTGAAAAACCGGGAGCATGCTTTTGATCATGGGGATCATGGTCGCGACAAAGGGGATATTATCCACAATAGAGGAAAAAATGGCTGAAACCCAAAGAATAGCTAGGGTCGTAACCATGAAGTTTCCTGCGGTCAGACTCAACGTCCAATCCGCCACTGACTGTAAAAGGCCGGTATGTTCCACGCCGGTGACGATAATGAACAAGCCGCAGAAAAAGAAAATGGTAATCCATTCCACTTGCCCGAACAATGCATGAACTTTATGCCCTGCCTGTTCGTTGTCTAAGGAAAACGTGACGACTAACAAGAGCAGGGCGGCGCCACCCAAAGCAATGGTGGCAGGTTCTATATGCCATGAATGGCCAAAGACGAACCCGAGAATAACCAGGCTAAAGACCAGGAGACAGTGTTTCAATAGTTCAACATCCCGAATGGCTTCATATTCGTTAAAAGCCATAATGCGGGCTCGGGCTTCGGGTGATGCGAACATGGTTTTTCCATACATAAACCAAAGAGGGATGAGTGTGGCACTAAAGGCCACAATGGCGACGGGAGTCAGGTGAATCACGAAATCATTAAACGTCAAACTGGTGGCAGAGCCGATCATAATGTTGGGGGGATCACCAATCAGCGTAGCCGTGCCACCTGTATTCGAGGCATTAATTTCTGCGAACAGCAGAGGATACGGATTGATTTTCAGCTCGTCAGCAATGAGCAAGGTCACTGGAGCGACTAATAGAACCGTCGTGACATTATCTAAAAATGCCGAGAGCACTGCGGTCACAATAGAGAGCATGACCAGGATTCCCCACGGGCTTCCCTTGGCCGCCTTCGCGGCTTTGATCGCAAGAAATTGAAAGATGCCGCATTCTTTGGTAATTCCAACCAGGATCATCATGCCGGTTAGGAGGCCGATAGTATTGAAATCAATGCCCTGAATCGCTTGGTCCTGCGTGAGGACTCCTGTCCCAATGACGGCAGCAGCTCCAAGAAGCGCCACGATGGCCCGGTTAAACCGTTCAGCGATAATGACGGCATAGGTCAATATTAAAATTGATGTAGCCACCCAAAGTGGAGAGAATCCAAAGATCGTATGAATGGAGGTTTCGTCCATGTTCCTGATTACCTACCTTTGGTTGTCAGAAAATCCGGACCGTTCAGGGTGTCACAGGAAGAGTCTGGTTCGGTGACGAAGGTCCTGAGGGGTCCTTGGAGGATCCTTCTGCCAAGGAGGCTTTCTGCAAGGCCTCCAATCGGCTGGCAAAGCGATGGCCAGGCCGAATCTGCCCCAGCACTCCCAAGCCATCCAACGCCTTGGTCACGTGAGGCTGCATGCCCACGAAGAAGAGATGTTGGTGGTGGGCCTTAACGATATTTAACATATCTTCCACGGCCAAGGCCGCTGTGCCGTCAATGGCCGGGACTTTGGATAAATCCAGCACCACACTGATAAAGGTATTAAACCCCTTGACGGATTCCAAGCGGCGGACCATATTTTTGGCCGATCCAAAACTCATGGGACCATCGACATGAATCAAAAGAATCTTCCCATTGGATTGCTCCAGGATCGTGGCTTCTTCCGGTAAGAGGGGAGTGCTGGGAGTGTGATTCGTCACGATGTGGAGATTAGCCAGTTCCAAATCCGCCATGCGTTTGACAAAGAACAGGCTGGCAAAGATCATTCCCACGGCCACTGCGGTGATGAGATCCACGAGCACGGTGGTCAGCAATACCACGGCCATGATGACCACATCGATGCGGGGGGCTTGCAGGACGTGACGCAGGAAGCGCCAGTCAATAATATCGATGCCAACTTTGAAAAGGATGCCACCGAGAACGGCTAAGGGAATTTTTTCCGCCAAGGGGCCAAGCCCCAAAAGAACTGCCAACAAAATTATCGAGTGAAGCATGCCGGAGATCGGTGTCCGTCCTCCGGTTCGGATATTGGCCACCGACCGCATGGTGGCTCCGGCACCTGGGATGCCTCCAAATACACCGGCGACCATATTCCCTATGCCTTGGCCGATAAGCTCGCGGTCAGGGTCATGTGGGGTCCGGGTCATGTTATCGCAGACCAGACTGGTTAATAGACTGTCGATCGCTCCCAATACTGCTAGGATAGCGGCTGATTCCAGCACGATTTGCAAGGTGTCCCAGGTGAGTGTTGGCATGAGGGGAGTGGGGAATCCCCGAGGAACCTCTCCGATGGTAGGGGCATCAGGAAGAAAAGCATAGGCGAGGGGAGTAACCACGAGGAGGGCCAATAAAGAAGGAGGAGCCATCTTCGCAATCCTACCGGGAGTCAAATACACAATGACCAAAACAAGGACGCCTGCAATGGCCGCATCCCACACCGGGTTTCCATAAAATCCCGGAATAGCCTTAAGCGTTGCGACTACACCATCGGGGCTGGCAGCATGGCCTACCAGAGGTCCCAACTGCAAAATGAGAATGATACAGCCGATGCCGCTCATGAACCCGGAGACCACCGGATACGGGACCAACGCGATGTACTGTCCCACCCTGGAAAGTCCCAACAGGATTTGAAAGCCACCGCCAAGAATCACGGCCATCAGGACCAAAGCAGGATTGCCTGTGAAGATTGTGACGATCCCAGCCATCACCACAGTCATGGGGCCCGTGGGACCGGAAACCTGAGCGGGGGTGCCTCCGAAGAGCGCGGCAAAAAATCCAACGAATATGGCCCCGTATAAACCGGCAATGGCTCCTAGGCCAGAAGCGACGCCAAAAGCGAGCGCCAATGGAAGGGCTACGATTGCGGCGACCATGCCTCCGTAGATATCACCGCGGAGGTTGTTGAAATGTAACCCGTGAACAAGCCCCATAGGGCATATCCTAGGATAAAGGATGAAGGCTAACTGGGGGATGATTTCACTCTATCACATGGTTCTTCGTCAAGCGGGAAGCGAAGAAGGTTTTCAAAGGGATAACGAGGGAAAAATGAATAAATTTGCGGGAAAAAGATGAGGCCGAAAGGGGCTGTAAATTTTGATACAGGGAAGGTTAGTTAAGGGGAATTAAAATTTCCAGTCCTCCCATGACATCATTTAATTTAAAGTCCCGTTTGGGACTTTCCTTGTGGGCATTATGGCAGTGGACGCAGGCTCGGCTCACGGCTCGATCAGGAAAAATAGCTTGATAATAAGACTGGTTGTCTATCTGGATTTCTTGTTCAGTCACTTCTCCATATTCCACAACTTGCTCCAGGGCTTTACGTTCCCGGTCATTGTGAGGAGCATTCTCTGGATTCAATGGCCAAAGACCCATCAACCGGTACCGAAACTGTTTGCCGGCGACCTGTAATCCACGGGAGGCTTCTTTGAAAAATTGTGCGGGCAAAGGCAATGTCCGTTCTTCCCGCCAATTTTCCGTTGCGGTCACAATAAGCATGTCTTCCATCCGTTCCACGACATGTTGGGTGTAAAAGGTCCGGTCTGCTTGAAGAACGGCATGTAAATAGTTTGCGACCACACGGATAGGCATGCCTTCTTGTGGTGCAAGTTGTCCCCCGATACCCACGCCAATTCCCAAGGAAATAAGAATGGAGAAAAGGAGTATGAAAAAGAATCGACGAGTCATAAATTTACCAATCTTGTGGGCCTACATTCCCTCTTTCCTGCACACTTTTCACTCTTCGCTTGAAGGTGAGTGATACAAAACTATAGCAGGAGATCCACAAGACCTCATACTTTTTAAAACATTAAATTTGGTCTAGGGCAATCGGGCGACGGCGGAAAAGCGTAGGAAGAGTACCAACCAAGAGAATTAAGAAAACGGAAGGGAGTCCGGAAATTAATCCAAACCCAATCGATTTATCAATTGGATAACAATGATAGTCAAAATTGCGATGAGAGGGACATGTTCCATGTTAGAACCTCGAAAGTACGGCCCATGTGATGAGTAAAATAAGAGTAAAACCTTCCATCTTGATCATCCTCCTAATATTTTTTGATCTCGTGTGACTACTAAATAAGCAATGTAAATGCCAAAATATTTCATTTTGATGATTTATAAATTCATCAAATATTTCATTAGCTTATATCTCTAAAAGAAAAGTGCCTCAAATACCTACCTTTGAAAACGAGCGGATTTATCAAGTAAGTACTGTGCAATATCGCTCGAATTTTGAAGGTAGTAGAAATAAATGAGATGAGAAGAACCAAAAACGCACTGGCTATCAAATGAGGGTGGGTAGACCTATCAAAATGCTATTTGGACCATGAGACCTTTCAGAAATTTTCCAGGGCTTTCAAGATGTCAGCAAGCCTTCGGGTAGCCAGGGATGCGGACATAGATAGGTACGTGTGTGTGTGCTGATCGGCGTGGCCAGTGAAGAATTCCTACCTATATTTTATTTATTCCACAAGTGAATGCATTTTCGGATTTTTTGCCATTCTTCTCGGGTGTAACTTTGATGAGTTCGAAGATATAGGGGATCTGAGGTACTCGGCTAGCTGCCTGAATTAATGAATTTCACCATTACGTACATGCATGCCTGTTGATAATCTGCGATACGTATTGTGCTATGGCACATTCACATTAGGAACCTGACAGGTTAAAACCTTGATGAAAAACGCCCAAGTGATTAGCAGAATCAGGGTAAATCCTTCCATTTGCTAATGAGCAATAGTGTTGCCAAGCAATAATTTTAAAATGTGTTGTCCGATTGGGATTGTTAGGTAGGATCTATAGAGCGCGGTTTTCAAACCGAGAGAGCTGTGAGAAATCGCTCAATAACTTTAAGGACCAGTGATGGATGCATGGATACAAAAGAAAGCATGAGGAACACCATCAAGAGGGACCGGAGAATGTGAAACCATTCTGTTGTAGGAAGAAATATGCTTTTTAGCAAAAACAATTTGAGTTTTTATAGTAAAGGCTTTCTCATCCCATCAACGAAGACGTAGGAGGTCTCAATCCAAATCCAGTCTTTATGGGCTGGACCGTGAATTTGCACACCAGTAAATACCGCATAGTCGGTTTTGCTGGAATCGACGGTTAGTTGGATCATCCGTTCAAGATCTTCTCTGATGATATGTTGGGTAAATTTGGTCAGAGTGACCAAATCGGGAATTTTTCCAGATCCAAATTCTCTGAACAGGCGTTGAGTTAAAAGGCTCTGCTCCACGTCGTCTGGGTTCAGGTCCAGGCTGGCTTCTCCTCGAGAACGGTCTTGGAGAATCTTAATCAATGCGCCACAAGCTTGGGACAAGGCCTGTCGTCCTGAGCGGCGACAATTTCCGAGAGTGCCATTTTCATCGATGGCGATATGGGGAAAGGCAAAATACACGTATCTTTCTCTGCCATCAGTATTGGGTGCATGGTGATGGGCGGCTTGAAATCCCGTAACACCCAGATACAACATTCCGGCCAGACTTGAAAAGTTAAATGCTCCATTCCAGGCATTATGGAGTCTGTTCATGAATGGGGTGGCTATCTCGTCCCGACACACGCTCACGCAGGCGATTGAGTTCTTCTCATTCATGCCAAAGGGATGTAACCGGAATTGGGAATAATCCACGAACGCATCACAGGGGTAGGTACCTGGGAAATTCCGGTCCAAGGTTTCCTTGAAATCGAAGGACCCTGGAGGAGTTTCGGTTGAAGAAGAAATGGGTGCGGACAGAGTCGGCATGGGTGCAGTTTCCTTATTCAGTGAGTTTTCGGAAAGTGGATCGGTTCCCAATTAAAGTATAGTTCAAAGCAAAAGAAGTGCCAGTCCTGGCCCCTGTCTTTTCCTGAAGAATACAAGGAGAATTACTATGAGTTATTGGTATTTTTATTTCCCTCGATAATGCAGCGAAAGGGAAGGGGTGCGAGATCGCACCATGAGAACTGTGCAAAATGTTTCTTGAACAATATTTGTTTGGATTCAGGTGAGGATATGGTCGGAACAATGCCTAGCTTTATTGAACTTGTAAAGGAAGCTCTCCCAGGAGGAAGATTCGGCGGCTTCTGGTAAGGTTCTTTGTTCGGAAACTCTTACGCACTATCCAGCGGAGAGCTTTGAGGATAGTGAAAGGAAAGTTTCTGTGAATGTATTTAAAGCAATCGGTGGGGCCATGACAACTGTCTGTCAAAGGCTTGAAGCCCTGAGTGGAAGCTCAGGGAATATGGAGGAGTCTTACTCCGTATCAAAAGAAGAATGTGCCAAAAGGGAAAGGCGAATGAATGGAGGAACTACCGCCTCATTTCTCAGGACCCCTCTGTCGCATGGGAGAAGTTTTTCCGTAATTGAATTTGTTCATCCAGTGTCCGTGTAGAAATGTGAAGATAGCCAGCCGCCCGTTCTTTGTCCTGTTTGGTGAATCGCAAGACTTCATCAATCACCATGACTTGAATGTCCTGTAGATTGTGTTGGCCAATTTCAAAGAGCACCCGACCAGTATTTGGCGGGAGACCTTCTCCGCTGCCAGGATGTTGAGAGTAAAAGTCCAGAGAAGTAAGGACAGGTCCTTGCGAGCATAACACCGCCCTGCGAATCATGGCCTCTAATTCTCGAATGTTTCCCGGGAATGGGTACGTATCCAATAATGGGGGTACCGAAGAATCAATGTCGAGTTTTGGACGGCCAATTTCTTCACCATAGGCGTGAATGGTTTTGATCACCAAAGGGATGATATCTTCTTTACGTTCACGGAGGGGAGGAATGAAGAGTTGCTGCTTTTCGAGGAGAGAACGTAACGCTGGATGAAATATGTCCGCGTAGCCTGGTTGATCCAGTGGAATCGCACTGGTCACCACAAGTCGATTGTTGATGGGGAGACGGTCAAATCCCCCCATTCGACAAAATGCACGGGTACGAATGGCCTCGGCTAATGATCCCTGAATGGGGATTGACAGATGTTCAATCTCATCAACAAATAGGGTTCCCCCATCGGAATGTTCAAATGCTCCCGGCATGCTTTGGCTGGCACCACTAAATGCTCCGCGTTCATATCCAAATATTTGCGGTTCAAGGAGTGATCCCCTCTGTTCGTTGCAACTGACCGTGACAAAGGGGCCGAGCTGTTTGTGGCTATTATAATGAAGAATGCGTGCCAAAAATTCCTTCCCCGTCCCAACCTCCCCTTGAAGAAACACTAAGGGGACGTCCTGAGCGTCGAAAAATTTGAGTTGTTCAATGACCTTGGTCATGGCTGGACTTCTGGCGATCACATGCTCCCAGGAATATTGCCGTTGTTTCTCGGAAGCAGAAAACTCAATCCGGCGCCTTAGCTCCAGGAAAGTAATGGCTCGATGTAAGGCTGGTTCAACCGTTGAGAAATCAATGGATTTAATCAAAAAATCATAAGCTCCGAGACGCATTGCCTCCACCGCATCCTCCACGCTCCCATAAGCGGTCAACATGACAACCAGGGTTTTTGGGATCTTTTGTCGAATTTGTCGTAAGGTTTCAAGTCCATCCATTTCCGGCATCTTAAGATCCAGGAACAGCAAATCAGGAAGTTCATGTTCCAATGCCTCGATGAGCGAGGCTCCTGAATGGAAACTTCTCACGAGGTGCCCTTTTTTCACCAACCGGCGACTTAACGCAGAACACACATTTTGATCATCGTCGGTCACATAAATTGTTGCACGCATAGCAGTCCTTGTTTTGGAGATCAATAAAGAAGTCGTACCGCCATTTCATTGTACTTTCCCATCTTTGGTTATCGATATCAACCGCACAGAAGTTCTGAGGACAGGTGATCTTTTTTATACGGTATGGGTGTGTGTATTCATTGGAAAGAGAGCCCCCAGCCATCATCCTGGATCCAAGGGGTATTGGATTAGGTAGGTGTCAGGATTGATTTTCGGAGGATCTCCACTCCAATGAACCATTCACCAGGAAGAGGCAGGGCCTCACGTTGTTGTGATTAGGAAGCAAAGGCTATGCCCATGATGCTTCCCCGTAATTTGAGCATGCTCAACCACTGAAGGTACGCCAATAGTATCGTTCGTTTCCGAACTATTATCAGTCGTCTCTTCATCCTAAGGATTGCACCATATTGCCGAACAAAATCAGGCAGCGTGCGATGATGCACAGGAGGTCGTGTGTGAAATGGCACCATTTTTCAGGGTATGGCGACTGTGCATGAGGCCGGCAGACAGAAAATTTTTTGATAACGACAAACGGCAAATATTGAAAATCAACCGGAATCAACTGCATCACCCTTAGCCTGATGGGTAAGGCATTTGTGAGGAGCAGGGAAGCATCTTATATTGGCGTGCTTTTCCAACGCCTTGCTCAGATTTCTCGATGTCTGGAAATTGGTATTAATTTTGCGTGGCATTTGCGTGGCAAAAGTTGAATAGGAAAATTTTAAAAATGAAAATTATTATGGTCTGCTTCTGTCTTGTATGGAGATACGATGAAAAAATTTGGAGTCGTTTGTTTAAGCCTCCTTCTCATGCTTGGAGAATTGTCAGGAGAAAAACCTGCACATGGGGCAAATGGAACCCATAACAAAGAATTCCCGAGTGATTTTGATCGCTTGAAAACTATTTTACAGCAGCCAAGTACTCTTTCTGCTCTGACACCGGAATGGCTGGATTTGGCAGTTGAACATCGAACCCGCTATGAAACGTTTAATCAAAGTTTTACGAAAGGCACAGCAGGAAGTGATCAGATGGTGGCGCAGCGGACGAGGATTTTGTTGGGAATTAAGGATATCTGGGACCCTATCCGATTCACACTGGAACTCGCAGATTTTCGTGCCCCTGTAGCTGATCGTGGGCAGGATCACAATCCCAATTTTGTCGATCATCTGGATATTTTTCAACTCCATCTTGATCTGGTGTCGCAGAATTTTTTGGGAACAGGGAGTTACGGCAAGTTTGAAGTCGGCCGTTTAGTCATGGATTTTGGAGAAGGGCGTCTCGTGGCAGGGCATCGTTGGGGAAGCTTTACTCCATCATTCGATGGTGTGCAATTGACCCTTGGAGGAGACAAAGCTTCAGAGTGGGGCCTTCGGGCCTTTGTCACGCAACCGGTCCAACGTCATACGGTTAGCCCGGATTGGACGAGCCCCATTAGCTACTTTTCCGGTGCGGCGATTTCTAGCCGCCATGTCCCCTGGGCTAATGGGGAGTTATATCTCTTTCAGTTGAATGAGGGGAGCAATCTTCAAAAACGTAATCTTTCCACCATGGGATTTCGGGTATTTGCCAAGCCTGCAAAGGAAGAATTTGATTATGAGATAGAATCGATCTACCAAGTTGGGGAGGTCGATCACACAAACCATTTTGCGCATCGTCATCATGGTGAGGTGGGTTATAGTTTTGCAACCGAATGGCCTTGGCGGTTTGTCTATCTATTTGACTATTCGTCCGGAGACAAGAATCCGAAAAAGAATTTTGATTTCTTGTTCGCAAAACGCCGGGCAGAATATGGACCAACCGGAATTTTGGGAATCATTTTTCCATCGAATATTATTTCACCGGTCGGATTTCGCTCGACTCTAAAACCGATCTCCACGGTCAGGTTGATGGTGTCTCATCGCACGTTTTGGCTGGCAGATAGCCGCGGCCCTTTTGTGGGTAGCGGTCTGCAGGATCCGACCGGTCGAGCGGGCACCTTCCTTGGCAATATGGTGGATACCTCCATGACGTGGGCCCCTCAGGCCGGTTATTTCAGACATACGACATTTGAGGTGGGATATACCCGTTTTTTCAAAGGCTCCTATTTTGATCGAGTGCCACAAAGCCCTGGGACGGCCGATGTCAATTATGTCTATACCATGGCGACATTGACATTCTAATTCCTCGGTTAGTCCTAGTAGGTTTTCCCTTTCCCCTTCCATCCTCCTTCCTACAAGGGAAACAATCCTCTTCTCTTGTTCATGCTGTAATGGGAGTTATTTCGCACAGGTCACACCGTACGAATTCGCACAGGGGGTCTTAGCGAGGAGAATGTGTTTATAGCTGTGACGGGATCTGTGCACAGATATTCTAGGAAATATAAAGAAAAATCAAAGAAGTTTTTCCGAATTCTAACTGCTTAATTATTGGCATGTAAGTTGCGGATGAAGCTTATGGTGAATCTTAAGGGCATGTTTTTGCCTTCTTTGCTAGACGATGACGAATTAGACGAATGAGTCGGAGGAAATTAGGAATGGACCACCTGACTGCGGGTATTTATGTATATCTTAAGGATTTTAATTTTAAAGATAATTTTAAAGGGATTGCCAGCAATGTGAGAGGGGATGTGTTGGCGGGAATCACTGTGGCGATGGTGGTGCTTCCCATGGCCTTGGCCTTCGGTGTGGCTTCCGGGCTCGGGGCGATTGCGGGCATGTGGTCGGCAGTGGCGGCTGGTCTTATTGCGGGCCCCTTAAGTGGATCAGCGTGGTCGGTAGGTGGGCCGACGGGACCAATGACCATTCAAATCCTTTCAATGACTCAGACCAATAAATTAGCCGATGGGAGTCCCGATCTGGTTTTCGTATTTACGACCATCGCCTTAGCCGGTTTTATTTTGATTGTGTTGGGACTGTTGAAGCTCGGGCAATTTATCAAGTTCACACCCTATTCAGTCATCTCCGGATTTATGACGGGTTTGGGTGTGTTGTACATGTTGCTTCAACTCAACCCCTTTTTGGGACTTCCCGGCGTCAAGAGTATTACGTCCGCCATTACGGAATTGCCCTCCAGTTTGGTCCATGCCTCGCCTGTGGCAGTGGGAATCGGGTTGTTGACCTTACTCATTGTCATTCTTTGGCCAAAAATTTCCCCGGTGACCTGGCTGCCAGGTCCATTGATCGGATTATTGGCCGGTACGGTCACCACGGTCGTGTTTGGGCTGGACATCCCAAAAATTGGAGATATTCCCACCGGCTTACCTGAGCTGTATCTTCCCAATCTCGATATCCTGGAAAAAGCCTTTGTCCCTGCTGCGGCTCTGGCTGGGTTATGTATATTCGATAGTCTCCTGACCTGTCTCATCGTCGATAACATGACCGGCACACATCACAATAGTGATCGGGAATTGGTTGCCCAAGGATCGGCCAATCTCTTTTCAGGATTAGTCGGAGGGCTGGGGGGAGCCACGAATACCATGCCATGTGTCGTGAATATCCAGAGTGGGGCCCGTACCCGTTTGTCGTCCATTACAATGGGGCTTGTCCTGCTTTCGTTCATTTTCGGTCTGGGTTCTTTGGCCGCTTCCATCCCTCTTTCCGCCTTGGCGGGGATTCTTCTCAAGGCGGGGTATGACATTCTGGATATGCGAGTCCTGCCGGTGGTTCGAAGATTGCCGACTTCTGATTTGATGGTGTTTGGTCTGGTGGTCTTTATGACTGTGTTTTGGAATCTCCTGTCGGCCATGGCGATGGGACTCGCAGTGGCGTTTTTCCGTTTTGTGAAGGATCAGTCCGATCGTTATAAGGCAGATCTCAACCAACGGGATGAAGACATAAAACAGGAAGAAGAAGACCTCATTTTTTCCTTCGCCAGGGACTATGCCAGGAAAATCAGCCAGAATGGGGCCAATATGGGAGAGCTTAGCGGTCGATTTGAACATATCGTTAGAGATCGAATTATCATCGTTCGTCCGCACGGGCCGTTATTTTTCGGCGCGATAGATTGGCTAAACGAGACGGTGGAACATCTTGACAGCAAAGATGTGCTGATTATTCGTTGCAAATGGTTGGATGAATTAGATTTGTCGGGTGCCTACGCGTTAGGCGATTTAATTGAAGCTGCCAACTGTCGCGGGGTGGCGGTGTTGACCGCTGGCATGTCTCCTCGAACCCGACAGGTTCTTGCCGATCTCAATGAACTTTCCAGACTGAAGACTGACTATATCTGCACACATTTTAATGAGGCCCTGGATATCGCTATGCAGATCGTGGAAAGGAAGGCAGTGGAGGTTGGGCCACAAGCCCACTTAGAACCGGTTTTGACGGGAAGTTAATGCATGGGCGTTTTGACCGCTGGCTTACGAATCATATTTGTAGAGATATTATAAAATGGCATTACCTTTCCTTCGTGCATTTGAACAAAATTTTCTCGACCATGCCCCGAGGTGGTACAAGGGAACGATTCTCGCGTTCCTCATTATTAATCCTTGTTTGTTGTATACCCTCGGTCCCTTTGTCACGGGCTGGTGCCTCGTTCTGGAATTTATTTTTACCCTGGCAATGGCATTAAAAAGTTATCCTCTGCAACCAGGTGGTTTGTTGGCTCTTGAAGCGGTGCTGATCGGACTGGCACAACCAGACACCGTCTACCACGAAGCATTGAACAATTTTCAGGTAATTCTCCTGCTGATTTTTATGGTGGCCGGGATTTACTTCATGAAAGATTTGTTGTTGTTTGTTTTTGCGAAAGTTTTACTCGAGGTCAAATCGAAGACGAACCTGGCCCTGTTATTTGCGGGAATGGGGGCATTTTTGTCAGCTTTTCTGGATGCTCTCACCGTGACGGCAGTTATCATTGCCGTGGGCGTGGGGTTTTTCAAAGTGTATCATCGAGTGGCTTCTGGAAAAGGGATTCAGGATGAGTATGATCATACGATGGATCACGGGGTAGGCACTCTCCATCGCTCTAATTTAGAGGATTTTCGTGGTTTTTTACGGAATCTTCTTATGCATGGAGCGGTTGGAACTGCGCTGGGAGGTGTCTGCACCTTAGTCGGAGAACCCCAAAATCTGTTGATCGGAGAGAAGGCGGGATGGAATTTTATTGAATTCTTTATTCGCATGTCTCCTGTGACCATCCCGGTGTTGATTGTGGGGTTCTTGACCTGTGTCCTGGTCGAACGATTCCGATGGTTTGGGTATGGATTCAGTCTTCCCCCCACGGTCAGGGATATTCTTTGGCGGTTTGACCAGGAGACTTCACGTAAGATGGATCATCGGTTTAAGGCCCGGTTGATCGTTCAGGGTCTGGCTATGATTTGGTTGATTGTCGCCCTGGCGTTTCATTTGGCAGAAGTGGGCATTATTGGATTGTCGGTCATTGTGGGAGTGACGGCCTTCAATGGCATTATTGAGGAGCATCAGTTGGGGGAGGCTTTCAAAGAGGCTCTCCCGTTTACGGCCCTTCTTGTCGTGTTTTTTTCAGTCGTGGCGGTGATCCAGGAGCAACAACTTTTCGGAGGCATTATCCATTATGTTCTGGCAATGGAGGGGGAACACCAAATCGGCATGTTTTTTATTGCCAACGGCCTTCTTTCCGCTATCAGCGACAACGTCTTTGTCGCCACAATCTATATCGAACAGGTGCTGCGGGCATTTCACCAGGGAGTGATTACCCGTGACCAATTTGATCTTTTGGCGGTCGCTATTAACACGGGGACCAATATTCCTAGTGTGGCCACTCCAAATGGGCAGGCGGCCTTTCTTTTTCTGTTGACGTCCGCTCTTGCCCCACTTATTCGCCTTTCGTATGGCCGGATGGTGTGGATGGCTCTTCCGTATACGGTCACCATGACCCTCGGGGGACTCTTGGCTGTGTATGTGTTGTTGCAGCCAGTGACGGAAACGTACTATGCACAAGGGATCTTGAGGCATCATGTGGCGGCTGTTGTAGAACCCCATCAAACTCAAGGGATTCCAGTATCTATGGTCGGCTCAACCTTTCACAAGTAAGTCTTGTGTGCGTCTAATTCTCCCCCATGCTTGCAAGCTCACCGATATTCACCAGGCGGCTTTGCCCGCCATTTATTTTCGCCTGTGATCACAGACTGTCCTAATCTGACCATGGAATCTTTCTCCGTTAGTTGGGGTCGGACAATCCGATCAACCTGTTCAGGGAAATGACTCTGAGTAGAGGAATGATCCTGAGTTGGGCACCTCCCATAATGAGATTAGACAGGCTATTGGGGTATAGTGGGCTGAGGGTCTGGATGTGTTATGTCAGGCCTGTCAGGGAAAGGTGTGAGGGGACTGCAAGAGAGTTTAGGAGAATTCCCCATGTCTCTCAATAAATTATTTTTAAATCTTCCGATTGCCAGAAAACTTCTTTTAGTCTCGGGAGTCCCGGTTCTGGCCGTCTTGATTTTGAGCCTGGTGACCTATAGAAGCGTTCAGACTTTTTCTCTGGATGAAGATCGCCTCAATGATGTGTATTTGGTGCAAAGCGCGTCGGCTGAATATATGCGCTTAGTTGTGGATCTCGAAACGGGATTTCGCGGGTTTATTCTGACCCAAAAATCTCCTTTTTTGCAGCCCTATTTGGCGGCCAGGCAACGAGTGCTGTTACTCGGGAATTCATTGAGACAGATGGTCAAGTCTGTTGAGGATCAGCGACAGTTAATCGAAACTGTTCAAGGAATGGTCGAACAATTAATGAATGACAAAGATCGGCTGATTGAACGAGTCAAAGCGGGGTATTCGCAGGAGGCCACCGACTATGTCGAGAGTGAAAAAGGGCGTGTCCTTATGCTTGCCATTCGTGAAGAAATGGCTCGATTTGATCGGCGAGAAGTCACGCAATTGCAACACGCCCTTGGGAGTAGCGCCGCAGACCGGGCTGCCCTGATGGGGGTGGTCGTATGGGGAGGGTCGTTAGCGTTGATTTTGTTGCTGGTGCCTCTTCATCTCATTGCACGGTCCATCACAGGTCCATTAACGACCTTGGTCAAGGCCGTGGAAAACGTTTCCGGGGGCAACATTCCGAATATTCCGGTTTTCCAACGAGACGATGAAATTGGCGAATTGACGAAAGTCATGCAGACAATGGGCACCCAAATCCGGAATCATATCCGGCGTATTGAACAATCAGAACAGGAACTCCGGACGCTGAACCAGGATTTAACCTCTTCTGAGGCCAAATATCGAGGGATTGTGGATTATGCACCCATCGGGATATTCACGGCAAAACAAGATCATCTGATTTTTAGCAACCGCCAGAATTGGATTCTGGCTGGGAGGAATCCCGATGAGGTGTTAGATCCTGAACATATGTGGGAAGCAATTCATCCAGACGATCGAGAGGGGGTGCGCGAAACTTTTCACGAAGCCTGCCACCAGAGTGAGCCTTTTGAGCGGGTCCTTCGCTTTCTGCATCCGGACGGAGCTGTTCGAAAGGTCTTATGTCGGGCGGTTCCGATTCAAGACCACGGTGGGCAGACCATGGCGTACCAGGGATTCAATGTGGATATCACGGCTTTAGAGCATATGCGTGCACAATTAAACCGATCTGACCGATTGGCCACATTGGGACAAATGGCTGCAGGTATTGCCCATGAAATTCGAAACCCGCTGGTGGGTATTGGGTCAACCACGACGTTGTTGATGGAAGATTTTCCTGATGGTGATTCCCGGCATGAAGATCTTGTCACCATTCTCAAGGAAACTCGGCGACTGGATCGCATTGTGAACCAAATTGTTGACTTTGCGCGACCAAGAGACTTGCTTCCGGTGAACTTTCAATTGCAAGATCTGATCCTGGAGTCTTTGCAGGTCCTCAATGAACCCATAAAACAAAAGGGCATTCAGATCGAATTTCATCCGTCTGCCGATCTGGATTCCATCCAAGCTGATCGAGATCAACTGAAGCAAGTGTTGCTAAATGTGATCCAAAATGCCGTTGAGGCGATGTCGGAGGGAGGATGTCTTCATCTGTCCGTTGAAGAGGAAACCATCGAACGAATACCGGGACTGCGTATTAAAGTTAAAGATAATGGAAAGGGAATCAGTCCAAGTGCTCTTCCTCGGATTTTTGAGCCGTTTTTTACCACCGGCAAGCATCGTGGAACCGGACTGGGACTGCCTATTTGCCGAAATATCATCGAAGCCCATGGAGGAGAGATTCATGCGGAAAGTCAGTCAGGTATTGGGACCACCATGACATGGTGGCTTCCTTGCGTTTGCCAACCCCAACTTCCAACGGTGTAACCGATGCGCGCTAACATTTTCGTCACGGATGATGATGATGTGGTTCGCCAAGCCATCAGCCGACGGATCGCGAAACGACACCATCATGTTCGAAGCTTTGCTTCGGGGGAAGCCTTATTGGAAGCCCTTGATCATGATGTACCAGATCTGATTCTGTTAGATTTGAAAATGGCCGGTTTAAGCGGACTGGAAACTCTCAAACATATTCGTGCGAAATCTCAACAGTCCCTGGTCATTCTTCTCACGGCCTATGGAACGGTGGAGGATGCGGTGGAGGCCATCAAACTCGGGGCCTATGATTTTCTAATTAAAAGCGTCGATTTCTCCAGTGTGGAACCTGTGATCGATCGCGCACTGGATTATCTGACCCTCCGACGCCGTATCGACTTTGAAACGCAGGATAGGCCCGGTCGATATGCCTTCAACAGTTTGATTGCCAATAGTCCCAGCATGAAAGAATTGGTTGGGCAAATTCAGGAAATGGCAAAAAATCTGAAAACGACGGTTCTCCTGTTTGGAGAAACGGGAACAGGGAAAGAATTTGTCGCTCGAGTGCTTCATCATAATGGCCCTCGGGACAAAGGTCCGTTTGTGGGGGTGAATTGCACAGCCATTCCTCAGGAATTATTTGAAAGTGAATTATTTGGCTATGAACGAGGAGCCTTCACGGGGGCGAACCAGCGCAAACCCGGCCTCTGTGAGCAGGCGGAAGGCGGGACGCTCTTTTTAGATGAGATTGGAGATCTCAATCCTTCAATGCAAGCGAAATTGCTTCGAGTTTTACAGGAGCGTTCGTTTAAACGGTTGGGCGGGCAAGAGGATATTGATGTGGATTTTCGTCTGATTGCGGCCACCAATCGCGATCTGCGCAAAGATGTGGCGCAAGGCAGATTTCGAGAGGACTTGTTTTTTCGGCTGAATGTGGTGTCTTTGACTCTCCCGTCATTGCGGAATCGGACAGAGGATATTATCCCGCTGGCTCTTGCGACGTTGATGCGACAAAGCAACGACCTTGGTAAAGAGGTTACGGCTATTGAGCCGGAGGCCAAACGGCTGTTGGAGCGCTATCCCTATCCGGGAAATATTCGTGAACTGGAAAATATTATGGAGCGTGCGGCTATTTTTTGTCGCGGGAAAAGCTTGACGGAAGGGGATCTGCCTCGTGAAGTCCATGAAGAGGCACATTCCTCAGTAAATGCGGTCACTCGAGGGGATCAACAGGTGCTGCGCATGGAAATGATTCTCGGAGAGCAAACCCTTGCGGGCATTGAAAGCGATTTGATAGAAGAAGTCATGCGGTTATCTGATTATAATAAAAGTCTCGCTGCCAAATACCTTGGCATTACTCGCTTTGCTTTGGACCGTCGCCTCAAGAAAATCCCCGAGTCTTGATCCTATCTGTTGTTGCCTGAAGTAGCCACCCTAAGGACGGTGTTCGCGTGTTCGTCTCCTCAGAATATGTTGACGCCTTGAGGTGGTCTTTCAAAACAATTAGATGCCATCGTGTTCACAGAAGGAATTGTCCCGTCTTTATTGGGAATTTTTTCGACTTTTTAGAAGAACAACGATGCCAATGATTCCAATCAAGAGAGCTAAGGTTCCAAGTGTTTCCAAACCTCCCGTCTTGCTATCCTCCTCCTCAGATTGCATTGCTGCTGCGTTTATACTCTCTTTCTGCGTCTTTTGCCGGAAAAAGACTGTGAGCCGACCGATTCTTGCCTAACCGGCTGGATAGGATTTCACCCTGTCGTTTCTATCCTTCCTGTTTTTATCGAAATCGTCAAGGTGTCCTTTCAAACAGGAATGCTTGAAGGTTCAGTGATGGGGCATGGCAACCGGAATTTTTTCTAAGGCACATGCTACGCATGGACTATGAGAAGAAGCAGACAAGACTGTTGAAAATATTTTGTAGACTAAGTGCGTGCTTGCTCGTGGCCCACCGTATATTTGTTGATCTGAGGGCTAAGATTGAATAGCGTTGTAGGCAGAACAACTCGCTGGTAGAATTGGGTGCTCATGAAAACCGTAATCACTCATGCTTGCTGACGTTGTCCTGCCGGCCAGACGGTTCCAGATCTTTACCTATCAAGTCCCCCCCCAGCTGCTTTCCCTGCTGCATGTGGGAAGCCCTGTGGTGGTGCCTTTAGGCTCTACTGTCGTGTCTGGAGTGGTCGTTACGCTCTTTGAGGCACAAAATTCTTCTTCCCTGCAAATGCAGTTCCGTCAAAAACCGTTACGTTCCATTCTTTCGTTGGAGGCCGATGTCGGGAACCGTCCTTTGGAACACAACCTTCTTCGGTTGGTTGAAAAAATTTCAGATTATTATCTGGCTCCTCTTTCCGCATGCTTGCGGTTGATTGTTCCCCCACATTCGATACCAGTGATGAAGCGAATATCCTTAACGGATACAGGTCGTCAGGCCTTATCGGACCGCTCGCTGGCATCTGACGTCCAGTTGGTGCTTCGCAAGTTAGAGCGGGCTCCCAGGGGATTGCTCCGATCCTCTCTTATGCGAACGATGAACAATGTTCCAGATATTCTGACTCTTGGGAAAAGGAAGGGATGGATTATTGAACAGACGACCCTGCCTTCAGGATCCAATGTTCAAAGTCCGGTCCGTGGACTCAGAATTGGACGAAATCCGGTGCATTCAGTTTCCCGAGGGTTATTTGATTCTCCTGAAGAATCAAGGAAAATCCCGGAATCTGTTCAACCAAGGGCGTTCAGCTTTAAAGACCACCGGATATGGAAGCATTTGTTGGCAGCCGTCCAAGCCGGCGGTTTTCAGGAGGTGCCTGTTGTAGGATCGGAATCAGTTCGACAGGATCTGTTGTTCAAGGTGATTGAGACCATTCTAGATAAAGGGCGTCGAGTGCTCATCCTTGCTCCAGAAGTGCAGCATGCCGAAATGCTTGGCGAACAGGTACGACTCGTTGGGAATATTCAGGTTGAGGTTTATCATGGCCATCTTTCGACAATGGTTCGGGCTGCTCGATGGGAACGAATTCGACAGGGTGGCGTGCAGGTTGTGGTGGGGACTCGATCGGCACTATTTCTGCCTGTTCCAAATTTGGGGCTCGTTTGGATCAACCAGGAGGAGGATCCGTCCTACAAAGATGAGCACCTTCCGTATTTTCACGCTCGGGAAGTCGCGCGAATGCGGGGAGAATGTGACCAGGCTCTCGTAGTGTATGGTTCGACGTGGCCTTCCTTGGAACTATATGGACGTTTTACGGAGCAGGTCGGTGAGGCATTGGAACGCCCATCACAGCAGATTCCTCATGTGCAAATGGTCGATTTACGAACCTTACCTTATGAGACCATCCTGTCCCCGGTTTTAATCACCAGAATCACTCGGTCATTGGACGAGGGTGAGCAGGTAATTTTACTTCTCAATCGCAAAGGGTTTTCCGGTGCGCTGGTGTGCCGGGATTGTGGAAAGGCTCCGATCTGTCCCATCTGCGGAGTTCCCTTGAAACTCTATCAGCGACCTCCCCGTTTGGTGTGCACCTACTGTGAGGGAATTCAACCAACTCCTGAAATCTGCCCCACGTGTCAGGGCAGGGTATTTCGATTTTCCGGCACGGGAACGCAGCGACTGGAAGAAGAGGTGAGCCGTCTTTTCCCGGCGGTCTCTGTTGCTCGGTTCGATCGGGAGCATCTGAAAACCCCCGAGGCGGCTGATGCGATGTTACGCCAATTCCGGCAGAGGGAGATTGGGGTATTGATTGGGACGGAATTTTTGGTTCATCAATCGGAACCACCTACGGCTTCGGTAATTGGGTTTCCTCAAGCAGATCTTGGGCTCCATATTCCTGAATTCCGATCAGCCGAACGGACGTTTCAGATGTTGTCGAGGGCTCTCAGATTGGCACAAAATGGACAGGAGCCGGGGGAAGTGATTCTCCAAACCAGAATTCCTGATCATCATGTACTCATGGCCATTGGGCACCAGTATCCCCGAATGTTTTATGACCAGGAACTGGAGTTGCGTGACCTTTTAGGGTATCCCCCGACTACCCACGTGATTTTGTTAGTCGTGACGGGTGCTCAAGCGCCACGCGTTCAAAAAGTCGTGGACTTTCTACATCAACGATTGAAAGAGTTTGAATCAAGAAGTGGTCCTTGCGAAGAAGGAAAAGGAGTGCTGGGAACGCCGATGATCTTGGGGCCGATGTCATCCAAAAAACCCGGACGGATCAAAAAAAATCGGGTCCTCTTTTTGATCAAAACGGCTAATTTGTCGGAAGCACAGGAAGGCCTTCGAATCCTTCAGCGGGAGTATGAAGCAGAATTTCGCAAAGATCCTGTGGTCGTGGAATTTAATGTGGACCCCATGGACATTCAATAGCATCGGGTTGGCCTCATATGCATGATTAGCCTGATTGCCTTCTTGACTGTTTCTTCTGGTTTTTTGTTTTGGGAGCTGTGATTGAAGGAGCGGTCGGGGAGTTCTTATCTCGAGTGCGTTTGAAAATGCCATAGGCGAAGGTCATCCAGAACACGCCGGAAAACAGGCCAAACAACACAGCGGTGAAAATTCGTTCCAATTCTTCTAATGGAGGTTCTGGTCCCAGCTTTTGAAGATCGGTCATTTGCATGATGGGCCACGCAAAACTTTCCACTCCTAAGAGGAGCGTGGAGGTCGCCCAGATAGATCCAATAGATGGACTTTTCCAGGCCAACAGGAGAGCCAGCCCGATGGCCAGAGCAATTCCTATAGGCATCGGTAAGGCTCCCACTAATAACCAGAGTCCCACCGTGACCGTGAGGCTACCCAAAGCAGCGTTCAGTTGATGCCACAGATTATCATTCATCTCGAGTCGTCCTGGAAAGTCCTGTCAACGTTGCCCACCTTATCATAGACCCTTGTTGCCCAGCATCTTGTATTGTCATGGTGAATGCCCGGCCGTGCGGCGATTCGATCTAGCGACCAATATCAGCCAAAGGTTCTGTGGTGAGCGTATAGGCGCCGCGAGGGTTATTTGCCAAATGATTTGACTGGTGGAGGTCCTCGGATTTAGGGGTGGTTTCACAGTCCGGAGTAAGCACGATTCCCCAATGTGCATTTTCTGCGCAGGTATTTTCGAGGATAAGCGCTTTGGCGAGGTGAAAGAGGAGAATGCCGCTTAGCATATTTTCCCGACAGATGTTTTTAATCATATCGGGTCGAGTGCTCTCGTCCCGTGCGGCAATTCCAAAATGATGGTTTCCAAAACACACATTTTCGCGTAGATAAGGTTGAGCTCCGGCAAACGAAAAAATACCGGACTCCCGATTATGAGAGATCTCGTTGTCGAGCAAGGTCGGGCGGCAATCCGGTCCATAAATAACGACGCCGGATAAAAGCCCTTCTGTGGCCCTGCAGTGAGATATGGTGCACACAGAATCTAAAATATTCAGGGCGGAATGTTGGTCGCTTCCCACATAACGAAACGTGATGCCACTGATTTGTCCCCCAGAAACTCGCTGAAGATAGCAAGGACCGCTCCGCCGATTGAATATGGTGACCTGGTCCCGTCCGGCGCCGACAAGATGGATGGTTCGCTCAGTTATTACCAACCGGTCTTCATAAACCCCCGGTCGAATGAATATTTGATCATCTTCTTG
>JBGSSO010000011.1:0-3813 GCA_041737015.1 Nitrospirales bacterium
TACCTTGGCCAAGGCTTCCGATGTCGTCTACTCTAAGACGGAATGAAGTACCACACTGAGGTCCACAAGGTTAAAAGGCTTGGCTACTCTACCCTTGAAACCATATTCCTGATAATTGGCAAGGACAGGGTCATTTGAATAACCACTCACCACAATAGCTTTGACTTGGGGATCTATAGTTAATAGCCGACTGATGACTTCCTTCCCTCCTAGTCCCCCAGGAATGGTTAAATCAAGAATGACGGCTGAAAATGGAGAACCAATTTCTCTGGCCTCACAAAAATCCCTCAAGGCTTCGTCTCCGTCTTTGGCTGTTTGGTAACTGTATCCACAGGTTTCCACCATCTCACCAAGAACTTTTCGAATTTGGATTTCATCATCCATGATCAGAATTTTGCCTTGGCCTACTTTGACACTCCGCTCCGACACTTCTTGAGGTATTTCTTGAATGGGGATAGCCGGAAGAAATAAGGAAAAGGTGCTACCTTCCCCGAGTACGGACTTCACAGCCAACACTCCTCCATGATTCCTTACAATGGAGTAGGACGTTGCAAGGCCTAGCCCTGACCCTGTGGACTTGGTCGTAAAATATGGATCAAATATTCTTTCTAGATTGTCCTTTGAAATTCCAATCCCATTGTCAATGAAGCGGATTTCAACACAATCCTGAGTATTCGAAGTCATTTGTCCCAAACCCGATAGTTCAACCCCATCCCCTGTAACATTGTGAGCTTGAATGATACATTCCCCACCCTCTTCCATCGCCTGCCGCGCATTGATCACAAGATTATGAATCACCTGGCAAATTTGGCCTGTATCGATAGTGACCGGCCACAAATCATCGGAAATGTTAAAGATTGGACGGACATTAGATCCCGCGAGAACCAATCGGACATTCTCATGCAATATCTCTTTCAAAGGAACAGTTTTTTTCACCGGGGCCCCGCCCTTAGAAAAAGTCAGGAGTTGCCTCGCAATATCTTGTGCTCTTAAAGAGGCATGTTCGGCCTCAGAAATCCGATTAAACAGCGGATTGGATGAGTCCAATGAATATTTCGCCAAAGACAGTTGGCCTAAAATAGCTGTGAGCAGGTTATTGAAGTCATGGGCAAGACCTCCAGCCAAGAGCCCAAGTGATTCGAGCTTTGCCCCCCTCAACCTCTCCTCTTCCCATTTCTTTCTTTCCGTCACATCCTGGGCAATCCCAATGACCCGGTGAATCCTCCCCGATGAATCCTTCACCGGAAAGGTTCGGTTATGGATCCAGCGTAGCTCATGGTGCCGAGTGACGATTCGATATTCAATATCAAGGCCTTTCGCATCAATTCTCTTCAAGAACAAATTTTCTACCTTGGCCTGATCTTCCTGAAAAACCACGGTCAACCAATCAAATGGATTATTCATGAGTTTTTGGGGATCCCCGCCCCAAAGTCGTTTGTAAGCAGGACTCACATAGACTATTTGCTGTAAGTCTACATCCCAGATCCAAAACACACTATCCACAGTTTCGGCCAACTGGCGAAATTTTTCATCACTGTCCCTAAAAGCCAACTCAGCCATACGCACGTCTGTCACATCACGACAAATCAACAATACGGTTAAAATTTGTCCACGAATAGTTGGCTCGGGGCAAAATCGTATTTCAAAATTTTTCAGTCCTTGCCCAGTAGGATGGGAAATTTCCAGGGATTCTGATATGCCCTTTTTACAAACCGATTGAATTTTCTCCTCAAAAACATCTGCGACCTTTTGAGAGACCCCCAACTCGACGAGTTCCTTACCCAAATACTTTTCTGGGGGAAATGGGTCAACACTATCCCACCACCGATTTAAATACATAACACGGTTTTTGCGATCAAATCGTCCAATAATATCGGGAAGGTTGCCGGTCAAGGATTGCAGCTCTCGGTCCCACCGCTGTAATTCCTCTCTGATTTGTTGGTGATTAGAGATCTCGATTAACGCGCCGTGGCAGATCATTTCATTTTCGATGCTCCCCTGAGACATCACACTATTTTCTTGAACCCACACCACACGATTTCCTTCACCGAGCATCCGATACTCTAACCGAATGGTTGCAGGCAGATGGGTGTGATTCTCCCAGGCTCTCAAAAACATATTCCGATCTTCCGGATGAATTCGGCAAAAAAACGCTTTAGAATCTTGGGTTAGTTGCTCAGGAGTTAGGCTTAGCAAGGAATGGACGTACGGACTCACAAACTCAAAATTCCGATTAATCCCCTTTTGGGTACACTGATAGACAACCAAGGGTACATGGTCAAAAACGGAACGCTCATTTTGAGAGAAGCTATTCATAAAGGAAAAATGACGCAATTCAACTGACGACCTGACTCAGAGGGAGTCAGCACCCAATAACTAGGATTCTACCAATTTTTCCTAGGAAAAAAGATGGCCAGCGTCTGGGGTTACCTTCACTTGCTTAAGAGGAATGGCGGGGGTTCGAAAGGAAGTCAGGGAATACTCATTGTCATAGGGTAGACTGAGGGGCAGTTGAATTTGAAATCCAAGAATGCCACGCTCATTGGTCAAAAGCTGAAAACGTCCAGAATGACGTTGAATAATTTGATGAGCAAGAATTAACCCTTGCGCGGCGGAAGGATCAGGCTCATCAATTAAGAAATTATCAAAGTCCCATTCCTCTATTGAAACCAGCTCAGAATCCATTGCCGTTTTTTGAGCCTTCCACCACACCGCAACTTGAAGCCAATTTTGTCCCAAAACTTGCCGATCAGCTTCTGTTTCAATTCGCAAAGTTCCAGACAATTGGGAGGAATCCTTTAAGAGAAATAACAGGCCATTGAAAATGGCCTGCATGAGCCCTTGTCGATCTACAGAGAGCATCGGGATATCTGAATTAAATACCTTCTCAATCATCGTCTTTTGGTAAGAAGGATTGCTCGCCACAAATAACAGACAGGAATCAATGATATCGTGGATATGGGCTTTTGCATTTAATGATCCCGATAAGGGCTTGACATATTCTCTGATCTCTTTTGTTAATGATTCTATCTTCGCAAGATCTTCTCCAACTATACGATGAAGCCTATCCATAAATTCCCCGTCATGACGTCGTAATTCAGCCACTTGAACAAAGGCTTTAATTGAGACTAATGGACTATGAAGTTCCTGAGTCAATCCATCTGCCATGGCTTCAAGGGACCGTAACCGATCCACTTGGCAAAGCAGGTTTTGAGATCGGTGAATTTCTTCTCGCAAAATGGCATTTTCTAAGGCTAAGGCGGATTCCTGAATAATCGTATTCCAAAATATTTTTCCACCCATCTTCCGAATGGCTTCACTAGAAGTAGGACCAAGTGCTAAGAAACCCAACAATTGGTTATTCCCAAAGATCGGATAAAACAACTCTAATCCGCCTTCTTCCAATATTTCCGCAATACGTCTCTCGCCTTCATTTGAGTCTAACCCCTTTAAATCCTCAATCGAGACTCTTGCCTGCGTGAATAGTAATAATTGTGGCAAATTATCAGAGATCGCCCATCCATTCTGGATAACAGGATGATCAGGAGAAAACCCGAAACTTGAAACGGCCCTATACCGATTTTCTTCAACTTGCAAAACAAAGATTGCCGCTTTAGATGCTCCAACACCCTTTCCTACAACTTCAAGAATGGCCTGTCCCAAATCCGGAACATTGTGAACGTTAGTGACTTTCGCTGAAAAATTGGAGAGAGTTTGAGTCCTCAATTCCCTGCCTTTGAGTATGGTTCTCGCAACCGCGCCCTTCGTTCCCACTCTCATCTGGTACACACCCACAACCATCAGGAGGTAGAG
>JBGSSO010000147.1:0-3723 GCA_041737015.1 Nitrospirales bacterium
TGCCGAAGTTGGGAGGCAAGGTGATAAAGGTATATGGGCGGGAAGGTAGGATCAACGATTCACAGCAACGCTTTATCGAGCACTACAGAACCCACTCCACAGTATAAAACCTAAAAAAGAAAGATGTTAAAAATCTTACCAATTTCGGTGATCGTGCTCTACTGCTTGTTCACGATGTTCGTGTACTACCAGCAACTGCACGTCAAGAACTTTCAGGGCGCCAGCCAGGGAGCAGCGATGCTCCTTAGTCTGTCTGCTTTTGCAGGCATGTTTACCGGATTCGTATTCCTTATCTGGTACGGATTTTATGTTGCATGGTGGGCACCTATTGTCCTATTTGTGATCGGGGTACTATTCCAGTTTGTTGCTAATTTTATCGAGGTACTGGTCGGGCGATTCACTCTTAGCCTCGGTGGCTTAATCGGCTGGCCTTTATGTGCCTTCTTCATGTTCAAACTTGCACCTGCCGCATAGGGAGCCGCTTCCGCGGATGATGGGCCCACGAGAATGAAGGGGACCGTGCCTGCTCAAGGTGAGGGAGGGAAATGGTATGGAATGGCAAGAGACAGGCATATTACTCACCTTCATATTAGGTGTCTGGAATCTTGTCTACAACTTCAAAAATAGCAAAAGAACTACGTTCATAAATACTGTAACTTCTGAACGTATCAAGTGGATTCAAAATACGCGGGAAGTAATTTCTACCTTATGCGGAAGGACCTACTACTGGTTAATGACCCAGGACGAAATATCGCCAGAAGAATCCAATAATGTTCGAAAGGAAGTAGATAAATTACGTATGCTTGTAAAGCTTCAGTTAAATCCAAAATCCGACGGAGATGTAAAAATAATGCGTCTCATTGATGAGTTGCCAAATTACACAGACAAGCATCACGAAGAGAAAATGAAAGGCTTGCTGGGCCAAATAATTTCAGAATCGCAATCTTTGCTCAAAGACGAATGGGACAAGGTCCGAGATGAATCAATTCATGGGGATCTCCGAGAGAAAGGCAAATTCTTCAAAATTTAGCGCCAACAAGTGCCGTACCTTCCGCGCGGATCAAATAAAGAGACTGTGAATCCTTTCTTACTATTCTTATGTGAGCGAGTTACAACTAGGACCATCCGAAGCTCGCCCCAATGGCCAATAAGTGACTGATCATACAATTAAAACTTAGGGTAAATATTTCAAATATTTTCGATTTCATGAGCATATGAGTGGGTCAAGCTCTGCCCCTCTCCACCTCCATTTCACCGACGCCTGCTGACTGGCTCTGGGGCGGATGCTCTTATAAGCAGGCAGACCTTGTTTGAGCCTTGCGAGTTGGGCTGCCCTCCGAAAGTTCGCGTCCGCCCTATCCGATCTGGCCAGGCTGGGCGTCATTGGTTTTGGCTACTTTTGCCGAAACAAAAGTGACTCGGCTGCCGGGACGAAACCCGGCAATGCCAATACCTACCACTCATTCCAGATAGTAGAATCTTGTGCTCGAATACGTCGCTATATATTTGGAGGGACGATAAAACGATCCATGGAGATACCCCAATACCTGTGATGCTCCACTTCCTTTTCAACGACGCCTGCTGTTTGGCCCTATGGGCGGACGCTCTTCAAACATTGGCGGGCCTTGTTTGAGCGGAGCGAGTTGGTCCGCCCTCCTATTTCTCGCGTCCGCTTAATCTGATGAGGCCAAACTGGGCGCCATTGGTTTTGGCTACTTTTGCCGAAACAAAAGTAGCTCGGCTGCCGGGCCGAAACCCGGCAAGGATTACCCCAATTCCTGAATAATCGCATCATGCAGCTTAGGACGGAAAGCTTTGATGGCTTGATTGTCTCGTGTGGGATGAACACGATTGGAAAGAAAAATAACCTCTAGGTCACGAGTTGGATCTATCCAGATACTCGTACCGGTAAATCCCAGATGGCCGAATGATTCAGGGGACAACCACTGGCCTGAGGAAGAGGGTTGAGAGGGCGTATCCCAGCCTAAGGCCCAACTGGTTCCAGGCTGTGCCGTCACAAACTGTTTAACCAGGTAAGGCTCGAATAAGCCAGGTATTCCTTTATAACTTTTCAGCCAGGCTTGGGTAACCTGTCCTACGGCTTCGGCTGTTCCAAAGAGTCCCGCGTGCCCGGCAATGCCTCCCAGCGCGAACGCATTTTCATCATGCACCTCACCCTGCAAAAGACGACCACGCCATGGATCCTGTTCAGTGGGTGCGCACCCTCCAATCGATGAATCCAATGTTGCAGCAACGTTCGCCCTTCGATAGCCGAGAGGGCACGCATGCAAGGGACCAAAGATCCGACTCTGACAAAAATCAGCCAATGATTGATTCGTGATCCGTTCTACGATAAGCCCAAGCACCATATAGCCCAAATCACTGTAGATGCTTTTTGGTGGTGACACCGCTGCTAGCGGTTCCTTGAGAATCAACCCCAGATATGCCTTGGCTCGTTCATGACGTGATGGAGCATCTGAGGGAAGGGCCGGAGGGAAGGACTGGTAAAAGGGGCGCCAGGCTGGAAGGCCACTTTGATGACAAAGAACATCCTTGAGAAGCACCCGGCCTAATGGAAATTTTTTGGTTTCCTGGAGGAACGCATCGATGGGCGTTGCAAGATTCAGGAGACCATCCTGCACCAGGAGCAGAAGGGCCGACGCGGTTGCCAGAGGCTTTGTGAGAGAAGCGAGGTCGTAGATGGTCTGAAGTTGGACAGGATGAGCATCCGGAAGGCCGGAGGTAAAACCAACAGCATGATGAACCCGAATATAGCCCTGGTGACGGACCAACAAAACCGCACCGGGAAACACCTGCGCTTGAATTCCTTCAAGGAGGATATGCACCATAGGATCGGTCTGATCCACAATGTAATGAGGAGGCCGAAACGTCTAGCCTGCTTCCCGATGAGAGGCTCGTTCACTACTCATATCTGATTCGCCATCTCCTTCAAACGAGGCCTCCGGTCGCTCTTCAATTTCTACTAAACGATGGAAAGAACTCAAGGTCAAGCGCAAGCGATCCAACACCAGCGCCCGTTGCTGTTTGAGCGTCGAGATCATCCGTCGCATGTCGGCGAGTTCGGCCCGACTTTGCGCCAGAATTTCTTCGGCTTTCAATTCCGCTTCTTTCACCAAAAGATCCGCATCCCGTTGGGCCCCATGCTTGAGTTGATCGACAAAGGATTGGGTTGAAATGAGCGTACTGGTCAGCGTGGTTTCCGCTCGTTTGAGTTGACCCACTTCATCATCCTTCCCGGACAACTTCTCTTTGAGCACCAGGTTGTCCTTGGTAAGTTCCTCAACCGACTCGGCGATTTCTTCCAAAAATTGGTCCACCTGCGTCTTGTGATAGCCTCGCCATTGCGTATCGAAGACTTTATGCTGAATGTCCAACGGTGTAATTTTCATCACGACTCCTTTCCCCTCACCGGCTAGTGCATTCTGAGCGCGAGATCCTTCAAAGATGCTACCACGGCAATTTGGAAAAACATAATAATTAGGATAGCAATGATCGGAGATAAATCAAATCCCATTCCCAGCATCCCTACCCGACGCCGTATTTGAGAGAGGACCGGCTCCGTCACTCTTTCTAAAAACTGGACAATGGGGTTCCAGGGATCAGGATTCACCCAGGAAATCAAGGCTCGAATAATGATGACCCACATATATATCCATAAAATCGTATCCAGGATGGTCGCAATCGCCTGTAGAACGTTTCCCG
>JBGSSO010000148.1:0-13309 GCA_041737015.1 Nitrospirales bacterium
CCCGATGAGGGTAATGACGAGCAGGGTAAGGGTCAGGCACTGCAAAATATGTGAGGGCCGAAAAGAAAGACTCATGAGATGGGGTGTGTCCTTTGGTTCTGAGTGAGCAAGAAAAAATTGTCAGAGATGGATTGTACTGAAGGACTCAGGGTCTTGCCAAACTGCGTGTTTCCGGTTGGAGTTATGATGGAGGAGCCTCTAACGGAGAGTCTGTGTAAAAATTGAAATAGTATTCCTATGAGACCCACATGCGGGTGATCTAGAGGAATTGGAAAAAATTCGGGAGTATTCAAAAAGGTTCGTCCAGTCCTGTCCTGAGGCTTCTCGAAGGAAAGGCCACAGCTCCTTGGTTTGGCGTAGCGTACGGAGGAGTACGTGAGCCAGGCCAAGGGGCGAGAACGCCACTGGCGGCCTTTTTCAAAACTCCCACAGAGAGAGTTGCGTGGGTCCCGGCCGTCGGAAGGTAGAGGGAATGGGTGTATCGGAAGTGTCCTGAAATCCGTGTTTCCTTGAGGCGGTCTCGAATAGTTGCGCGATGACATCCCACGTTTTCCCCTTGCCCACATGGCGTTTGAAAAACGTTCGATCTCCGACTTGCCCTCCTCGGACACCTTTGAGGTGGGCGAGGATTTTCTGGATTCGATCCGGAAAATGGTATGTCATCCGTTCAACGAACACCTGTTCTACGTTGTCGTTGAGACGAAGTAGGATATAGGCGGCATGCTGGGCTCCGGCATCGCGGGCCCGCGATAATATCTGTGGAATGTCGTGTTCATTGAGTCCTGGAATTACAGGGGCAATCGAGACCGCGGTTGAAATGCCGGCTTTGGACAAGAGTTCTAACGTCTCAAACCGTTTCGTAATTGAGGGGGCTTGCGGTTCAACCTTCCGTGCGATGTCATCTGATGCAAAGGGAATGCTCAAAAAGACGCGCACCCATGCTTTGTCACGCAGCTCTTGCAACACATCAATGTCTCGAACGATGAGGGCCGATTTGGAGATAATTCCAACCGGATTCTGGAATTCTGCACAGACTTGTAGACATGATCTGGTCAGTTTGTAGGTGGCTTCCAGTGGTTGGTAGGGATCGGTATTTCCTGAAAAGACAATCAATTCCCCTTGCCAGGATCGTTTGTTTAAGGATTCTTGAAGCTTTGCCGGGGCATTCACCTTGACGACCAGCTTGGATTCGAAATCCGTCCCAGATCCGAACCCCCAGTATTCGTGAGTGGGGCGTGCATAACAATAGGCGCAAGCATGAAAACAGCCTCGATAGGGATTCACGCTCCATTGAAAGGGGAGGTCGGGGCTGGTGTTGTGGCTGAGGATGGTCTTCACCGTTTCCTCGTAGATGTCCGGGGTCACTGGTGCAGGTGGCTCCAGGCGCTCGCGGACTTCTGGGACAAATGGATTTTGGGGATTGGAGATCGGTTTCATGTCAGGTCAAAGCATTCGCTGGGTCCTCTTGTTCTCACTAGGTAAAAAGGGTACCCTTTCACCTCTGCTGTATGCCACCTGGACATTCTGGTATAAATATATATGCCATACCAGGATTGTAGATGAAAGCCACTGCTATTTAACATAAGACTTGTTGCCCCCGTAGCTCAGTCGGATAGAGCAGCGGTTTCCTAAACCGCGGGCCGCACGTTCAATTCGTGTCGGGGGCACCAAATATTTTTTCATTGCCCAGTTCTCTCTTCAGTCAAAATTCTGCGCACCTTCATCCCTCGCCCTCTCTTAGTTTTTTCTTCACAGTGTTCTGCCCTGCGAGTCTGATTTAAACCTACAAAAAGGGCTGCTCCATCGGACACGTTCTGTGTCCACTTGGCTATTGGGGGAGATATCAAGCCTCAGTTTTATGTTTTGAGGTCTTCATGGCTCCGGTGACTTCTTTTGTATTTTCTTATCTCAGGCTCAATGCCACCATGTGGGTGAATCACGCATATGAAAGATTATCGATTTTTATTTAATTTTCATCCTCTACCCACCGATTGATACTTTATTCAGTTGTTTCTGTATGCGAGCCAATCCGGGCTGAGTCATGGGTGAAAAGGCGTTGGCTATGAACGATCGGTGGCAAGTTTCGTCTATGAATGTGGCCGAATGATACCGTCAAGGCCATCGCGTTGATGAAGCAGGCAAAGCTTATCTAACAAATGTGTTTGGGTATCTTTCACGGGGAATGAGGTGAGTTATGAGGCAGAGTGTGTATCGTAGGAGTGTTCATGTCGTGTGTCTGGTATCCGGTTTGCTCAGCCTGAATTTTTTCGGTTTGGCATTTGCCGATTCCAACGTGGGTGTGATGTCTCAAGAGGCCCAACGAGCCGAAAAACGGGCCTTAATTGTCATCGATGATTACATCATTGGTCCGGAAGACATTTTGGAAATCAGTGTCTGGCGCAATCCGGATTTGTCGAGAGAGGTGAGGGTTCGTCCCGATGGAAAAGTGTCCTTGCCACTTATTGGGGATGTGAAGGCGGTGGGGCGCACGACTTCTGAACTTCGGGATGATATTACTCAGAAACTCAAGTCCTATAAGGAAAATCCGACAGTGGCCATCGTGGTCAAGGAAGTGAATAGTTATTACTTTTATGTGCAAGGCGCAGTCGGCAAAATCGGGAAATTACCATTGTTAAGCCGGACAACACTTATCCAGGCCATTACCTTAGCCGGAGGGATGGCACCAGATGCTGTACGGAGCCGGATTACCATTTTTCGATTGGGAATGGATAGCGAGGCACCGCAAAAATTGGTGGTCAGTTACGATGACATTATTTTGCGTGGAGCTGACAATGTTGAGTTAAAGCCCGGAGATACCATTGTCGTTCCTTCTGAGACCATGGTCCTGATTCCGTAAACACTCATTTTTAGTTTGATTGAGGTCATATGAGGAATACTTTTCCATCCACAGGTAGCAAGGTGTGTATCCTCCTGATGGGGTTTCTGCTCTGTATGGGGTGTCTGAAACCTGACGTGGTTGTTTCACCAGGCCACCCTGAAGAGGGCTTTGTTTTGGGTCCTGAAGATGTCATTGAAGTGATTGTATGGAAAAACCCAGACTTATCGAGGCAGGTCGTGATCCGGCCGGACGGAAAAATTTCTTTAGCCTTAATCGGTGATGTGGTCGCCAGCGGGTTGACTGCTGATCAAGTAGCCAAAAAAATTGCAGAAAAATTTAAGGCGGTAAAAGAAAATCCTTCTGTGTCCGTGAATGTGATAGAGGTCAATAGTTACTATGTGTTTGTTGTAGGAGAAGTGGTAAAGCCTGGGAAATTACCATTGAAATCCTATACGACGATTCTTCAAGCCATGTCCTTAGCCGGTGGATTTACCCAATTCGCTTCCCGAAATAACATTATAGTTGTTCGCACGGAAAAGGATGAGAAGGGCCATGTCACAGAAACACGTATTCCGCTTCGATATTCAGATCTTATTTCGGAAGATGGGGGAGTGTATAACATCACCCTTAGGTCCGGGGATACGGTCATCGTCCCGTAAATCGGAAAGCCGCTCACAAACCGGATTGGCCAGGTAATTCCTGGGATCTTGCAATAGAAGGAATATCATGGGCTCCATGTCTGGTCCTACTGCAGCGCCTCACAACACAGATCCTGCACTTGTCATCCAAAAATATCTCAAAGATTTTTGGGATTTGGCTGTTCGACGAAAGTGGTTGATTCTGAGTTTTGTCATACTAGGGATAGCCATTGGTGGGACTCTAGCTTGGCTGAAAGTGGATATGTATCGATCGGAGACGGTCATTCTCATCGAACAACAAAAAATTCCTGAAAAATATGTCTCATCGGTGGTTGGAGGCAGTACTGCGGACCGAGTGTCCACCATGACACAGCAGGTGTTAAGCCGAACCAGTTTACTGAAGATTATAGAAGAGTTTCACCTCTACTCTGACGAAATTAAAGCCCGGGGGTATGAGGGGGTGATTGAGGGGTTACGAACAAACATTAAGATTGAAACGAAGGGGAGTGGTGGGCAAATCGAGGCTTTTAATATATCGTTTGCGAACCGTGACCCGAAGATGGCTATGAAAGTGACGGCCAGGTTGGCCTCTCAGTATATCGATGAAAATATCAAGATTCGCGAACAATTTATTGAAGGGGCGATGGAGTTTTTAGATCAAGAACTTATCTCGGCGAAAGAAGCCTTAGATCAAAAAGAAAAGGCCTTGTCGGAATATAGGATGAAGTATGTCGGAGAATTGCCTGCCCAATTAGAGGCGAATTTCAGGACACTCGATCGATTGCAACTTGAAAAAACACGTATCCAGGAATCGATGAATTCCATCAATACCCGGTTGGACCTGTTGGAAAAAACCATTTTGGATTATGAGGCAAACCCAGGTATGGTCGCTAAAAACCAGGGACCCCTCCTTTCGGGAAAAACGGATCCTCTGAGCCAGCGATTACATGAGCTGAACCGTGAATTGGCGAAGTTGTCAAGCGAATACAGGGATTCCTATCCTGATATCATTTCCTTGAAAAAGCAAATCAAGGATGCCGAGCAGGAACTGGCGAACCGCCCCATGGTGCGCGGCGGAGTACAGGTTCCTTCTGATCCCTACCTGGCCGAGCTGTTGAACACCAAGAAGGAATTGAATTCTCAACTCCCTGCGTTGAAATCACAATTAGCCGATGTTTCAAAAAACATGAAAAACTTGGAGAAGCGGCTTGAAGGCACGCCTCATCATGAACAGGCATTGCTTGCCCTGGAGCGGGACTACGACAATATTCAGAGGCACTATCAACGTCTGCATGAAAATCGGATCAATGCGAGGATTTCTGAAAATCTTGATAAACGACAAAAGGGAGAGCGATTTCGCATTTTAGATCCGGCCAATCTACCGACCAAGCCGGAGGGAAAGCCCCGGGAATTGATTGCGGCGGGTGGGTTTATCATAGGGACCGGATTGGGCTTTGGACTCGCCTTTCTTTTGGATTTGTTATGGCCGACGTTCCGACGTTCGGAGGAGGCGGAAAGTTCGTTAGGGCTTGCCACTCTGGCTACCATTCCCAGTTTTAAAATGGCTTATGGAAAATCGATGAAGTTAGTCGCAAGTGAGTTGGAAGCTCAGAATGGTTCCAATGGGAAACATCTCGCCTTGTCTCAGTGCGTCGATTCCCTGTTGAAAAGGAAAGGTCCTGACACGGATTCGGAAGACACCAATCGTGGGACATCGGGAGACCGCCAGAAAATCTCACCGGAGGCGTTTCTCCCTCAGTTGAATTTAGTGGCCAAATGGCGCCCTCAATCCATTGTGGCTGAGCAGTACCGAGTGGCTGCGACTCGGCTGGATCTTCTGGATCCCGTTGCCTCCAACCAGGTGGTATTAATTACGAGTGCCATGAAGGGAGAAGGGAAAACCAGCACATCCGCGAATATCGCCTATACCCTGGCAAGGGATTTGAATGAGCCGACCCTCATCATTGATTGTGACTTTAAATGTCCGAATTTGCACAGGGTGTTAGGTCTAAATCAGGCGCCAGGTGTTGCGGAATATTTTTCTGGGGCTAAAGGATTGTTGGAACCCTGTCTGCAAAAAATTCCCGATGTGCCGTTGTGGTGCATGTCGGTGGGGGATGTCGGTCGGTATCCGGTTCCGCTTGCCAAGTTGCAACATCTCTCTCCTATGTTGGAGATGATGACGTCTCGATACCGGTTTATTATTCTTGACGGCCCACCCGTGTTGCCATTGGCGGATGTCAATGTCTTAAGCGGACTGGCTCATATCGTGCTGGTGGTTGTTCGGTCCGGGGTCACCCCCAAGGATGCGGTGCAAAAGGCGGTTGAAATGATCCATCATACCGGGCCCACAAGACTGGTGTTGACCGATGCCTGGACGCAAGGCGTGCCTTACTATGTGAGACAAAGGTACATTATTCCTTACTCGTCGGATAGCAAGGGGTAAAGCAAGCTTTTGGGGAAATGAACTTTCCACGACGGGTAGTATCTGGAAATGCGAGAGGTTAGGTGTGGGACCGTGTAGTGTTAATTTTGATTTCATTTGAAAGTTCTACTTAATCGTCTTCCAGAATGTTGGTGGAGGCGCGGAAGCATGTGCTAGAGCATGAGGCTCGCATAAATTCCTACCATAAGGTGTGGGACAAAGCAGGGAGGCTCGATCCAATGTCCGGCCAGGGTACTGGCAGGATATTTTAAATGTGTCGCTGATGGGGTGAGCTTGCCTCGGATTGTTAGGGTCTCTTATGCGAAGTCACTGGAGGAGGTTTTTTTTTACATTTGCCCCAAAGCGGTGGACCAAAAAGCGGGTCCTTATTTTAGGGGACGGGCCCCTGGCCCAAGCCCTGGCACGTGTCTTAGTGTTCGACCAGTCTTTCCGGTATGATGTCAAAGGGTTTTTGTCGCATAATCCCGCCATGGTCGGAACATCGTTGGTCAATCCCAAGATACTTGGGACGATCAATCAGCTGTTTGAAATATCTGAAAAAAATGAGATTGAGACGATCGCGGTCTGCGTGGAAGACCGTCGTGGCACTTTGCCCCTTGATTCTCTATTGGATGTGAAATCCATGGGGCTTGAGGTGGTGGATGGACACCGCCTCTACGAGACTGAGTGTGGGCGCCTGTCAATTGATGAGCTCAAGCCAAGCTTTCTTATTTTTTCGTCAGGATTCAGGCGAAAACCGATCATTATGTTTCTCAAACGTGTTGGGGATATATTTGGTGCGCTTCTTGGACTCATTGCGTTAGCCCCCTTATTAGGCTTGATAGCCCTGTTGGTAAAATCGGACTCTCCTGGACCGATCTTTTATCGGCAAACTCGAGTGGGGCATCATGGATATCCTTATGTTCTGTTAAAATTTCGTTCGATGCGAAATGATGCTGAGGCCGATGGGATTCAGTGGGCGAGTCTGGGGGATGCGCGCGTGACGAAAACGGGGGCCTGGCTTCGTAAGCTTCGATTAGATGAATTACCTCAATTGATTAACGTCTTAAAAGGGGACATGAGCTTGGTCGGGCCTCGACCCGAACGTCCACATTTTGTACAGGAACTACGCAAATCCATTCCCTACTATGATCTTCGACATACCGTTCGCCCAGGAATCTCAGGCTGGGCGCAGATCTGTTTCCAGTATGCGGGGTCGCTGGAAGACTCACATGTCAAATTGCAATATGATCTCTACTATGTCAAAAATCTCTCGTTATGTTTGGATCTTCGAATCCTCGTGAGAACTATTGGTGTTATGTTTAGGGGAGAGGGTGCGCGATAAGCGAAATTGACAAAGAGTTGGTTGGACTTTTTTAGGATGACTCCGCGTTGTCAGCCTCTGGTAAAATTTCATGAGTCATAAAAGGGGGAGGCGTGAAAAGTGCAAAGATAGCCGAACCTCTTCCTATCATGCCCGACACGAGTAATCGGGCATCTGTCTTTTATTTTAAAAAAAACAAGTGAAGTAGGGGGTAAAGGGTGAAGCAAATGTGTTGGTGCTTTTCATCGTAGTTCTTCTCTGTCAAACTTCACCCCAAAATCCCCTCATACTTCTCGCTCCCTCCCCCTTACGCCAAACACTTTACCCCTCATGCCTTCAAATTCCCACTTGTGAATCGTGGGAGATTCCACGCTACCCCACTCGTTAAATTTCAAGGGACTTCAGTGTATCCTCCGATAAACCGAAAGGGTCAGAAAACACGTTAAAGGATGAGCATTCATTATGATCCACGGGTTGAGCTTCGATATTGAAGAACATTTTCAGGTTGCGGCCTTTGATTGTGTGGCACGCCGCCGCCATTGGGAGAGGCATGAAAGCCGGGTAGAGCGCAACACGCATCTTATCCTGGATCTCCTGGAGAAGCAGGGGATTCATGCCACGATGTTTGTGCTGGGTTGGGTGGCCGAACGACACAAAGGGTTAATCAGGCGCATTGTGGAGTCGGGGCATGAGTTGGCCTCTCATGGATATGCGCATGAACTCATTACGGGGCAAACCCCTCAGGCGTTTCGGGAAGATATTCGTCAGGCCAAACATATTTTGGAAGATATTGGAGGGGTGCCCATTATCGGTTACCGTGCTCCGACTTTCTCGATTACGAAGGAATCGGAATGGGCCTTGCCGATTCTTGTAGAGGAAGGATACCGCTATGATTCCAGTATTATGGCCGTCGTCCACGATTACTATGGAATTCCTGGGGCCATCCCAACCATTCACACCATCTCCACCGATTCAGGGCCCATTTGGGAGGTGCCACCTTCCACCTGTAAATGGGCCGGGATGACCTTTCCGGTTGCGGGAGGCGGATATTTTCGTCTGTTTCCTTATCGGTTTCTCAAGCCACTCCTGCAGCGAATCGAATCACAGGGGCATCCTCTTATTATGTATCTCCATCCGTGGGAGCTGGACCCTACTCAACCCCGTATGCGGGGCTCCACGCTTTCAGAGTTTCGGCATTACTTGAATCTCGAAAAGGGTCATGGTCGCCTTATTCAACTCATTCAGGATTTTCCCTTCGGGCCGTATCGTAATCTCATTACCTCCTAATTGGTAGGCGGTGTCTGTCAGCAAACCACCCGCATCCTCTATCCAAGGTTTTTTGCTGTGCTCAAGGGGGTATTGGTGAAATTGGTAGGGGAACTTTATATTTATTCTTCAATTGGCTAACACTCCCATATCCTTTCTGTAGTAGGCCCACATCTCCATTCCAAATCTCATCATACCTTTCTGAAGTGAGCCACAAATTAAGCCTCCTCATCAGTTTTCGGTGGAATCTCTTGTTTCTCGTCATAAACTTCAGTCAAGTCAGCAAGAGCTTTTCAGTGCCAGCCTTTCCGTCGATCATTGGTGCTGAAATATTTTTAGACGAATGGCTTATTTTTTCATTTTTTTGACCGATAAATTACATTATGCACGGTTTTATAAGTTGTTTGTCTTGAATTGAGATTGGGAGGCGACAGTGCCAGCCCTTTTCGGGGCTTGGGGTGGTGTCTGTTTGACCAGATGAGGAGGATGTGATTTAGAACATGCGAAACCAGAATGTCTTTCGTCCGGCTATGGTTATCCTATGCTTGTCCATCGCTTATCCTTCGAGTCTCGTTTCAGCTGCTCTGACTCTGGAATCTTCCTTTAACGCCACTCAAACATATACGGACAATCTTTTTTACAATGATAAGGACAAAGAGGATGATTTTGGAACCTTACTGGGGCCCAATCTTGTCCTGAAATATGACAATCCTGATATTGTGATTGGCGGGACGTATTTCGGCAGGCTTGCAGCATTTGTCAACAATCCTGATCAAAATCGGTATATTCAAAACGCCAACATTCTGTTGGACCTCCCTTTTCTGACCAAACGTTATAAAAAGTTAACCGTGACCATTGATGAGAACATGAATTTTACGCCGCAATTGGATGCATTCTCTCTGTCTGGAGCACAGGACGCCTCCACAACGTTTTCTGGGAGAGGAGGGGGTGACCAAGGTACGGGAGGCGCGGCCGGAGGAGCATTGGGGGGATCTGGAATTTCACAAGGAACCGGTGGCACCCAGGGAGTGTTTACTTCCCGGGCCAGCGCGTTCTCGAATTTTTCGGGAATTACCGTAGGCTATGCTATGACGCCGTCGGTGACTCCAATTTTTAGCTACAAAAATCAGTACCTTCATTTTTTTTCGAGTGGATTTCAAGATTCTGTGACACACTTTGGGAAAATGGCTGTGCACTTTGGGGAGTCTGAGCAAACCACGATCATCCCTTCCTATACCTATCTCCAGACAGACTATCTCGGCACGCCGACCCAGGTCACCGTCTCGGATAAACTGATTTCCCACCAGCCTCGATTGACCATTTCCCATAATTTTACTCCGCTGTTGACGGGTTCTATTCAGGGGGGGGCCGCGTTTAGCAAACAAATCGGTGCAAAAGAGACACAGGATAATGGAGCTACCACCACAAAAATTTCGGATAAGTGGCAGAGCACATTTGTTGGGGGAGCGAGCATTACGAAAAGCTATCGAAACGGGAACATTTCTCTGAATGTGGATCAAACTATCGGGGGGGGTGGAGGGTTGGCCTCTCAAGCGACTCGCACACAAACTCTTACCGGAAGGATTCAACACAACCTGAGCGCAAAGTTGAATGCCTTTGCGTCCGTCGGTTACGCGAAAAACAAATCGACTCAAGACGGCGATGCCTTTGATACCAATACTTATCGAATTCAGGGGGGTATCTCTTATGCTTTTCTGACCTGGCTTTCCGGCAATGTGAGCTACTCTCATATCGATCAGAAATCAAAAGGTTTGGCCGTTGATGACATTAAAGTCAATCAGGTCTTTTTTGGGTTAACGGCCTATGCTGATCCCTGGGTGTTGATGCGATAAGGATAGGTCCAGAAAATTTATAGAATTTGGACCCCAAAATCCTTTCGTGGCCAATGCCATCAAGCTTCATACTGTCCGCACCATTCCTTATCCCATCCATACCCTCAATTCTGTTTCCGAATAGGAATTAATTGACCATGCCTCCAACCGGACCGGTCTGTGGATTTGGTCATCTGCTTCGTTACTAATCTTCAATTCATCTCTCGAATTAGCCGATAGATTTCTAAAAGTGTTGCCTGAGTGACAATAGGACCCTCTCATTTAAACCTAGAACTTGTGGAAGGCTTGCTAATTAGGAACAGGTAGGAATCCTGGTGGTCAAGTCATGGCTGAGAAAAACCCTGATCCCGATTTTGGTGAGGCATGATCCTTCAGTAAGGGAAATTATGTGTGAATAGTCGGGAACCCTGGCTCCGGAATTTCCTATTAAGAATTGTATGAAAGTCTGATATGAATATTTTGCTTCTAGCCCCCCATCCCTTTTATCAAGATCGAGGGACTCCCATCGCGGTCAATCTTGTCCTCAAGGTGTTATCGGAACGTGGGGATATCATTGATGTCCTCACATTCCATGAAGGAAGGCAGGTGGACTATCCGAACGTACATATTTACCGGATACCCGCGTGGCCTTTTCTTCGCAACATTCGGCCGGGGTTTTCATGGAAGAAGTTAGTGTGCGATGGCCTTTTGTGTGCCAAGATGATCGTTCTTCTTTGTAAAAAACGGTATCACCTGATCCATGCCGTAGAAGAATCGGCCTTTCTCGCGCTTGTCGTGAATTGGATAGCACGGATTCCCTACCTCTATGACATGGACTCCTCGTTGGCGCAACAAATGATTGAGAAATATCCTCGCCTGACTTGGCTGTCAAAGGCGTTCATGGTGTGTGAACGCCGGGTTGTACAGGCGTCTTCTGTCGTGATGCCTGTGTGTGAAGCCTTAGTGAAGCGCATTGAACCGTATCACCCGTCAAAAATCATGCTCCTTGAAGACGTTCCCCTTCTGAGGGAGCCGACGGATTTCTCCTTAATGGCGAAAGAGGATCTCAAGGCTCCGGGCATACGGATTTTATACGTTGGGAATCTGGAAACCTATCAAGGTATCGATTTGTTATTGGATAGCTTCGCTCTGGCTTTGAAAGAAGCCCCACAGAGTACGCTATTCATTGTGGGCGGTGAAAAAGACACTAGGGATTTCTATCATCATAAAGCAGGGAATTTAGGTATCGACCGGAACGTGTACTTTCTTGGTCCCCGGCCTCTTGATCAATTGGCTGCATATCTGTCGCAAGCAGATATTTTGGTGTCTCCAAGAATTAAGGGGAATAATACTCCCATGAAATTGTATTCCTATCTTGCCAGCGGGAAGGCGGTTTTAGCTACGAATTTGGTGACCCATACCCAAGTCATCAATAATCGAGTGGCCATGTTAGCCGACCCGAACCCGGAACCGTTTGCTGAAGGGATGCTTCAACTTATTAAGAACCAAGATCTACGACGAACCTTGGGTCTGGCAGCCCAGAAACTGGTTGAAGAAAAATATAGCTTTCCGGCATTTCGAAGGAAATTGAACGCTACGTATGACTATCTCGGTGAAACCATACAGCAGACTTCAGGATCTTGTTAGGGATCCCGGTTCTCTTATCTTAAGGCGCGATGATGACCAGAAATTTACTCCGCTTGGCAAAAGGCCGGTACGATGTGGTTGTCGTGGGAGGAGGTATTTATGGCGCGTGTGTGGCCTGGGATGCGAGTCTTCGGGGATTATCTGTGGCGCTACTGGAACAAGGGGATATTGGTTCAGGTACATCGGCCAACAGCTTAAAGATTATTCATGGAGGATTCAGATATTTACAGCATGGGGATTTTGCGCGAATGCGCGAATCGATCCAGGAGCAAATGGCGCTGATGCGCATTGCGCCCCATTTGGTCCATCCTTTGCCGGTCCTGATTCCCACCTATGGGCATGGGCTACGAGGGAAAGAGGTCTTCGCATGCGCCTTAGCGATTAATGATCTTGTCGGGTTTGATCGAAACCGATTGGACGACCCTCAAAAACATATTCCACGGGGACGGATTCTCTCACGAAGCCAGGTTCTGGAGCTGTTGCCGAATATTCCTG
The DNA here is from genome assembly GCA_041737015.1 of Nitrospirales bacterium. GTDB lineage: Bacteria > Nitrospirota > Nitrospiria > Nitrospirales > UBA8639 > Nitrospira_E. Next base: position 12,467 of record JBGSSO010000148.1, read on the forward strand.
ACGCCCATCTAACGGGTGGTGGAGTGTTTCATGACGGTATGGTCTACAACTCGGAACGGTTACTTCTGTCCTTTCTCCATTCGGCTGTGGCGATGGGAGCGGAGCTGGCGAACTATGTCAAAGTGGTTGGATATCTCAAAGGGAAAGACAACGTTCGTGGGGTTGAAGCTGAAGATATGATATCAGGTGAGCGTTTTCAGGTTGAAGCTAAAGTGGTGGTCAATGCCTGTGGCCCGTGGTTGGATCAGACGGAAGCTATGATGTCTGATCGTCTCAGCAACCATGGGATTCCGTGGGTCAAGGCCTTTAATATTCTTACCCGTCCATTGTTCTCTTCCTATGCAGTTGGGTTGGCTGCCAGGGGGGGATATTCCGATGACCGGGCTTTGTTGAATAAAGGGAAACGATTGCTGTTTATGGTGCCTTGGCGTGGGTGTTCCCTTATTGGAACCGCGTATCGCTCATATGAAGGAAAGCCGGATAAATTCAGCATTTCAGAAGAAGATATTCATGAGTTTTTACAGGAAATCAATCAGGCCTATCCCCAAGCTGCTCTTCAAATGAACGATGTGAAATTTGTCAATGGCGGCCTGCTCCCAGGGGCGAGTGTCGAGTCCCGTGGTGGAGATATTCAGCTTGAAAGTGAAGCTTCTATACGGACGAGGGGAGACGTTGGTGCCAGAAATGTCATATCGCTTGTGGGCGTTAAATTTACAACGGCTCGACGGGTGGGAGAAGGAGTGGTTGATCAAGTGTTTCAGATTTTGGGCAAGACTTCACCACGATCCCAAACGTCTCATACCCCTCTTCGCGGGGGGGGAATCTCTAAGTTTCAGGAATTTT
>JBGSSO010000207.1:0-19495 GCA_041737015.1 Nitrospirales bacterium
GGACAATTTCTCAGGAAGGTTTCACGAGCAAGGAACAGAAACCATGACGCGGATAGTGTTGATCGCCAGATTTCTCCTCATGCAGTAGGGATCGAGTCCGGAGTGGGACCTTCCCCCAGAATGTCCCGGAGCGCAAGAGCCAGAGACAGTCCGTTGACCGGTTTCATCAAGAAGGCCCGAATACCGAGTTGCTTGGCTTTTTCTTGAGTCATGGTGTGGCTAAACCCCGTACACAACAGAATAGGAATATCCGCTCGAATACCTAACAACGCACGAGATAAGGCCTCGCCGCTCATCGTCGGCATGGTTTGATCCGTCACGACCACATCAAAATCCGACGGGTGTGCTCGAAACAGATCTAAGGCTTCATACGGATTGACGCTCGCCACCACGTCATAACCTAAATGGCTGAGAAATTGTGTTCCCCAGCGCGTCAGCATTTCTTCATCATCCACAAATAGGACCCTTCCCGATCCGGTCGGCCAGGCAACCACTTCCTCAGATTTTTCTGGCGCAATCACATCCAAGCGCGGAAGGAGTACCGTGAAGGTGGTTCCCTCCCCTGGACGACTGGAGACGGCAATCCCACCACCGTGGTTATGGACGATCCCATGGACGACCGCCAGCCCGAGTCCCGTGCCCTCCCCAGCAGGTTTTGTGGTAAAGAATGGCTCAAAAATTCTCTCGACCATTTCGAGAGGAATGCCCTTTCCTGAGTCACGAATCACCAACTGAAGGTAGGAACCGGCTTTGCATAGGCCCATGCCCGACATGCCTTCCTCAGGAATACCCTCATGGCCTAAGACAATTTCCAACAGACCGCCCTCTTCCCGCATCGCATATTCCGCATTGGCACAAAGATTCATAATCACTTGTTGCATTTGCGTCCGGTCACCATAAATCACCGTGGAATCAAGATCCAATGACGTTCGAATTTCAATCGAAGAAGGAAAGCTGGCACGGACCATTTTCAGGACATCCCGAATGACCAATCGCAGGTCAATCGCCTCTTTATCCTTTTCCGAGCGACGGCTAAAGGCTAAAATTTGCTTCACAAGATCACGTGCCCGATTCCCGGCAGCGACCACTTCATTTAAATACGATTTTAAGCGTTCATCCTGGGTGGCATAGGCCATCGCCAATTCGGAATATCCCAAGATCGCACCCAAAATGTTATTGAAGTCATGGGCAATGCCCCCGGCCAATGTACCAATCGCCTCCATTTTTTGGGTATGCCGCAATTGCATCTCACTCAATAATAAAGCCTCTTCGGTCCGTTTCCGCTCTGTAATATCCTCACAAGACAGTAACCACACCCGAGGCCCTGACTGTTTCTCAATGGCCTGAATCGTCTCTTTCACCCAAATGATGGTCCCATCCTTTTTCACTTTCCGAAAGTCAGGAAGAACACCTTTGGTCGATTCACGCAACCCCTTCTCCAGACCTGATTGAAACAGGTCACGATCCTCCTCGTAGACCACGGAGAACGCAGAGGTGCCCAGCAATTCCTCAACCCGATACCCTAACAATTGAGCCCCATATTGGTTAACGGAGAGGACGAGGCCCTGACTATTCACCGTAAAATAAATTAATGGAGTCTGATCGTAGAGCTCACGATACTGGTCCTGGCTGTTTTGGACCTCTTCCTGTGCCCGCTTGCGCTCAAGTTCCGCTCCTGCTCGTGCCGCAAAAATCTTCAAAAGACTGTGCCCTTGAGAGGAAAGAACAAGCGGATTCCTATCCAAGAGCGCTAGATTTCCCACGACCTCATTCTGAGCATTAAAAAGAGGAATCCCATAATACGCTTCAACCCCAAGAGTTCGAATCGTTTCACTCCGGGGAAAGAGGTGTTGGACACCGGAAGGCTGGTCCACAGGGCTACCCTGAAACACCTGCTCGCATGGGCCACCAAGACAGTCATACTCGGATGAAGGCTCAAAATGGTCTTGGTTCCAAAAAGCCAATGTTCGGGCTTTGGTGGCATTTTGCTCAATCCGCTCTGACAAAAACACCATGGGCACCTGAAGCGCCTTCGCCAATTCGCCAACAAGCACTTCGAAGAAATTTGGAGAGCCGGGGATCACATTGCCTTTGACAATCGCCTTCAACGCATCTTCCCATTGCTTTCTCTGTGTGATATCTCGGGAGATGACGACAGCTCGAAGTTCCCCGAGCGCCGTTTGAAAAGCTCGCCCGGTGCTTTCAAACCAGCGGTACTCCCCATTCTGATGCCGATAGCGGTAGACCGAACGGCCGGAACCGTGGGTCTTCATGCCTTGACAAAACTCCTCCACCACCCTGTCTCGATCTTCAGGATGAACCGGGGCAAAAACACTCGTGCCAAGCAAATCTTGGGTGCTGTACCCAAGAGATTCCTTGAAATTTGGGCTCACATAGAGGAACCGTCCTTCTGAATCGGCTTCCGTGATCAGATCATAGGCATTTTCCATAATTGCCCGGAAGCGCTTTTCTCTTTCCTGAATGATGAGCTCCGCGGCTTTTCTGAACGTAATATCGCGAGCAAAACCCAAGACCCCATTTTGACCATCCGGCAAAGACCCAAACGAGTCTTTCGTCACTAAAAAGGTTCGGGACACAGGATGCTGCTCCTGTACCTCGATCTCAAATGTCTGAGTTCCCGCAGATTGCATCACGTGGTCATCCCCCTCGACAAACAACGCATGGGGATGGATGCCAAATATTTCCTGGTCGGTTTTTCCGATGACCTCATGTATGGCCTTTCCCATGATCTCCGCTCCCGAAGGATTCACCAGGAGATAACGACCATCTTGGTCCTTGACATAGACCACATCACTCATTTCTTCAAGGACAGCATCTAACAGAGCGTGGTTCCGCCTTGATATGTCATCAGCCAACTTACGCTCCGTGATATCGCGTATGGTTCCTCCACCTCGAAGCAACCTGCCATCCGCATCAAAGGTTCCCTCTCCGGTGGCCTCAAACCAGCGATAGCCCTTTGATTTCGTGCGTAACCGGGACTCCACATGATAGGGAATTCTCTTTTCAATATGATTGGTTAAGGCCTCAAACACTCGCTCCCGATCTTCAGGATGCAACCGTTGCTCCCAACTCCCCAGCACTCCTGGGAACTCAGATTCCTCATACCCCAACATCGCGATAAACTGAGGGGAATACCAAACCGGACAATCTGGAGAGTACCAGGGAATATCCGGACAAATTTCAGCAACCCACAACCCCTCACGAGACCCCTGAGAGGCGAGAATGAACCGCTCCACCTGCTGACGGAGAGCATTCAATTCTTTATGCAAATCAGGTTGTGGGGTAACTGGCGACAGAGGGGATTGGAGAGTCTCGCGCAATCGGTTATTGTTGTTCGAAGCTGCCGATTCCGAAGATAACTGTCCAGGTGACCCTTGGGAAGACCCAAGGGAAAGCGTCAGATCTCCCAGGCGCTCCCGATGAACCTCTTCATCGGAAGGAGGAGAAGACTTTGAAGGATTGGGAGATTCCATACAGCATCTATCCTTGAAAAGCCCAGGAGGACCAGACCCTCAAGGAGTGACTCTATAATCAAACACCATGAAATATTTTTGCTTTAATGTCAAGGAAAAATACGCAAAAACACCATGCACTCAGACGTAAGCTGGAACAGCAGGATCTCCACGCTTAAAAATAATAAGAATGCGTCATGCCTGGATCATCAGCATATGACATGCTAGACTTACCGTTTGTCCACACACTCTCCATTCGCTGACACCCATGAAAAAAGCTGTTCTCACCATCGCCGGCTCTGATTCTAGTGGAGGAGCCGGCATTCAAGCCGATCTCAAAGCCATGTCCGCGAATGGGGTGTTCGGGATGTCGGTGTTGACGTCCATTACGGCACAAAACACGCGCGGCGTCTCTGCCGTTTTTCATTTGCCTATTTCGATAATTACCGCACAACTCGATGCGCTCTTCTCCGATATTCCTGTCACCGTGATTAAAACCGGAATGCTGGCGACCTCCGACATCATCACAACGGTTAGTCGGAATCTGGCCAAACAACATCTCGAACATCTGGTTGTTGATCCGGTTATGGTCGCGAAAGGAGGATATCCACTGTTGGAACAGGAAGCGATGGCCACACTGAAAACCGAATTGCTTCCTCAGGCTTCTCTTCTCACTCCGAATATTGCCGAAGCCGAAATGTTATCCGGCCTCTCCATTAAGACTCTGGCCAATGCCAGAGAAGCGGCAAAAGTGATCCATCAATTCGGCTGCAAACATGTCCTGATCAAGGGTGGGCACCTGCTGGAACAGCCGGGAACCGACTTACTCTATGACGGCCGGTTTTTTCGCATGTTTAAGGGTGAATTCATTCAGACGAAAACAACTCATGGAACCGGCTGCACCCTGGCCTCTGCCATTGCCGCCCACCTCGCCAAGGGGAAAACCCTTCCCGACGCGATTGAGGCCGCCAAACACTATACCACCGAGGCCATTCGTCACGGTCTTGCTCTTGGCCAGGGAAATGGCCCGACCGACCACTTCTACTTTCTTCAATCATAACGCAACTCGTGGAGACCGCATCGCCCACAGAAAGCTGGGAGAGGGGGACTGAAGCTCCTGTTAACTTTACCGGTCCATCCGGCATGGTGACGACAGGGATTTTCGCTCAGCCAACGGCTCCCACGAATCGAGCGGTGATCCTTTGTCATGGATTTCCCTCCGATAAAAACAGTCGAACCAATCGGCGGCTGACGGAACTTCTCATGCCTCAATCCATCGCGACTCTCCGATTCGATTGGTATGGTATGGGTGACTCACCGGAACCATTGTCCCACCTCCGCATCAAAAAATGTGAGGAACAACTGGATGCCGCAGTTCACTTTCTCACCGAAAGGTCCATGAAGGCTCTCGGACTGATTGGATCCAGTTTTGGTGGATTCATGGCCATTCTTTCGGCCCCCCGGTATCCCCAATTACAGGCCCTGGGCCTCAAATGCCCGGTGGTCGATTTTTCTGAAGTGCTTCGCCTGGAATTGGGGGCGGACGCCATGGACCGATGGAAACGCACCGACCACATACCCGACGTCTTCGGTGGGGACCTTCCAACACCCTTGCCGTATGCATTTTTCGAGGAATGCCTCACTTACAATGGCTACCTCTCAGCTTCGCGCATTCAAGCTCCCAGCCTGATTGTGCATGGGGATCAAGACGAAATCATTCCCGCTCATCAAATTGATCGACTGCTGACTTCTCTTAGCGTGTCCAAGGATTTACGTCTCATTCCCGGTGCAAACCATCAATTCGGACGGCCTGAAGATTTTCGTCTCATGACCACTCATCTGGCCAAGTGGATGATCGCTCATCTGCCTCTCTCATGATGTGGCAGGACCGGATGCATGCCTGACTCACCACACACCAACAGGGAATTATCCCAAGCGCAACTCGAAATCATTCACGTGCTGTATCCGTTATTTAAAAACGAGGTGCTCAGACGGCGGGAATACATGATCCGGTTGTCGGTATTCCACAATACGGTATTAGTGTTCCTGATCATGATCATCGCGGTGGTTGCCCCTGGACAGCCCGACTTCACCATCCGATGGTTGACCATTTCGGGTGTGTTCATATTGTCAGGGTTTGTGGCCTATCTGATTCTTCAACAAGCCACTCGACATCGAATGGCCAAACACCAATTAATTGAACTCGAGAGGGGAATGGGACTGTACGAAGAAGACTGGTTGTTTTCGGGAAAAACCGCCTATCCTCAACATTGGCAAACCGATTGGCTCTCAGACCGAAGCGTGGCGACGTACCTCACCTTCCTCACTGTTCTCACAGGCCTGGTTATCTGCGCTATGCTCATTCGCCTCTAACCTTCATCTAACGTCCTCACACGGAGATACCCTATTCGGCGAAAGGACCACGCTCATGTTAAAAACATATCGAGGGATAGCCCCAACTGTCGCGACCAGCGCGTTTATCGAAGACACGGCCGTCGTCATCGGCGATGTGGCCATCGGATCGAAATCGAGCGTCTGGTTTCATGCCGTCATACGCGGGGACGTGCATTCAATCCGCATTGGCCATCGGACCAATATTCAGGATCTCTGCCTGTTGCACGTGACGCATGACACCCACCCCCTCACTCTTGGCGATGACATCACTGTAGGCCATCATGTGGTCCTCCATGGATGCACGATTCATGATCGGGTGCTGATTGGCATGGGCGCTATCATCATGGATGGCGTCGTGATCGAAGAAGACTGTGTCATTGGCGCGGGAGCCTTAATTACGGGGAATATCCACATCCCCTCAAGGAGCCTGGTCATGGGATCTCCGGCCAAAGTGAAACGCCTGTTGACGGATGCGGAAGTCCAGTGGATCAAAGAATCTGCCGCGAACTACATCCGATACGCGCAACAGTATGTCGCCGAACAGAATGAGTAATACCGGAATATCAACACGCCGTTTTCATAATTTCTGTGCCCAGGTCAAACAGCAGTGCCCAGCAAGATTCCTCTTAAACGGGTCCTGGGCTAGCCTCATAGCTCAGAAGACATGGTCTTGCAGGACGAAGGCTTTTCATTAATCCTGCACCGTTCAGCAACAGCACCTGACCGTTGGAACTCAATCGTTTAGGAAAGCGTGTATGGTTTCGCTCCTATGGATTGCTCTCCCCAACTAGACATTTCTACAATCTTCTTCGTTAGGAGAACTTGCGATAAGCAATTTGAAATATCTCTCCCGTCTTACTGTTCATTCATGACGCACGACGCTAAACCTGACTACTCCACGCACGAGCGGTAGGCCTTCGGGCAGGTCGATGCTAATCCCCCGGATGGATCGCCGGTCTGAGCCGGCTTGCTCAGCATCTCCAAAACTCGCGGAAAGTCATCTGGAGTCCTCGCCCAGAAAATATAGTTGGCCTTCAATTCATCCCGCACGAACACGAGAATTTCCGACACGGCCGGCACGGCCCCTGTGCCGTCTCCCCGCGTGTTTCGATAATTGCTCCTCATCACCTGAGGCGCCAGGGGGACGATGCCGGAGAGTTCAGGATAGTAGGTATAGATCCCTCTCGGCGCACCGGGCGTGTTCATGCTCAGTCCCCGCTCGTCCCTGAAAATATCCGGGCTGCTCAGCGCGGTCCCCATCTCTTCGAGTTTACGGACGAAGGACTGGAGCATGGGACGCGGATAGTTCACCTCTTGAATCGTCATCGTATTGGGAAACTGCGCGCGCATCTGCTGGTGCACATGCAGGAGATTCGCGTAAAAGCCGTCGATCTTGTCGGCCGAGAGGGAGACCAGCGGCTCCCCGAAAGCGGTTTCAATCATCCCGATTCCTTCGAAGGAAGGATGGGAGTTGTAGCGCTCCCCCAGGGCTTGAAAGAGAGTGATCAAACGATCACGCACGCGGGGATTCCACAAGGCAATGTTGTACCCACGCGGCGTGGTGTGGTGCGCGGCTCGCTCCCCTTTTTTCTTCGACTCAAACGCGAAGGCCCCGCCGTCATATTCAACAGCCTTCAGGTAGTCCGGCACGAGCTTCCAACTCGGGTCGAACGATTTCGTTTGCACCTGAATCACAAGTCGCTTGCCCTGGGCGGCCAATTCCGCCAGCCGTTGGTCGATCGACGTGAAATCGTATCGACCTTCAGCCGGTTCCAGTTCCACCCATACGTACCGAATCTGCACCCCGCGCAAAGCGGGCGTGGCCTGGAGTTCGGCGTACACGTCTTCCAGATACTTCGGATTATTTTTCCCCCAACCCATGATCGTCACATAGTGACCAGGATGCCATTTCACCCCCTGAGTCACGGCTGGAGCACTGGGATCGGCGACCGACAGCCCTTCCCCCAAAACCCACAGCAGACCAACAACAAAGACCACCACACTTACAATCGCGCGCAGTGGGCTGCCTCTCATGGAGTGTTTGATTTTATCCTTGAGTGTCCGGCTATCGATATCTTTCATCCTGCTCGTCTCCCCTCAGACCCTGCCGCCGCCAAGGTATCTCGCCGACGATCGTTTCCTCACCAAATGAAGAAGCTACATACTGTCACAACGTCCGGCGGCAGCCCCAGCCTGGCCTTCTACATCACTCCGATCGCGGCAGTCAGTATGCCAGTGCGGCCTATCTAGCATTGGTCTACAGCTACAGGCATCAGATGATCGGCAGCATGGATCGGCGTGGCAATTATTGGGACAATGCGGCGGTGGAACGCGTGTTCCGAAGTGTGAGACACGAAGGGCTCAATGCCACGGCCAAGAAATAGCCCGCGGAAACTGCCAAAGCCACGATCATTGACTATAGGGAAATGTTTTATCATAGTCACCGGGTACACACCACGTTGGGTTACCCCAGTCCGAATGCTTTTGGGGCGCATGTACAGGGTCTGCCCCACAACATTGGTGGGACGTAAGGGGGGGAAGGTATGGCCTACAAGGAGATCGTTCAATGATGGGCAATTATGGAAGCCAGTATTCAGAAGGACGCAGGGAACACCTTGAGACTGCTAACCATTCACACTCTTTTTCCTCCCTCCATTTATCCTGAGCCACTTCAATCAGTCATAGCGCAGAATGTGGCACTGAAATTCGGCGTCGGCTTCAGGGCAAATGTTAGCAAGGGATCTACACTCTTTCTAAAAGGTCTATACGAGCCTGATGCCAAGGTAAAAAGATACTCGAATAATCCTTGGCGAGAAAAATGAGCTGATCTTGAGTTTTCTTACCAAAGCAGAAATATTAGTTCATTAACTCAAGGGAACCGTGATGTCGGGTTCTACCCCAAGGCATTTAAGAAAAGGAAGTCCTGAGGAAAAGATCGCCAGCATCACTTCCTTGAGCCCTTCTCTTCTGCAACACATTCCACTGGTCATTCTTGGGACGGGCTATACCGGTCGGCGGCTCTATCACCAGGCAGTTGATGCAGGATGGAACGCCTTCACGACAAGCCGAATGCCGGATGTTCATCTCTCAGATATTTCACCTGACCATCGCATTCATTTTGACCTGACCCGACCTGAAACCTGGCGATCCATTCCCACCCCGGCCCATCTCATCTGGTGTTTTCCTGCGACGCCATTGAATGTGGTCCAGGAATTCTTTGCCGGCCGCCCCAGGGAGTCCGGTAGAATTCTGGTGATGGGAAGCACATCCGCCTATGGCACGAACTGCGGAGCCGTCACGGAACAGACTCCGGTCAACATGGACCTTCCAAGGGTTCAAGGAGAAGAATATCTTCGGACACAAATGGGTGCTGTGGTCATTCGGTTGGCAGGACTATACGGGCCAGGTCGTCATGTGTTGAATTGGATGAGAAACGGGAGGATTCACAATTCTCCCAAGTGGGTCAATCTCCTCCATGTAGACGATGCGGCGGGAATCTGCTTGCGTGCCCTTGAACGGGCCCACAACGGTACCACATATTTGGCTAGCGATGGGACCCCACGGACCTGGTCAGAGATTTTCTCAATCGCGTCACAAAAGTGGAGCATTCCCATTCCCCCGCCCACGCCCCCTCGAGAAAGGGGCAAACAAATCTCCATTCACAAAATCCTCACCGACCTTAACTATACCCTTCGATTTCCCGACCTCTACCACGCATTGGATGACATCGAACGGGATGCATAATCATAAGATCCGATCAATCGAAGCAATGACATGGGCATGCTTAGCGAAAAAATGCCACAAGAGAATAGACCACCACCCCGTTATTAACGGCATGCGCCACCATGCCAGGGATCACACTCCCGGTCCGTTCGTAGGCCCATGCCCACAACAACCCGCTCCACAAGACCGTCAGAAACGCGATCATCCCATAGCCATGCGCCAAGGCGAAAATCAATCCACTTGCGACCATGGAGAGTGGGAAATTGAATTTGGTTCGAAGTGTCGTAAAGAGAATCCCGCGGAAAATGAGTTCTTCGAAGAAGGGAACCAGAAGAACAAAGTCGATTGTGGTTTTGATGAGTTCCATCCGCGTTCCCCAAATCAACTGCGGGACAAACCATTCTGTCCAATGCACAGAAGATTGAAACGCATCTCCCCCGAGCACAATCAGCCAGTCCCCAACAAGCCCAAGCGCCACCAACATCACGACCAATGGCAGGCCGGACTTCAAACGTTGCCACACATTCGAACAGCCCACCGCCTGCAGGAACGACTGTTTCCTGGATCGACACAATATCATGGAGGTCAGGACGACAGGAGGGAGATACAGTAAGGCAATCCCGAAATCCTCAATAATTCCTAAGCCATCAGGCAGGACCGCTACTAGACCCATCAACAGAATCGTCAGGGCCCCTCCCCTGGCTAAGACCGCGATACCTTCCCGGAATGTCCAAGGAACACGGATTTCGTCCAAGTCGGTTTGACTCTGTGCCGCCCTGCCTCTCAGCCGAGCTATAACAAGACGGAGAAGCAGGACCACCCCAATCCCGATCACCACAATCTCACCCACCAATAGCACACGCCATTTCCATAACGGTGGGTCGGTCAACTGATACGCTTGCAATTGAAGATGAGCTTGAAAATCTCGATCGCCGGCCTGAACGGCTATTCGTCGCGCAAGATGAAAGTAAAACCAATTTGTGGGGACTTCTTCAGCTAACCTCGCCTGCAAGAAGGCATAATCAGCAGGCAACGTTTCGCTCTGCCCATATCCCACTTCCAACAATCGACGAAAAAGCGCATGAGGATTTTTCTCACTCTCCCAATTCGTCACAAACTGACTGAGTTGATCCGTTAAACCCGCTTCTCCATAGATCATTCCCAAATACAATCCATCCAATGGCCTGGATTGATCATCAACCCTTTCTTCATACCAGCTCCGGATTTGCTCCTGCGTCTCCCCGTCTTGTCCCCCCAAACGATACATCACCTGTTCAAAGGATGAAAGTTCGGGAAGGCGAGATTCAAATCCCAGCATCCGGCTGGCGATCCGCTCAAGATCCCGGCTTTCAGGTGAAGCCAGGCGCACATCACCAGAAAGCGTCACCGCCCAAAACAACAATCCCATGCCCGCCCCACACACCAGCAAACACAGTACCGTCAGCAATGGGGAAAATTGTATTTCTTCTTGAAAGTCCGAGCGAGTATCCGAGAGGAGATCGACTGTATTATCTGATTCCATGAGAGGGGGTTCACAAATGCAAGAAAGTTACTCTTGTTTTAACAACCAGAGAAGATACCATGATCTGCAGGCCTCCTGCCGAAACAAACCATACCGCATCCGCCACCAGTAGGCTCCACACCACCCGTCCGGGGATTATGACAAAGGCAACTAGCCATCTCTCTGATCTACTCCTACTTTAATTTACAATTTTATCGGCCGTTCGGCGTGGCCGAGACGCAGAACCGAATCCAGATCCAAGGCGGCACTGTTTGAGCAACGCGAGTTGTGCCGCCGTTGGATTCGGCGAGCATCGAAAGGTATCCTACGGACCACGCCGAGGGCCACTGGTTTTGGGTCCTTTTGCCGAAGGTAGGGTAGCGCCCTTCGGGACACCGCTGGCAATTCGGCCTCGGCTGCCGGGACGAACCCCGGCAAAATACTTTAAATAAAATATTCCTGCCACTCTATTCTTTCCCTGGTGATAATTTAATTCGAGGCACCATCAAACCTTCCCGCTCTTGGCTCCAAATACCCAAGTTCAATCAGCGCATCATCCACGTCTTCTTGGGTGAGATAGTAATGACAAGGAACTATTTCCTCCAAAAGTTTATCCACTATTTCCAAGCACGATCGCCAGTCCGCGTGGCTTTGCTCCCAAATAAAGCAGGGAGCTTGGTCAATGTTAGGCCCACCCGTTAGAGCTTTCAGACTACCGGTCTTTTTAGAAAAAAGCTTTTTGATCAAAGCCATTGGACCATGGGTTCCCGGCACATGAGATGGGCTATGAGGGTCCGGACCTACTTTAAGCACCAGACTGCTTAATCCCAGAAATTGAATGTCGGGAAAATTGCCCACATCCATTTTCACCTCCTCCTCTTGCTTGTTAGCCAACCCTAATAATATTCCTCGCAAAAGAAATAAGTGGTCCTTTTCTTGAGCATCAATTCTGATTGCAGGACCATAAGCGCCTTGGTAATAGGCAATGTAGAGAGGTGGTGAGGACATATATTTTTTCTTTTATGGGCTAGGCATCGGGACCTTGCCATCTAATCGCATCAATTTGCCACGGGAAAATGATTATTAGTTGAATGCCTCTAAAAGATGCCACAACAGATTCCAGCTTGAGAACTTCGGGAAATCTTTTTGGAGGAAACATCGCAAAGGCTTCTAGTTTAGTCAATCACTGGATCGGCCCGTTCGGCTTGACCGAGAGGCGAAACCGAAACCAGAGTCACTGCGAGCACTGTCTGAGCAACCCGAGTTGTGCCGCCGCTGGGTTCGACGAGCATCGAAAGGTTACCCACGGACCACGCCCAGGGTCACGGGTTTTGGCCCCTGTTGCCGAATGTGGGGTCACGCCCTATGGAGCGCACTCTTGATTTTTGGCTCGCCTCCCAGGAGGAACCCCGTCCTTATTTCTTTCATTCCTTAAACGACTCTCCGCCGAGAGTAATGGCCTTGTTCAGCCTCCAGCACATACCCCTAACCTGGATAATCCGATACAATGTAAGAAGAAAGTCTGTAGGCTATGGGTAACCCGATCAAGATTGACCCATTTCGCAACTGAAGAGGAGGGACTCCTTGGTGTGGAATTTTTTTAAACGACAGCAAAATGGTCAAAGTTCCTCGCAAGATATCGGCCCCTATTCCAATTACCGGATGGCCGTGCGATTAGAATTGACTCAACGGACCGGCGTCTTCGCACAACTCGCCACCGCCATCGCGGAAGAAGGTGCCAGTTTGGGCGCGTACGATATGGTCTCGGCCACTCGCACCAAAGTGATCCGGGATATTACCCTGGATGTCCAGAGTGAAGAACATGGCGAACGGGTCATGAAACGGCTGAATTCGTTGGCCGATGTTCGGGTCATCGCCTCCTCGGATCGCATTTTCCTCATGCATTTAGGAGGAAAAATCCGGGTAGAGAGCAAGTTCCCCGTAAAAACCAGAAATACCTTGTCCATGGTCTATACGCCTGGAGTCGGGCGCGTCGTCAAAGCCATTGCCGCGGATGAGAAAAAGGCCTATTCCTTTACGACAAAAAGTAACAGCATCGCTGTCGTGACGGACGGATCTGCCATTCTGGGGTTAGGCAATCTCGGCCCTCTCGCGGCCTTACCAGTTATGGAAGGCAAAGCGATGTTGTTTCATCAATTTGCCGGAATCGATGCCTGGCCTCTCTGTCTCAATACCCAGGATTCCGAAGAGATTATCCGGACGGTGCTAGCCATTTCTCCGTCATTTGGAGGCATTAACCTGGAAGACATCAGTGCCCCCCGATGCTTTGACATTGAGCGCCGACTGCAAACCGAACTGGATATTCCGGTCATGCATGATGATCAGCATGGAACGGCTGTGGTCATTTTGGGGGCACTTCTGAATGCCTTAAAAGTCACACGCCGAACCATTGATGAAATTACCGTCGTGGTCGTCGGGTTGGGAGCCGCAGGCACGGCCTGTTGTGAATTACTTTTAGGAGCCGGAGTCACCAGGCTCAAGGGATGCGACAAGCAGGGACTGGTGTTGGATCGACCGGTAGAAGAACTTCTGCCGAATCGCCATACGCTTCGCAGCATCATTCAGTATGATCAACCGACGGGAACGGTTCAGGACGCGCTGAAAGACGCCCATGTGGTGATTGGTCTTTCCACAGCCAACATTTTAAAACCCGAAGATTTAGCCCTCATGGCCAAGGATCCCATTGTGTTTGCCTTAGCCAATCCTGACCCCGAAATTTTACCAGAGGCCGCCATTCCCCACTGTTGCGTCTATGCCAGCGGGCGATCGGATTATCCCAATCAATGCAACAATCTCCTATCGTTTCCCGGCATCTTTCGTGGAGCTCTTGATGTGCAAGCCAAAACGATCAATGAGCCGATGCTTATTGCTGCCGCTCATGCCCTCTCGAAGATGATTCCTGACTCTGCTCTCAGTGAGGAGTATATTATTCCCAGCGTGTTCGACAAACAGGTGGTACCCAAAGTCGCCAAGGCGGTCTCTCAGGCAGCGATTGACTCCGGCGTGGCCCGCCGGACAAAGAAGGACATGGAAGAGGAGATGTAAAAGCAGCAAGTGACAGTGGTTAAAAAAACAGCGGGATTTATTTCAACGTATCCCAAAGGAGAATACTTATTCCAAGTGGCCACAGATAATAGGAGAATAAGTGGAAGTGATCCTGTCTGACGAGTTTAATGATCAGCGAAATAGATCCATAGCCCACCAAAGCCGCGACCACCATTCCGACCACATAGACGCCTATCGGTTCATGAATCTGATCCATTCCCTTTCCAATTTCTAGGATTGTCGCCCCCACGATGGCGGGCATGGAAATCAGCAGAGAAAACCGGGCCGATAATTCACGATCCAAGCCCAACAACACTCCACTGGCAATGGTTGACCCGGACCGGGAAATCCCGGGGAGGACCGCCACACCTTGCACAATACCAATCACGAGGGCATCCCGAATGCTCATGTCCTGAATACCCCTGGCGCTGTTTCTCCCTCGCCCCAACCAGAGAATCACGCCGGTGATCAACAACATGACGGCCACGACGGAGGGCTGAACAAGGGTTTCAAGACCGATGGACCGAATACCCAATCCAATGATCGCGGTGGGAATGGAGGCAAGCAGGACATAATGAATCGTCCGTCGCTCAAATCCTTGAAACAGGCTGCCTTGTGTTGTGGTCCATCCAACATATCCCAAGCCCAGGGTGAGGAGATCATGACGAAAATACACCAGGATCGCGGTCACCGTCGCGAGATGCAACATAATGTCATACAACAAATTGGTCTCACTGAAATGACCAAACCAGTGTTGAACCAGGACCAAATGTCCGGAAGAGGATACCGGGAGGAATTCCGTGAGTCCTTGAATGACTGCAAGCACCACCGCTTCGATGTAGCCCATCGTTTAGGACTGCCTTTCTTTTACCTGATGATCAGCAGAAGATGATTCACAGAACAGACGACGACACCTAGCCTTTCCACTGACTGGCAAAATCACGAACGCCCTCTTCCCAGGGCGGTAACTCAATCAAGGGGTCCTGTAAAGAGGTCAGCACGGCATAGGGTGGCCGTCGAGCAGGGCGAGGAAATTGAGCGGTGGCTATAGGCACGACCGAGGTTTGAATACCAAGTGCCTGATAGAGAGCTTGAGTCAATTCGTACCAACTGGCTCCGCCGGTACCGGCCAGGTGATAGGTCCCAAATGCATCGGTCTCACCCAATTGGAATACCGCCTGGGCGAGATGAGGGGCAAAGGTCGGTGACCCATACTGATCGCTGACGACTTTCACGACCTCTCGTCCCGCCATTCGACATATCGTACTGGGAAAGTTCTTCCCCACGGTGTGGTAAAGCCAAGCCGTCCGAACAATAAAATGCCGTGGGTTCGCGACCCGCACCGCCTCTTCACCGGCTAATTTACTGTGTCCATAGACGCCTAACGGATTCGTACGATCGAATTCATGATACGGTCGATTCTGCTGACCATCAAACACATAATCGGTGGAAAAATGGATAAGAGTCATCCCCAAGTCATTCGTCACCACGGCAAGATTTCTCGGGCCCAGGGCATTGCCCCTGTAAGCGTCATCCGGTTTAACTTCCGCCTCATCCACCTGCGTAAAAGCGGCCGCATTGATCACGATGTGAGGTCGTAGTTGATCAAGGGCTTTCCTGACTTCCTCGAACTGCGTGATATCCAAATCCTGAAGATCCCAGGCCGTGACCTCGTGGTCGGCATATTGCCGTTGGAGCGCCTGTCCTAATTGCCCTTGAGCCCCTGTGATTAAAATTCGACTCTGCCTCATGGTTGATAATCCGGAAGTTGGTCCCACAGGTCGTCAAGTACCTGCCCAGCAGCATCCTTTGTGGAGAGAAGTGGCTGTTCGATCGGCCATTGAATACCAATACGGGGGTCATTCCAACGAATGGTCACTTCACCACCAGGCGCGTAGACATCGGTACATTTGTATTCCACTTCCGCCACATCACTGAGGACACAAAATCCATGGGCAAAACCCGGCGGAATATAAATTTGCCTGAAATCCTCTGCCGATAAGGTCACCCCCACCCATAAGGCAAAGCTCGGGGCCCCCTTTCGAATATCGACCGCGACATCAAAAATTTCCCCACGGATCACCCGAATGAGCTTCCCTTGGGGGCGAGTCATTTGAAAGTGAAGCCCACGAAGTGTCCCGAGGACCGACGATGAACAGTTATCCTGTACAAATGGAGGCAGAATTCCTGCTTCCTGATACTTTTGGAGATGATACGTTTCTAAAAACCATCCACGTTGATCTCGATAGACATCAGGCTCAACAATCAGAACCTCCGGAAGCCGGGTTGGGAGAAATTTCATACCCTGTTACTCCTGCCCCTGATTCACCAAATGCAGCAAGTATTGCCCGTACGCGTTGTCTTTCATTTTCTTGGCTAAGCGCAACACGTCGCCTGGCTGAATGTACCCCATTTTGTAGGCGATTTCTTCCGGGCAGGAAACCATCAGCCCCTGTCTTTCTTGTAACACTTGAATATAATGGGCCGCTTGCATAAGGGATTCGTGAGTCCCCGTATCCAACCAGGCAATGCCACGCCCAAGCACCCGCACATGCAGCGATCCGGCCTCTAAATAGGTTTTGTTCACATCGGTGATTTCTAGTTCATTTCTAGCCGAAGGCTTGAGAGAATCGGCAATACCCACAACCCGATTGTCATAAAAATATAACCCGGTTACGGCATAGGGCGACTTGGGACGGGGCGGCTTTTCCTCCAGGGTGGTGGCTTGCCCGTGATCATTAAAGGTCACCACACCGTATCGTTCCGGATCCCGAACCTGGTAGGCAAAGACTTGGGCCCCCGTGACCTGAGAAGCCGCTTCCTGAAGATAGCGAGACAGCCCATGCCCATAAAAAATATTATCACCAAGAATGAGCGCCACCCGATCCTGCCCGATAAACTCACGCCCAATCACAAAGGCTTGCGCAATTCCCTCCGGTCGGGGTTGGACTTGGTAACGGATCGTTAACCCGAGATGACTACCATCACCTAACAACCGGACAAACCCTTCCTGCTCATGCGGAGTCGTGATCACCAAAATTTCACGGATTCCAGCAAGCATGAGGGTCGACAACGGATAATAGATCATCGGTTTATCAAAAACCGGCATGAGTTGTTTGCTGACCGCGTGGGTTAAGGGATACAGTCGGGTGCCCGATCCACCTGCCAGGATGATGCCCTTCATCGTGCCCCTTTGCATCCCAATGTCTTCGTCATCCTCATGTTACTATTGCCAAAATAAGAGAACGTCCCTGCCCCTATATCGATGGGACAGAGGCCAACCCGAGTCGTTCCCGTTGATAGGAGTTCATGGTCACGGCCTGACACCATTGACGATTGGCAGCATACCATTCAATCGTCTGCTGCAACCCAGACTCAAAAGAGTGGCGTGGGCTCCACCCCAATTGCGATTGAACTTTGGTGGTATCAATGCCATAACGAAAATCATGCCCGGGACGGTCAGCCACAAATTCTTTCAGGTCTACATATCGCGTGATGCCCCGTTGAGACAGAAAAGGATTGGAACCACCGGGCACGACATCTTCCAAGATCCGGCATAGGGCATCGACGACATCAAGATTCGATCGTTCCGATCGCCCGCCCAGGTTATATTTTTCTCCAGGCGTTCCTTCCTGAAGGACCAGGAGTAGGCCCTCACAATGGTCTTCAACAAACAACCAGTCCCGTATATTCTGCCCGTTCCCATAAATCGGAAGAGGCTTCCCTTCTAATGCATTCAAGACCATGAGAGGAATGAGCTTTTCGGGAAATTGATAGGGCCCATAGTTATTGGAACAATTAGTCATCAATATTGGAAGACCATACGTGTGATGAAAAGCCCGCACCAAATGATCAGCGCTGGCTTTCGACGCCGCATAGGGGGAATTGGGGGCATAAGGGGTCTCTTCGGAGAACAATCCTGTTGGGCCCAACGTACCATACACTTCATCAGTCGAAACATGCAGGAACCGAAAACGTTGGCGACGATCAGCATGTTCTTGCTTCAGAAATCGCCGGACCACGTCTAACAACACCAGCGTACCCGTGACATTCGTATGAATAAAGGGATACGGGTCGTCAATGGACCGGTCCACATGCGATTCAGCGGCAAAATTCAACAACCACCTGGGAGAAAATGAATCCATGATCCGGGTCATCTCTCCCGCATCGGCAATATCTGCCTGGATAAAATCTAGGCGAGGATGGTCCCACAATCCATCAAGGTTTTCTCGATGACCCGCATACGTCAATTTGTCCACGACGACAATCCGTGCCTCGGTCTTGTGAAGAGCCATCCGAACAAAATTGGCGCCAATAAAACCAGCGCCTCCGGTCACGATCATGGTCTCCATGATTCAATGCTCTCCAATTGGTAGAAGCCGTGAGGATAAGGCAGGAAATACTCTGGTGGGATATCGGAAGGACACCTTACTCAACAGTCACACTCTTGGCAAGATTTCTCGGACGGTCAATATCGACCCCTCGCAACACCGCAATATGGTAGGCCAGCAGTTGAAGGCCGACGGTAAACAGAATCGGGGTCAAGAGCGCATGGACAGCAGGAATCGCGAACACGTGATCGGCAACCTGATCCAAGGCATGATCCCCTTCGGTCACAAATGCAATCACGGGGGCACTCCTTGCGCGCACTTCCATCAGATTACTGACAGACTTTTCGTAGAGCCGATCTTTCGGCGAGAGGACGACCACGGGCATGTCTTCATCAATCAATGCGATTGGACCATGCTTCATCTCCCCCGCCGCATATCCCTCTGCATGGATATAGGAGATTTCTTTGAGTTTCAAGGCACCCTCCAGGGCGATGGGATAATTAATCCCCCGACCCAAATACAAGAAATTTCGTTTTTGATAATACCGATTGGCAATCGCTTGGATAGCCGCTTCTTGCTTGAGAATATGCTCGACTTGGCCGGGAAGCTTGAGAAAATGATCCAACCACCATCGCCCTTCCTCCGGACTTAACGTGCGACGCACCCGTCCTACATGCAAGGCCAATAGATATAAGGCAATCACCTGCCCGGTAAAGGCTTTCGTGGAAGCCACACTTATCTCAGGACCACATCTCGTGTAAATCACCCCATCGGCTTCGCGAGCCAGGGTACTTCCCACCACATTCACAATCGCCAGGACACGGGCCCCTCGCTGCTTGGCTTCCCGTGCCGCCGCCAAGGTGTCCGCCGTCTCGCCTGATTGTGAAATGGCAATAAACAAATCGTCCTTTTGAATCATAGGCTCCCGGTACCGGAACTCTGAACCAATATCCACCTGAACGGGGCGTCGAATCATTTCTTCGAATAAATATTTCCCGACGAGCCCT
>JBGSSO010000234.1:0-18668 GCA_041737015.1 Nitrospirales bacterium
CATTCCACGTCCTGGTATTTAACTTGCTTGGGTTCTTCCCGTTTGTACAAAAAATAAACTCTAAAGTCTTTTTTGTCTAAATTTATTTATTAATGATTAAAAATTTTTTTCACATTAGGAGAACAGTTCGGCCCCCCCTCATTAATTTCAACTGTTTTTATCAAAGCAATCCGCCTCCCCCTCATTAATTTCAACTGTTTTTGTCAAAGCAGTCCGCCTCCCCCCATTAATTTGTATTTTTCCCCCAGGAAAGAAAGTTTCCTTATGCGAGAGAATGAGAAAATTGATATGTCTCCGTTCTTTTTATTCCTAGTGCTGAGCACGGTGTCGTTTATAACAGGTTTACCTGGAGCGCAGGCACAGGAAACGGATATTTTTCAACATCCTAATTCTGAACAGGTAGGGATTAAGAAATCTTTGGAACAGCAAATTGGGGCTGGCCGTGGAGATATCAATACTCCCGATTCCTCGCTCTACATTATTAGCCGAGATCCATTCCGCTCCATTCGTCGTGGTCGAAATCTTTTTCAACGAAAATTCACCATATCTCAAGGGATGGGTCCACGCAATGGTGACGGGTTTGGAGATATTAGCGCTGATAACTCGCTGGGCGCAGGTTTAACAGATAGTTGTGCGGCCTGCCACGGACGTCCACGTGGATCGGCGGGGTTTGGTGGAGACGTGTTTACCCGTCCGGATAGCCGGGATGCCCCGCATTTGTTCGGGTTAGGGATCATCGAAATGCTTGCCGATGAAATTACCCAAGATTTACGGCAAACCAGAGATCAGGCTATTGCCAGAGCTAAGGGTGGACGAGGATCGGTGGAGGTGTCGTTAAAGAGTAAAGGCATTACCTATGGAATAATCAGAGTCAATCCTGACGGTTCGGTCGATCCATCTCGCCTAGAAGGGGTCGATGCGGATCTACGGGTACGGCCATTTTTTCATCATGGCGGTACCATTTCCATCAGGGAATTTGTTGTCGGGGCATTGAATGGGGAAATGGGCCTTGAAGCCTTTGATCCCGATCTTGCCAAGGCTGTTGCCGGCGAGAAAGTGGTGACGCCATCGGGAATGGTGTTGAATGGAAAGACCGATACCATCGAAGCGCCTCCGGCTTCCAATGAAAGTGATGATCCGGATCTAGATGGTGTCGCCAATGAAATTCCTGTGAGTTTGGTGGACCATCTTGAGTTTTATTTGTTGAATTATTTTAAACCCGCCATTGGGCGTGAGACGAAAGATAGCAAAAGAGGGGAGAAGCTCTTTCAGGAAATTCAATGCACCGGCTGTCATATCCAAAATTTGGTCATTGAGAGAGATCGGCGGGTAGCGGATGTAGAAACCACTTACGACAGTCGACGAGGGATATTCAACGACCTGTTCGCCGTGGCGACTCCCCTGTTCCAAGAAGTCCCGTCATCGGGTTCGCCACCGGTCAAAAAACCCAATGGGAAGCGGTTTGTCGTCAAGAATATCTATGCGGATTTCAAACGCCATGACTTGGGCTCAAACTATTGGGAACGCAATTTTGATGGTTCCTTGACCAAGGAGTTTATGACCGAACCACTATGGGGAGTGGGCACAACTGCTCCTTACGGGCATGACGGGCGGAGTATCGATCTATGGTCGGCAATCCTGCGACATGGAGGAGAGGCGAAAAATGCACGAGATCGCTTTGCCCGGTTATCAGATGAGCAGCAAGGGCAGGTTATCAATTTCCTACAGACCTTGGTCTTGTTTCCGCCGGACGATACGGCTTCAAATTTGAATCCTGGAGATTCTCAGGCCCAGAATTTCCCGCAGTATGGACATGGCAATATTGCTTTGCCTGCGTTATTCAATAATCCAAGCGATTTGGAATAAATGGGGTTTTCTTCGTTCTTATCTGGCTAATGGTCTCAAGCCCGTGAGTTAAATGCCCACGGGCTTGAACCCTCTCTCGCCATTGGGGATGTTCCCCCATGGCCTTTCTCATTTTTGTGCGGTGCAACATCAAGTGGGAGGCGCAAACCACCTGGTTTTCAACTTCCGTGCTTCTCACTCCTCTTGCTTTTCGCCTCATCATTCATCGTTACGAGTTCCAAAACCATGTTGGCGATCCATTTTGAGCAATATCGGCCGGCAACAATCACAATCGGAGGGAGACATTGGAAGAAAATTTTTTTTGCCGACAAAATGTCCGGAGGTATGGCAGGTGAGCGAGTTAATTATTCTCAAACGCTTGACGTGTCGCGAAGACCTCGCCTGGATGAATCAGGAGCAGGCAATCGCCATCAACCGGATCCTTGTGAAATAGCGCGAAGGTGAGGCAGAGCTGAGGAGTCGGTTCAGGAGGAAATTGTAACAAGATGGGAACATCCACCAGCGGAGTTGGTGTTTTCAGGATGGCCAACCGGAGGCGGACAGCCACCAATGTCTCGCGTAGGCGGGTTTGAATAAGTTCTTCGGTATAATCTGGGGAAGGAGTGATGTATTGATCCCAGAGCGGATTGGTCATGCCCACGCAGAAATCCAGCCCTACGCTTTGTGCGATTGGAGTGACATCTTTGAGTATTCCGGATTCAATGGCTTCTTTTCGTGATCGGATCGGGAGTGATTCAAATTCAGCAGGAATATCTCCTGAGCTGAGTGAAAGAGCTGCCTGGGATGGTTCAGAGAAATCTGAAGGCAAAAGATCAGATCTTTCCTGAGACTGGGTGTGTTCTTTTTCTGAAGAAATAAGATCCTTCAGAGGTGTCTTACCTAATGCTTGAAGAAGACCTTCATAAACAGCTTTGGCAGAATCCGTCCACGAATCATTCATCGGCAAACCCCGAAAGGCTGCCTCGGAAGCTTTTTTCTCATCATGGGTTAAAACACGTTGTTCTTTCATACCTTCAAAGATAAGCCAAATCCCCGGGAAGTCAAGAGTCAAATTTTGTTGTCCATCCCAAAAGGCAGGAAGGGGAAAACAAAAAATGGAAAATCAGGCCATCAGAATTCTAAAACGGTCTAACCGGCGCAGTTATATGGTATCTGGGAGGTGGTTGACGTCTCAATTGAGGCTTTTATCGAAATGTCGCTTCCAAGTCACGATCTAACGTCAGGACGATGATGCGTTCTTCGATCCGGGTATCGATATCCGTAAACAGGGCGGTCGTTTCCGCTCCGGTGATCTCCAGCATTTCACGACACAGTTGCTCTCTTCCTTGGGAAATGAGATTTTGGCGCATCTGTTTGACCATTCCAATGCCTTCTTCACTTTTGGCCAATTGGCGTTCGGCGGGCGTGAGGACCCCTTTGAGCCGAATGAGGATGGTGTCGCGTAGAATGGAGGCGCGAACATCGGTGGGGCCGCGGCCCATGAATTCCTGCTCAAATTTAATGATGGCATTTCGGATTGCCGATTCCATTTCACCTCGTGTGAAGCGGGGGTTCATATAGTAATGCTTTCCGGCAAGACGGACCTTGCCCTTCACTATCGATCCATCACAATCCCGTAGGAAAGAATCTCAGGAACTTGAGGAACAGCCTATCCCCCTGATATAAGCGTATTGTTCATGTGAGGTCAAGAAGAGAATGGACTTCTCCTCGAATGCTTGAGGAGGGTGGTAACTGTGCTGGTTTTGACCTTGATCGTAGAACGGGTTTGTCGGATCGCTTGTATCATTCACCATGTGATTGAGGTAAGCGATAGAATAAGCCAACCGAGTGATCTCCTGAAGCTAAAAGGAGATGCCCATCGGTTGGCTTTTTTTATTGTAAATAGAGTTTATTGCACGCTGCTAAATAAACTTAAATCTAATGAGTTGGGTGCATGGTCTTGTCAGGCTTTCCCCTCTGCCATTTCACCCTGATTCCCGTTATTTTAACCAGTAAGAGCACAAATGATTTCTTTAAACCCTGATTTGACGCTACGAGATGTCCGTGCTCTTAAAAAGTGGAAATGGGGCAATGAACAGGCTTGAGCAAGATCGTTCAACGATGACGAATTGGAAATGGCTTCGAGAAGTCGTTGATGAGGCGTGTCAGCCCATCGGGCCATATTGGCCGATGAAAACCTTTGCCTATTACAATCCCATTCGTGACCTCGAGCATCTACCATTTGCCCGTGCGATTGAAGAAGCGAATCAATTGCTGGGGGCCAAGGGATTTCTGCCTGTTGAAGAGTATCGCCAATTCCTTTATCAAGGTCGGATTACTCTGCCGGCTCTTGAACGGGCACTTCGGCGGGTAGGGCCTCCAATGCCTTCACGGGATACCATTCGAGTTGGAGCACGCACCATTCATGTCCAGGATGTCTGGCGCATTCATGCCGCATACGGGATTGAAATTTTACCGGCTGTGCTGCTGACGTGGACCCTGGAATTAGAGGGTCTGGCCACACGATTTCGATCCGATCTTCCGGAGGATTCTCGAACCTCCATTATTAACCGGACGATTCGGGAGTGCGAGAAGTGCCGACATGATCCGGAATCCGCCTATCTGCATAACCTCTGGAAAAGTTCGTTGGCAGCGTGCCAGTTGTCTGACCCTGTGTCGGGTCCGGCTTCTTTTCATGCATCTGATCCCAGTCGGAGCGCAAATGCATCAAGACAAGGTGCCGCACTCGTCCCGGTTGATTTACCCGTAGATAGGACGCTGGGTGATTGGCTGGACAGTGAGACAGGTGGCATCCTGGTTGAGACCATCAATACGCACATGATCAAGTGGATTGCGGCGTTTGTCGACGAGGGAGTTGCCGGATGGAGCATGCCTGCAAGAGAAAAGGGATTTTATGTTGCCTGGCGCGAACTCGCGCAAGGGGATCTCTCAGGCAGATTTCTCGGGATTCCACATCTTCGACAAAAACTTCGCGAATTGTCCGATGCCCCAGAGGAGATGTTGTGCAAACATCTGCAAAATCTCAAAATCCCGGAGGAACGATGGCGAGAGTATCTCTCGCGGCATCTGGCGCAATTGCCAGGTTGGGCAGGATTTATCCGTTGGCGTGGAGACCATACCGGGTATCCTGCCCAAGAAGATTACCCTATCGATCCCTTACAATATCTCGCCGTTCGGCTCTTTTATGAATCAGAAATGGTGGAGGGACTCTGCCAACGGGAATGGGGCATCAAGGGGACATTACCTGCACTCCTAGCCTATTGGAACGAACAACGTGAGCGTGAACAGGCGTTGAACCTTCCTTCTTCTCACGCCACCGACTCTAATAATGATGCCGTGTGTCATCAGGTTTGGCGACTGTTTCACCTGGCTCAGTTTTTGGAATTGACCCCAATTGAGTTATATGACTTGTCGTACACCGACATGTCAACCTTACTGGAATGGCTGGATCTCTTTCCCCAATCGGCACATGGACCGGTATGGCTTGAAGCGTATGAGGACGTTTATCGGGAGTATTTGCTGGGGAACATCAGCGGACATCAAGTGGTGGCACACGTTAGCCCTGAGCGGCCTCGGGCGCAAGGGATTTTTTGTATCGACGCTCGCTCAGAGTCGTTTCGTCGTCATTTTGAAGCCCAGGGGTGGTATGAAACGTTTGGGTATGCGGGATTCTTTGGGGTCCCCATGAGTCATGTGGCATTTGATAGCCACGACCACTTGGCTTTGTGTCCAATTTTGCTGACACCAAAAACGGAAGTGATCGAAGTTCCGCGAGTCGGGCAGAATGATAAGGTGAAGGACTACCTCTCGGGAACCAGGTGGCACCAACTCAGTCATCACCTCTTTCATGATCTGAAGCACAATCCCTTTGCTTCTTTTATGTTGATTGATGTGCTAGGGATATTTTTTAGCGTCGGGTTGGTAGGAAAAACGCTGTTTCGAACCTCCTTCGATGCCGTTAAGCAGTGGTTGCAGCAGTGGTTGTGGGGCACCGTTGCCACGCACATTCCCGTTGAGCCTTCAGGTGAAGACCAGCGGAGAAAGCCGAGATTGGGAGAACTGGCACTAGGTTTCACTCTATTGGAACAAGCGGCCTTTGTGGAGGGCGGATTGCGTGTGATCGGCCTCACGAAAAACTTTGGCCGGTTTGTGATGGTCTGCGGTCATGGAAGCCAGTCCGATAATAATCCTTATTATGCGGCCCTGGATTGTGGCGCATGTGGAGGCAGTCATGGTGATCCGAATGCTCGTGTCTTTGCAGTCATGGCCAATAATCCAGAGGTTCGGCATATTCTGAGCGAAAATGGTCTGGTCATTCCAGAAGACACCTGGTTTCTTCCCGCCAAACACAATACCACCACAGATCGAGTGAACATATATGATCTTGTCGATATTCCTGCTACTCATGTAGAGGATTTAGCCCTGTTGGTGAGGGACTTGGAGCAGGCTGGCACACATCAGGCATTGGAACGATGCCAGCGAATTCCAGGCGCTCCGACAGAGGTGTCTCCCAGTGAAGCGTTCAAGCATGTCAGGCAACGGAGCATGGATTGGGCTAATTCGCGTCCTGAATGGGGATTGTCAGGGAATGCCGCCTTTTTGATTGGAAGGCGGGCTCTTACCAAAGGTCTGGATTTGGAAGGGAGAGTTTTTTTGCATTCGTATGATCCTGGCTCAGATCCTGATGGGAGCCTTCTTGAAAAAATCATGACCGCCCCTCTCATCGTGGGCGAATTGATTAACTTAACGTATTACTTTTCGGCGGTGGATCCTTGGGCCTATGGGGGTGGGAGCAAGGTCATTCACAATATGGTTGCCGGCGTTGGTGTGATGTTAGGGAGCCAAAGTGACCTGCAAAAAGGCCTTCCCCTCCAATCGGTAAACGATGGGGCGCGGCATTATCATGAACCCATGCGCTTACTGGCTATCATTGAGGCGCCCCCGGATCGAATACAGTCCATCATTCAGAAGCACGCGTTGCTTCAGCATGTTTTCCATAACCAATGGATGAATGTCATTGCGTTTGATCCGGACTCCAAAGGCTTTTCACGGTATCTCTCTGACTTAACCTGGGAACCAGTCACGATTGACATATGATTTCACGATGAGAAGGTAAGTTTTTGTGAATTCTGCCGTGCTTTGAATTGCTGATCGAATCCCCTATCATCTCCGATGTGAGACGTTTATTCCTTAGGGCTTTCGGTTTCATCTACAGGATCAAGTGGTCCTCAGTAGGTTGGTTGAAAAACTTCAATCGAACCTATCCCTTTGATTTGGAGTTGTGGATGGAAGAGGGTGCCTGGTATAAGGTCGGAGGCTTGCAGATTGTTCAAAAGGATGAGACCCCTCTTTTTATTGGGCACAGGCTGAGTAGGGAGAGTGGGAGCATCCGGTTTCCCGAAATATCATTCATCATGGCCGTAGGGTTCCCAGCATTTGCTTAGTTCCCATAGGCTGGAAACAGTACATGCCAACCAGGTTTTTTGAACACCTCATTCGAAAAACATTTGGTTGGCTTTTTTTTTATCTTATCGGATTCATTGAGTCGAGAAGTTCTGGTTTTGGTCTGAGGATAGCCCAGGATGAAGTCTTCTTTTCCGAAACAGTTTATTGCCAACACGTTGGCCCTTTTTTTTGTCTGGCTTGTGTTATCAGGGAGGTACGATAATTTTCACGTCGCTCTCGGATTCATGGTCTCTTGTGGAGTCGCATGGTTAAACACGGGGTTCCCTCATTCTCCCTTCCACAATTTTCCATGGGCTCGTGTCGTTCTCTACAGCCCCTGGCTTTTTCTACGGATTGTGGAAAGTAGTCTGCATTTGACGAAACTCATTCTGAGTCCCTCGTTACCCATTAAGCCCAGACTTATCACCTATCGGTCTCATTTAAAACATCGGGGCGCGATCGTTGTGCTTGGGAATTCTGTGACCCTGACGCCAGGCACCATTACCGTTGAAATCAACGGCAATACTTTCCTAGTGCATGCCATAGATGAGGCAGCAGGGAATGATCTCACCACTGGCCGGATGGAGCGCAAACTTGCCTGGGTCTTTCGGGAAGACACGAATTTCTGATGATTGATTTTTTTCTATTTTTGTTAATGACGTTGTCATTTCTAATTCTCGTGTATTTATACCGGGTGATCCAGGGTCCCACGGTGTTTGATCGGGTATTGGGATTAGCGGGAATTTCGACCAAAGCCATCATTCTGGGCGTCGTCATGGGAACAGTCTATGACCGTGTGGAGATGTTCGTGGATATCTCCACGGGCTATGCGCTTCTGAACCTGGTTGGAGCATTTGCCATTGCAAAATTTCTTGAGCAACGAGGGACACCCTAAATGGTCGTTATTGCCATCGGGTTAATTCTGGTGGGGGTATTTTTTCTGGTAGTGGCTGCGATTGGCACGGTACGCCTCCCTGACGTGTTTTCACGATCCCATGCAGTCTCCCTGACTGATTCCCTAGGCGCGATTTGCGTCCTCGCGGGCCTTGCTCTGTACCAGGGCTTCGGGATCAATATGCTGAAGATTCTCGTCGTCCTGGTTTTGCTCATCCTGTTAAATCCAGTCATTGCTCATGCCACGATTCGAGCGGCCTATCGGGCTGGCCTCAAACCTCAGACGGAGGAAGACCAATGATGTATTCAGTGAATATTGCCTTGCTGTTACTCCTGCTCTTGACGGCGGCCAGCGCAACATTTTTGGTCAAGGAATTGATGAGTTCAGTGTTTATCCTCGGGTCATATAGTTTCTTTTTGTCCCTGGTTTGGGCTTGGTTAGGTGCGGTGGATGTGGCATTTGTGGAAGCCGTTATTGGGGCCGGGTTGGGTACCGTGTTGTTTCTCGTCACGTTGTTTGATACCGCTCCTAAGGATAGCCGCCTTCGTCGTCCCCCGCCTCCTCTTGCTGGAGTGCTCGGGCTGCCCTTGTTGGGCCTTCTGTTGTTACTAGCGGCGAATGATCTTCCTCAATTCGGCGATCCGACCTCACCGCCTAATGTGCACATTTCTCCTGTGTACTTACAGAATAGTTATGCGGACACGCTCACGCCGAATGTGGTCACCTCGGTGCTGATGGACTATCGGGCATTTGATACGTTGATTGAGACCGTGGTGATATTTACGGCCGGCATTGCCTGTGCCTTGTTATTACGGGAGCCAGGCTCATGAAACAGATCCACGACAGCATCATTGTTCAGACCATGAGTCGCTTGCTCATTCCTCTGGCCCAGTTGTTTGCGTTGTACGTCTTGTTCTTCGGCCAGTACGGTCCGGGAGGAGGATTTGTGGCCGGCGTCATTTGGACAACCAGTATGATCTTGACTTTTTTGGTGTTTGGGCTGAAGTCACCTCAGGGACGTTTGGTGGAAAAGGTATTGCATGGCGATGGAATCGGATTGGTTATTTTTGTGGGAGTGGGTGGCCTATGCCTCATTGGAGGGGGGGAATTTCTGAACTATGCCAATTTGCAGATTCCAGGTTTGGATGCTCCCGCACGTCGGTATACGGGGATTTTGCTGGCACAAATCGGCGTGGCCGTGGATGTTGCGGTGACAGGGATTTCCATTGTTCTCAGCCTGGCCTATCACGATACCGAGCAGGAATATGATGTTTGAGCTCATCGGAGGGTGGCTGCAGCGCCCCAACTACATTGCCTTTGTGCTGCTATTTCTGTGGGGCATCTATATTATGGTGACCCGGTACAATTTGGTGAAAAAACTCATCGGGATGTATCTCATGCAAACGAGTGTGATCTTCTTCCTCGTCACAACTAGTGCCAAGCGAGGCGCCACGGTGCCTATTTTGCTCTCCACCACCGAGATCATTCAACCAGAAGCCTATGCGAATCCTCTCCCTCATGTGCTGACATTGACCGCGATTGTGGTGGGTGTTGCCACCCTGGGAGTATCTTTGGCCCTGGCCGATGCCATTTATAAAAAATACGGCAGCCTGGACGAAGAAGAAATTCTCAAAAGGCTGGAATGACGCGACACCTTCCCGCAATCCTTTTCCTGTTACCTCTCGGTTTGGCCATTTGTTTACCATTAATCGGGATCAAGCATCGGGAGTGGTGTCGGCCATTATCGATTGGTGTGCTAGCTGCCATGGTCCCGGTTTCCTTCGCAAATCTGGTAGGAGTTCTTCAAAACGGGACGATTCATTATGACTTTGGGGGATGGGCCGCTCCGGTCGGGATTGAGTGGGTGGCGGACGGATTGGCCAGTGTCATGACCGTGGCTTTGAGTCTCGTCGGATTGGTGTGTATCACCTTCCTCAGTTCTGTTTTGTTTCCCTATCTCGGCAGCCGGATTGTCCCGTTTTATACGCTGGTCTTGTTATTGATAGCCAGTCTGACCGGCATGGTGTTTGCCGGGGATTTATTCAATCTTTTCGTTTTCTTAGAAGTATCCGCCCTGTGTGCCTATGCCTTGGTCGGGTTGGCTGGCGGAAAGGCGCTTGTTGCCGGATTCCGGTATTTAATTTTAGGCACCTTCGGAGCCTCCTTGTACCTCCTGGGAGTGGGGTATTTGTACGCCGAGACGGGTACGCTCAATATGGCAGATCTGGCTCAGCGGGTGCCCCCTTTGGTGGCATCCAAGGCCTTTGCGGTTGGTGTGTTATTCATGTTCATTGGGCTGGGCATCAAGATGGCGTTGGTACCGCTCCACGGGTGGTTGCCGGATGCGTATACGTATGCGCCAGATAGAGTGTCACCGATGCTGGCCTCCTTAGTGACGAAGGTCGCGCTGTATGGATGGATTCGCATTATGTTTTGGGTCCTTGGAGCCCAGGCGGTGGTCTACCAGATCCGCCTTTTGTTGTTAGTGGGAATTTTAGGGGCTCTTGCAGCCCTGGTTGGCGCATTCCTGGCTCTGTCCCAAGTAGAAATCAAACGCATGTTTGCGTATGGAGGGCTTTCGCATATCGGATTGATTCTGGTGGGGATTAGTCTCGGAAATCAAACCGGTTTTGTCGGAGGAGTGTTTTACCTCTTGAATGATGCCGTGATGCAAGCGGGATTGTTTTTTTGGGCGGGGGCGATTATTCATCTGTACGGGGTTCGCACTATTGAAGATCTTGGGCGACTGCAGGGAGGAGCGGGATGGATGTCGGTTGCCCTGGTGGTCATAGCCCTGTCGATGATCGGGATTCCTCCAACCGGTGGATTTTTTGGAAAATGGTATATCATTCTTGGCGCGGTGGAAGCGCAAAACTACCTTGCCATTGCCGCGGTGCTGATTGCGACTCTGTTAACCCTGGCCTACTTCGTTAAATTATTTGAACGGGTGTTTCGGGACCGGTCAGCCCAGCAGCCTCCTCTCATACGTGAGATTCCGTTGGCAGTGCAAATTGGTCTCGGCGCAACGTCCGTGGCGGTCATTGTTTTGGGGTTGATGAGCGATCAAATTGTCAGCTTTCTCCTCAAGAACGCCGTTCCACCCGGGCTTTAGCAGGATTGGGCGTATGGTGACCCCCTGATATGACATTCCTCATCCTTATTCCCCTCCTTCCTCTGATGGCCGTTCTGGTTCTCGTGCTGGGGAAACCCTGGCTTGGAGAGCAAGGCCATAAGATCGGCATTCCTGCCATGGCTCTCTCCTTCGCGTTTTCCGCCATCGCGTTTGCTCAAGTCGCATCTGATGGGGCTTTTTCCATTCCACTCTACCGACTGATTAAATCGGGAGACCTGGTTGTGGATTTGGGTCTCTACGTCGACCAACTCACGGTGTTGCTCCTGCTCTTGGTGACCGGTGTGAGCAGCGTGGTGCATGTGTACGCGTCCCGTTATATGATCGGCGATCCTAGGTATAACCGTTTCTTTGCGGTCATCGCGCTGTTTACGTTTTCGATGATCATGCTGGTCATGAGCAACAATCTGCTCATGATGTTTGTGTTCTGGGAGATCATGGGAATTTGTTCTTATTTGTTAATTTCTCATTGGGGGGAGCGGCAGTCATCTGCTCAGGCCGCGACCAAGGCCTTTCTCGTAAATTCGGTCGCGGATGTGGGCTTAGGTTTTGGGGTGATTCTGACCTATTCGACTTTTGGAACACTGGATATTCAGACGATTTTAGGGGAAGCCCCGTCCATACAGGGAAACACCATCAACCTGTTCGGGTGGCTAGGGCTGGACGTTCCCATTCACATCCTCACTCTCATTACACTTTTTCTTTTCTTGGGCGCCATGGGAAAATCCGCACAAGTGCCGTTCCATGTCTGGCTCCCTTTTGCCATGGAAGCTCCCACCCCCGTTTCCGCTTTGATTCACGCCGCGACCATGGTGAATGCCGGACCCTTCTTGTTGGTTCGCATGAGTCCCCTCGTGATCCTTTCGCCTGAAGCCATGACCGTCATTGCATTGATTGGAGGTGTGACCGCCTTGTTTGCGAGCTTTGTCTCCCTAACTCAGGTGGATATTAAGCGCATGCTGGCGTATTCAACCATTGGCCAAATTGGTTTCATGATTATGACCTGCGGAGTTGGAGCCTTTGTCATCTCTATTTTTCATATGCTCGCCCATGGATGTTTGAAGGGATTTTTATTTTTGTCGACGGGAAATGCACTTCGTTCGGTTGGCTCTCATGGACATGGGCATTCGTCGCTTTTTCGTCATGGGTCATCAATTTTTTCAATGGGATCCTTAGTGTTAGGAGCTCTGCTGTTAGCCTGTCTTCCACCCTTCCTCATTTTTTTCGGGCCATATGAACAATTATGGATGATTCAACAGGGATCCTCCGCTCAATGGACCTTTTGGATTTTGGGATTTCTGACGGTATTTTTCTCTGCCATGTATGTCATGCGGGGTGTCCTGGTGTTGTTTGGTTCTCCGCTTCCGATAGGCCATGGAAGTGGCATGGGGAGGCAGGCTATCCAGCCTCGTTTTTTTTCCTCCATTCACCTTCTGGGAACCTTGTCTGTCATTGGAATTTTTGGAAGCCTGTTGCTGATCTTGTGGAGTTGGTTTGCGGAATTTCTGTCCCCGGTCGTGGGACATCGGATGGCTCATATTGCAGAAGAAACTTCGAGCGGGACGGGCTTGCAACTTATTCTTGCATTTGCGGCGGCTGTAGGCGGTATTGCGGTTGGGTACTTATCCTTGACAAAATTTTCGGGATCCTGGTTCCAACAATCGGAAATGGGCAAGCGATGGTATGTCCATTTTCTGAATAAATTGTATTTCGACGAAATATATGATGCGTATATTGTGGTGCCCACTCTCCGGTTGGCCAGATGGCTATGGAGGGTTGTCGACCGGAATGTGTTTGACGCCCTGATCCTGGGCATTGCGAATGTGTCGGTGTTGGCGGCGAAGTGGATGTGGCGGGTGGTAGACCTTCGGGGGATTGACGGGCTGGTAGTAGGTTTGGGACGAAACAGCGTAGGAATTGCTGGGTGGCTTTGGCGGGTGGTGGACCTTCGCGGTGTCGATCGGGTCGTGGTGGGGATCGGCCAACGCAGCCTGGGTATCGCCAACTGGCTATGGAAAAGTATCGAAATCAAAGTCCTCGACAAGAATGTGGTTCGTGCCGGGAATCAAGCAGCGACCGCAGGGAATATGATGCAGGAACTAGAACCTCGTACGTTACAGCACCACTTACTGGTCATGATTTTCTGGCTCATTGTCGGGATTGGGTCGTTGTTTTGGTTTGTCATGTGATTCCGCAGGTAGCTTGTCAGTGATTATGGGGTAACGAACACGACACTGAAATTCACAGCCGCGGAGTGTGAAAAACGAGAGGGCGTCTTTCATGTCCTGGAAGTGCCTTGACCGACATGCCATGAAGGGGAAACGATGAACACAATCTTCACTGAACATCTTTTGAGTATCATGATCGCGATGCCGTTTTTGGGCATTGCGATCATCGCCTGTATTCAGGATCAGGAATGGATTCGGCGCGTGGCTCTGGGGTGTACGCTGGGTGACGGTGTTCTTTCACTGGTGCTGCTGAGAGAATTTGATTTTTCTACCCAAGGCATGCAATTCGTGGAGCGGATGGCATGGATGCCGACCTTTAATATTCAATATGCTGTCGGAGTGGATGGAATTAGTCTTCTTCTGGTTTTACTCACGACTCTGCTCTGTCCCTTTTGCGTACTCTGCTCCTGGAAATCAATTACCACCCGTGTACGCTCCTTTATGGCGATGATTCTGTTGGTCGAAGGGGCCATGATTGTCGTGTTTACCGCTCTGGACCTGTTTTTGTTTTTTATGTTGTGGGAAGTCACGATGATTCCCATGTATTTCATGATCATTCTGTGGGGTGGGCCTCAACGCATAGCGGCCGGCATCAAATTCGTTTTGTACAGTTTGTCAGGAAGCCTGATCTTACTCCTGGCGATACTCGGGTTGTACGTGGAAGGGGGGCGGACATTCGATATTTTAGCGTTGGCAGAGAACACCTATTCCCCCGACGCCCAGTTTTGGATATTTCTGGCGTTCTTCCTAGCCTTTGCCATTAAATTACCCATGTTGCCGTTTCACACCTGGCTGCCGGATGCCCATTCCGAAGCTCCTACGGCTGGAAGCGTCCTGTTGGCAGGAGTGCTTTTGAAAATGGGTGGATATGGATTTTTACGATTTTGTCTCCCCATGTTTCCTGAAGCTTCAGTGACCTTTGCCCCGTTTATCTTGTGGTTATCAGTGGCGGCTATTGTGTATGGAGGGTATATGGCCCTGGCCCAGTCCGATCTAAAAAAGTTAGTGGCGTATTCGTCCATTTCGCATATGGGATTTGTGACACTGGGGATATTCGTGTTCAATAACCATGGTATTCAAGGAGCCATCTTGCAGATGGTGAACCATGGGATTACCACAGGAGCCCTTTTTTTGGCTGTCGGGCAATTGTATGATCGGACCCATAGCCGGTCGATACAGGATTATGGAGGATTGCAAAAATCGATGCCCCGGTTTGTGGCGCTTTTTTGTCTGTTTTCTGTGGCCTCCTTCGGATTGCCTGGCACGTGTAATTTTATTGGAGAATTTTTGGTCCTGGTCGGAACATCCTTTGAAAGCTATGTGAAGGTGTTGTTTTCCATGGGGGGAATTGTCCTCGCTGCGGCATATATGCTCTGGATGCTCCAACGGGTGGTATTGGGTCAACCCAAAAATTCCACCATCTCACAATTACCGGATCTGAGTTTACGGGAATTGACCACCGTGATCCCTCTTGCTGCTCTAATTTTGGTGATCGGCCTGTACCCGTCTCCGCTTATGGAAATGATGGATTCCAGCGTCACGAATTTGGTTCAGCATATGGCTCAGTATCAGGTGGGCATGGTCCACGAGGAGGCTCTTCGGTAAAAGGCAAGGCTGGCAGCAGCCGCGACGGAGCCGATATCTCTTGAAGAATGTATGCTGGGACAGCATGTCCTTCTTGCTGTGCATGCGAGGCGAGGATCAAGCTTCTTCCGTCCCCCAAATCCCTTTGTGCCAACATTTCCTCCCCCTTCATCTTTCCATATTTATCCCCTGTGAATTGAAACCGGGTCAATTGACCTCATTGGGATATATTGACAGGCCATTCTGGCCTTTTTAAGTAACTTTCCCCTTGTTCTTGCTGGTTTTCTCAAGTGTCCTATCCAGAATGCCGAGAATAAGCTTCTCTGCTCTTTTCGGTTGTGGAAGAACCTTCCTTCCGGTCGATAAGGAAGGATGGACATGGCACCCAGAAGAGTAGCTCGAAACATTTGGGCCCAAAGTTACCAACCAGTCTTGAATCCTCAGGTGTCATTGATAGCAGAGAACCTGGGGTGAGGAGAGGCGGTGAACGTGAAGGAGCAGGTACCATGAAACTGGTCAACACTTTACTTGTGGCAGTGGCGTGTACGGTTGTGGTCGGGTGTGTGAGTCAGCAATCACATGAACGTGCTCTTCAAGAATACGAAAAGAGCCAAGAGTCCGCGATAGCGGAACTTGAACGGTTGCAGCAGGCTGTTGAAGAGAAGCAAACTGAAGTCATGCAGCTTCAAGAAACGAAGACGGCCCTCGAGCATACCGTTGAGGTGCAAGACCAAATTAAGGAAGAACAATTAGCTGCGGTCCAACAAGAGGTGGAAGCGCTGTATACACAAATCAGGAAACTCGGAAACACGGAAGGAATCGGTTCTCTGCCCGATCCTCTTTTTGGGGGAGAGCCGCTGGATTTCCATGAGTTGAGGGCCGCACTCACAAAGATCAGGTCGGGTTTAGATGGGCAAATTGGCCAGATGTCCCACCTTCGTGAACAGAATAGTCTATTGGAGAAAGAGCTTTCGGGTCTGGAAGCTAGGCTCAAAGAAGTGGAGCGGTTAAAACATGAGTTGGAATTGGTCCGAAAAGCTCGTGAAGTTCAGGAAGCGCAATTGGCGAAGGTCAAGTATGAAGTGCTCACGGTCGGAGAAGAGATCGATCGCATTACCAAAGCGCTTGAGGACAAATTTGGCAAAAGTCTGGTGGTGACTCAACATCATGATCGATTAGTGTTAACCATGCTGGGACAAGTCCTGTTTGAATCCGGTGAGGCGGATTTGACTCCCCTCGGGCTCACAATCATGAAGCAGGTGGGCCAGGTGTTAGCGACCCTCCCAGGGAAAAACATCCAAGTGGAGGGCCACACGGACAACCACCGCATTTATGGACAACTGCAAAAACAGTATCCCACGAATTGGGAACTTTCAACCGCACGGGCCACGACGGTGTTGCGGTTCCTGATTGAGCAAACCGGAATGGATCCCAATCAATTCTCAGCGACGGGCTATGCCGATATGCGACCGGTGATGACGAATGAGACGGAGGAGGGAAGAGCCCAAAATCGTCGTGTGGAAATCGTCCTGTATCCGGAACGAGTAGTTCAGAGTAATGAAACCGTTGCAACACTGGCTCCGTAATACAAATCAGGAACCATAACAAACGATACGGCTTCGAAGTGGTGCTTCTGAGCCTTCACATGTCTATTTCTCTCCTGTATCGAACAGTGGTGCAACCTTCCTGCAGGGGTGCTGTTTCTTCTCCCCTGCCTCTATCTGAATCTTTGCAACAATTAATGCGCTAACGGTTCTGTAGGATTGCCGGAGCTACTCAGGCTATGATGTTGTATGAGTCCGGTGTCATAGAGATATGCCGTCGCCGGATCTAACAGAAAATACACGGAAAGAAGGCCGACACTCGCCATGGTCAACGTATAGGGAAGCGCCATCCACACCATTTTTCCATAGGATAAGCGGATTACCGGAGCCAGGGAGGAGGTTAATAAAAATAAAAATGCGGCTTGTCCGTTTGGCGTTGCCACACTGGGGATATTCGTGCCGGTATTAATGGCAACAGCCAAAAGGTCAAATTGGTCACGGGTAATGGTCCCCGCCTGGAAGGCACGGAGCACTTCCTGGATGTAAACCGTCGCAACAAAGACATTATCGCTGATAGCCGAAAGAATGCCATTGGCCAGATAAAACATGCCGATTTGATGCGATCCTTCCAAGCTTAATCCATATCCGATAATGCCGGAAAACAGATTCTGGTCCTGGATGACGGCCACAATAGCGAAAAAAACCACGAGGAGCGCCGTGAAGGGAAGCGCTTCCTTAAACGCCTCTCCAAGTTGGTGCTCT
The DNA here is from genome assembly GCA_041737015.1 of Nitrospirales bacterium. GTDB lineage: Bacteria > Nitrospirota > Nitrospiria > Nitrospirales > UBA8639 > Nitrospira_E. The sequence continues at coordinate 17,455 of JBGSSO010000234.1, forward strand.
TCGATAATCCCGTTAAAGGCAGTAATAAACACGATCACCGTGAGTCCGATGATTCCGACCTCCGCCAGATGAAAGGCTAAGGCAAAAATCAGCCAAAGGCCGGCAATGGCTTGAATAATAAGTTTCGCCGTATCCACGGAATCTCGTCGTTTCTGTTGCTCGGTTTCGAATTCCACCAAAATGAGGCGAACCGGATCCGGAAGCTGAAAGCCATAATCAAACCATCGTACTTTCTCAACGATCATGCAGGTGACCAATCCCGTGGCCAAGACCGGAAGCGTCACGGGGGCCATCCGCAATAAGAACTCCATAAATTCCCAGCCGGCTTTGTCCGCGATCAATAAATTTTGGGGTTCCCCCACGAGAGTACAGACTCCGCCCAATGCTGTTCCCACCGCTCCATGCATTAATAAATTTCGAAGGAAGCCTCGAAAATTGTCTAAATTTTCCCGGTGAAGCGAGCCGATCTCATGATCGCTTGTCGAATCATGAGAGGTCTGAGACGTTTTGCCAGAGGCCACCCGGTGGTAAATGTTGTAAAACCCCAACGCGACGGCAATGATGACCGCCGTGACCGTCAAGGCATCCAGAAATGCCGAAAGGAAGGCACCCATGATGGAAAACAAGAGTCCCAACAAAATTTTTGAACGGACGCCCAATAAAATTTTCGTAAACAGAAACAAGAGCAAATCTTTCATGAAGTAGATCCCGGCCACCATGAAAATCAATAACATGATCACTTGAAAATTATTGAGCGCTTCATGATAGACCGTAGCGGGGGTAGTCATCCCCAATAGGACGGCTTCAAGTGCGAGCAAGCCACCGGGTTGTAATGGATAACTTTTGAGAGCCAGGGCCAGCGTAAAAATAAATTCCAGGATGAGCACCCACCCGGTGTAAAACGAGCCAATGGTCATTAATAAGATGGGGTTGAGGATTAAGAATCCTAGAATGGTCAGCTTGTACCAGGTAGGAGTGTGGTTCAGGAAATTCTGTATGAGCGCTTGAGGGACTGTTGTCTTCATTTCAATTGGGTGACCTTTCGGACCGGTGGTCCCAGATGGAGTCTGATTGATTCAACCAATACCACTATGGTCAATCTGTTGATTGGCGATCTCTCTCGCATCCAGGCCTTTAACAGGGTGAGTGCAGTGAGGAATTTCTCAGCATACACTACGAATGCTTTTCCAGAAACAGGGAAGGCTACATTGTCA
>JBGSSO010000256.1:0-22881 GCA_041737015.1 Nitrospirales bacterium
CATATTCCCAATGATGAAGCGTTTATCCGTGAGTTGCATCGAATCGTGAAACCCGACGGACAAGTGATTTTGAATGTGCCACATATCAAAACGAGCTTGCTCAGGAAAATTCGATTGGCGATCGGCCAGACTGACGAGAAACACGGGCATCTCCGTCCCGGTTATACACGCGGTGACATTGACCGAATTTTGGGAACCCAATTTACCGTGCTATCGGAGAAGACCTATTCCAAATTCTTTTCAGAATGTATTGATACGCTGATTACCTTCGCGTTTGATCTGTTAAAAAGTGGGAAGCGGAATTCTGCCAAAGGTCTCGTGGTGACTGGAAATGATCTCCAGCGATATCAAAAAGTGTTTACCATGTATTCGCTGGTTTATCCCTTCATCTGGATTATCTCGAAACTGGATCATCTCTTATTTTTTACGAGTGGATACATGCTGTTAGTGGTCGCTCAAAACAAGAAGGATGCAAACGCGTAATGGGACGAGTCTTAGTCACCGGCGGAAAAGGATTTTTGGGAAGCCACCTTGTGAGGCGCCTGCTTGCTGAAGGGGAAGAGGTTCGAGTGTTCGGGCATCGGGGAAGCAAGCAGGGTGAAGCCTTGCCTGACAATGGGAGTGAAGTCATATGGGGAGACATCCGCAACCTTGCAGATGTGGAGCAGGCCGTTAAAGGAGCGGAGAAAGTCTTTCATTTGGTCTCCAATTTTCGGAAAGGGGGATCGGATAAGACCGATGCGTATGCCGTGAATGTTGAAGGGACAAAAAATGTCCTTCATGCCGCCAAAAAGTATGGGGTTGGCCGCGTGATTCATTGCAGTACGATTGGCGTCCATGGCGATGTTCAGGCGATTCCGGCTCATGAAGAGACCCCGTTCAACCCCACGGATTTATACCAGGAAACGAAGCTTAAGGCGGAACAATATGTGTGGCAGTTTCATAAGGAAACCGGATTGCCCATTAGCGTCGTCCGGCCAATTTCTCTGTACGGCCCTGAAGATCTCCGCATGCTGAAACTGTTTCGCACCATTAAGAAACGACAGTTTATCTATATAGGAAAAGGGAATGTGTTGTTTCATCCAGCATACATTGATGATGTGATTGAAGGGTTCATGCTCTGTGGTACCCATGCAAAGGCTGTGGGAGAAGCCTTCATCATCGGAGGAGATGGATACCTTCCGTTGCATGAGCTCGTGGATCGTATTTCCGCGCAACTTCAGGTTCCAGCCCCGAGTATGCATATCCCGCTGATGCCGGTGGAATGGCTCGCTGGTCTGTGTGAGTCCGTGTGCACGCCCCTGGGCATTGAACCGCCTCTGCACAAACGACGAGTGAGTTTTTTTAAAAATAATCGGGCGTTCTCAATTGAAAAGGTTAAACGTGTTCTTGGTTATGCGCCACGGGTTTCCTTGGATGAGGGGCTCAAACGAACCATTCGCTGGTATGAAGAGCATGGGTATCTCTAGTCGTGGAACATGGTCTGTGGTTTGAGGCAAGAAATGCGTGGTGCAACGAATGAAAAGTAAGAAGTGGGGAAATGCCAAGCACAATCTTTTCTTGACGCATCACTCAGCACATAGGCTATCAACTTCCTAAGAAAAAGGGATCTCCGGCAAAGGCTATGCGATGGTTGAGCCCATTCTTGACAAGAACAAGGAAGTCCTGAGGCCCAAATATTTTATGCATATGTTTCATTTTGGCAAGGAGCACCTGGATGAATGAGCGACCGTTAGTCGAATCGCTTGGGGACGCCACTCTTTCTCCATATCGTCAATACCTCAGCATCTTTGTCGGCAAGGAATCTCTCGGAGCGTTAGCCAAGTACGAGCTGTACACCGCGGTGCTCGGGCGATTGCCGGGCGCCATCGGGTATTTCGTGCGGGGAAAGTGCTATCCGGGGCTGCTGGGCTCCGTCGGTCGAGGGACGGTCTTCGGAGCGGGGGGCGTGCTGCGTTGTCCTGGCCGAATCCGGTTGGGGCGGGGAGTGATGATTGATGATTTCGTGGTACTCGATGCGAAAGGCCCAAGCTCATCCATTGTTCTTGGGGACCAGATTCTACTAGGCCGGAACAGCATTCTCAGTTGCAATGACTCCGTCATATCGATCGGCAATTTCGTCTCCATTGGGCCCTTCTGCTTTTTGGTCTCGCGCAGCCATCTGACGATAGGTTCCAACGTCGCGATCGGGGCAGGAACATACATGCTTGGTGGCGGTCACGCCTATGACGACCCCGACACGCCTGTCATTCATCAGGCTCGGGTGTCAAAGGGGATCACAATTGAGGACGGCGCCTGGATTGGAATTGGCGCCAAAATTCTTGATGGAGTGACCATTGGTCAAAACAGCATCGTCGGTGCGGGCGCCGTCGTATCCAAGGATGTCCCGCCTTGGACGGTGGTATTGGGTAACCCCGCCCGTGTCGTCGAGAAGCGGAAACAGGGCAACGGAGCATGAACACGCTTTCCATAGTTTGGTGTGAGGCGGAACGTCGGTGGCCGGATAAGATCGGGCTGATCACCGAGACGGAGCGACTGACGTACCGTGAGCTCGCCGCGCGTATACGTCGCCTGGCCTGCGAGTTCATTTACCAATGGGACGTCCGGCCTGGGGAGGTGGTGGCATTGCTTGCGCCAAACAGCGCTGAGTTCGTGCTGAGCTACTTTGCGGTGACAGCGATTGGCGGGATCGTTCATCCCGTTGATGAACGTCTCAAACCGGAGGAAATCCGCTTTCTGCTTGAGGACTCCGGTGCCCGGTTTGCTATCGTCCACCAGGCGCTCTGGTCGAAGTTTGCGAGCGTGTGGAATGCACTCCCCGCTCTAGAACGGGTATTGGCCGTTGGGGATGTCGAGGCCAATGTCGATCGTTTCGATAAGTGGGTGCATCAGCCAGATGCTCCGGCCGATCCGGCAGGCTTGGCGATGGCGCCAGCTGCGGACGACATCGCCGAACTCATGTATACCTCAGGGACGATAGGCAAACCGAAAGGTGCCATGCGCTCGCATGCCAATGCCAGGGCAGCATCCAGCAACGCCCGTCGAGCGTTTGGCTACCGGCATAATGACGTCATTGCTATCGTTATGCCACTCAGCCATTCCAGCGCTTTAGTTAGCCAGATGCTGCCAATGGTTGAGGTGGGCGGCACGGTTGTGCTGGTGGAGCGATTCGATGCGGCGGACCTCCTGTCGAAAATTTCTGCGCAGTCAGTGAGCTGCTTCCGTGCTGTGCCTGCCACGTTCAAGATGCTGATGGTATACCCAGAGTTCAACTCTGAACATCTGCCGTCTTTGCGATTGTTGATGAATTCCAGCGCTGCGATCGAGCCCAAGACCCACTGGGACATAAAAGCGCGTTTCCCTGAGGTGGAGTTGGTCAATTCGTACGGGCTGACGGAGGCCTCCACCTGCACGATACTTTCTGACGCCATGGCCCGGGAACATGCAGATTCCATTGGGGTTCCGATACCCGGTGTGGAAATGTCAGTCGTGGACGACGCGGGATGCCCTGTAGGCGATGGTATGACGGGCGAAATTTGGGTGCGCGGTCCGCACGTGTGTCTCGGCTACCATAAGCTACCTGCGGAAACAGAGGCATTGTTTGCTCCAGGAGGCTGGATGAGAACCGGTGACATGGGGCACAAAGATTCTCAGGGGCTTTTCTACTTTCACGGTCGTAAAGTCGACGTGATTAACTGTGGCGGGAGAAAGTATGCACCGGTGGAAGTAGAGAACTGCATACTGGAACTCAAAGAGGTTGCCGAGGTGGCTGTCCTTGGTGTACCGCATCCTGTTCTCGGGCAGGTTGCCAAGGCGTTTGTGGTCTTTCGGGATCATGTGGTTGCCGACCGTAAGGCCGTGACCCGGCATTGTACCCGGTATCTTCCAAGCCACAAGGTCCCATTTTATGTCGAGTCGGTTGACGCGTTGCCGAGAAACAGCCTCGGCAAGATGCTGCACCGCGAGCTCAAGACGGAGTCATGCCCTGCTTTGCACAAAAAGTAACGAATGAAAGAGGAACAAGATCATGGCAAACACACATGTGAGGGTTATCGAGTTCTTGTCAGGCGTTCTTCAGGTGGATATCCCGACGGATATTGACGATCTGCACCGCCGGGAATTCTCCGATTGGGACTCTATCAACCATCTGCGCCTGATCATGGAGCTCGAAGAAGTTTTAGGTGTGAGCCTTGATGACGAACAAGCCGCAGACCTCTTGTCATCGCGCCAAATAGAGGCGCTGTTCATAAGACATGGTGTGACGTTACCTGGAGAGAAGTCCTCATGAGGATAGGCATATGCGCCAGAACCTGGGGGGAGAATGGCGGCATTGGTGTCTATACGCGAAGTGTGATCGAGGCAATCGTTCATCTGGATCCCCGCAATGAGTACCACATCCTTTATGCTAACAAGGCCCATCTTGGATCATTGGTGGGCATGGATCGCGTCCGTGAAGTGTATCTGCCTGCTAAAGGCAAGTGGATGTGGGATCAGTGGGCAGTACCGAGATATGCGCAACGGGAAAGTCTTGACGTGATCTTCCACACCAAGTTTGCGATCCCCTTTCTGGCGCGGTGCAAAACGGCCATGGTGCTGCATGGAACGGAGAGGTTTGTCCACCCTGAATTTCATCAGTCTGCGGATCTCTGGTTTTTTAAAACAGTCTATCCACAGTACCTAAAACGAGCCTCCCTTATCATTGCCGTATCGAAGCGAGCAAAGGAAGATATCATTTCCTACCTGGGTATTGATCCTGAAAAAGTGAAGGTGGCCTATCTCGCCACTGATCCCATCTTCCGATCGATCAGTGATCCACAGGAGTTGGAGTCTGTCAGGGAAAAGCACAATCTTCCACCGCGCTTTCTTCTGTTCGCCGGGCACATCTATCCAGGGAAAAATTTCGGCCGATTATTGGAGGCTTTTTCCAGAGTAAGAAAGGATATAGATATTCATCTCGTCGTTGCAGGGGGTATGCGCTGGAAGTACCAGAATGATCTGAAGGCTCTAGAAACCCTGGGGTTACAGGACTGTGTTCATTTTGCCGGCTATGTCCCCCAAAATGAACTGGTGGCGTTTTACAATCTCGCGGACGCGACAGTGTTCCCTTCACACTACGAAAGTTTTGGACTGCCAAACATTGAGGCGAACGCGTGCGGATGCCCTTTAGTCACCAGTCGTACAGGGGGCAGCCCCGAAGCAGCCGGAGATGCAGCCATGTATGTTGATCCACTGGACGTTGCGGATATTGCGAATGCCATTGGTCGAGTGTTGACAGATGACGACCTTAGACACACCCTTATTGCCAAGGGTTATGAAAATGCTGCGCGTTTTTCATGGGAGAAGACGGCACAATCGACGCTTGAGGCGTTTGAGTGGGTCATGGCTCCTGCGTAAGATGCCACAGTGATTATACGACATATCAAGAGAAGCGTTGAGAAGAACCGTAACGAGCTGCTCGGATTGGGACTCGGACGGTATCCAGCATTTGTGCGTTCGGATGTGCAACCGGAACAAATACCCGTCTTTCAGTTCCATGACGTCTCACCGGCCACGCTTGAACCGATTTTGGAGTTCCTGGCCCGTAATGACTATGAAACATTAACGGGAGATGCGTATTACGAACGGGTAGTCGGTGCCTCTCCACGATGGAACCGTGAAGTGATGCTGACGTTTGATGATGGTGAAGCCAGCCTATACACCGTCGCGTTTCCCTTACTTCGAAAATTCAGGCAAAGGGCAGTGGCCTATATTGTTCCTGGTCGCGTTCCAGATGGAGTAGAGCCTCTGCATGGAAATGACACGGACAGTGCCCTTTGCAACTGGCTACAGATACGTGAAATGCATACAAGTGGTGTCATCGATGTACAGTCGCACTCTCTGTATCACCACAGTATCCCAATCTCTCCGACAGTTGTGGATTTTACAAGGCCCGGCCTTTCTACCTCGTTCCTGCAATCTGATCTTGCGCCGATTCGGCAGCGAGATATGGATGGCCTGAGTCCGGAACTTCATAGTCCCTGTGGCTTACCCATATATGAATGGAATGCTCGCATGAGTGCACATCCAGCCTATATCGAAAACACTCAGATCCAAGAATTGTGCATCAGGTATGTGGCAGAAAATGGTGGGGAGGCCTTCTTTCACAGTCGGGGTTGGCGACGTCAACTCAAGACAATTATGAGGGATGCACAAGAGAAAATCCTTCCTGCACGATTCGAAACATTCGGGGAACAGCGAAACGCTATTCTCACCGACCTATGTCAGTCGAAGGCAGCGATCGAAGCCAGGCTGCCAGGCAGCCGTGTGCGACATTTCTGTTTTCCCTGGTACAGGGGTTCCGCACTAGCAGTTGAGCTTTCGCACGAGGCTGGGTACGTCTCTAACGCTTGGGGTAGCCTCCTGCCAAGATTCGTGAATAAGGACGAGAGCCAGCCTGTCCCAATTTCTCGGCTTCAACCAAAATATATCTATAGACTTCCAGGTGTTGGACGCAGACCATTGTGGCAGCTATCTGGTGGAGCCGGGTAGTGGGTGTTGGGCATGTTAATGGGCTCACGAGAAAGGGCAGAGATGTCACTTTCCCCAATCCTCATGAGAAACATTTTGCCCTCATTGACAATAATATGTGGTGTAAGCGACTGTAAAACCTTAAAGAGAAAAATACCGGCAGCGTTTCGAGGTATTGGCAATATCAATCCACAATTCCAGCATTCTCTGACGATTTTATGGTCTCCGCTATCTTCATGATTTGCTGGTTGCCAAATTGTGTTGAATGAATCGAGAAACCCATAGATAGCGCAATTTATAAGACAAAAAAGTGTGTTGTATTTATTGAAATATCTTTCCATACGGTTGAAGGCAGAGTCCAAAGGGTTTGCCTATTAGTGAAATGCGCCTTTCTACGTTTTGCTGTAAATGTAGGACGGCATGAATTAGACGAGCTTCTCTTGAAGCTGGAAAAGTTTGGACCCTTGCTTTAGCCTGGAGAATCTATGGATATCCTACCGATATCGATTAATTCCAGGAAAAAAATCTTTAAAAATTTCAACTTTCTGGCAGTTGGAAAACTTGTCGGGGATGGGTTTTCCTTTTTCCTGTTTGTCGTTTTATCGAGAATCTTTGGAGAGGAAGGAATTGGCCAATATTCCTTTGCCATTGCCTTTACGGGTTTTTTTTTCGTATTTGCTGAATTCGGCCTATATTTTTATACCATTAAAGAGTTGAATCGCACCGATCAAGAAGCATGGAAGTGCTTCGAAACCATTCTCTCTCTTCGATTTATTCTTTCCAGTTTAGTGTTTGTAATCTTATTGGGCATTCTTGTCTTTCTTCCCTTTTCTTATGAAACAAAAATTATCATTGCGCTTATTGGTGCTTACCAAATCGTTTTAACTTTAGTCAATGGGTTTGCAGGGGTGTTTATTGCAAGGGAGAATGCCTTTCACGCTGGGCTTCTAGAATCATCTCTTAAAATCATCACAGCACTGGTTGGAATAATCATTGCCGTATCCGGAGGAGGCCTGGTGATGGTTCTCACGACTCTTCCTCTGTTGACATGCGTAGGATTATTTGTTGCGTACAAAATGGTGGTGAGTAAGTATGGAAGAATTCAACTAGATTTGTCATTGCCTAACCTCATTTGTGTTGCACGCAAGTCTGTTCCATATGCCCATTCATCTTTTTTGTATCCCCTGGCATCACGAATGGATGTGGTTCTTTTGGGGTTTTTCCTTGGTGCAACATCTGCGGGAATTTACAATGTTGGCTATCGCCTGGTTTTTTTGCTGCAATTTTTCCCTTACTTTGCAGGAGTTGCCCTGCTGCCTTTCCTCGCAAAGTTGGCCGTTGATTTTCAGAAGGAACTCCCAGCCTTATATCAACAAGCCATGAATTTGATTGTGCTGATTGCTCTTCCTGTTTCTGCGGGAGTTTGGTTAATTGCCCAGGATCTGATTGATATTGCTTTTGGTCAAGCATTTTCCGAATCGGTAAAAATTCTGCGAATTTTAACGGGGCTTCTGTTTCTTTGCTTCTTGGAGCATGTTTTAGCAACATTTTTAATGGCCTGTAACCGACAGCCTGAGCGGATGCGGTGTCAATGGGGCTGTGCTTTGGCGAATGTTTGTGGAAATTTATTCTTGATCCCTGTATTGGGAATCTATGGCGCTGCTGTCGCGACGGTTGCATCGGAGGCCCTTCTGGTTTTTCTATATGTACGATTACTTGTGGGGAATTTCGGGTGGCCAAACATCGGGCAAAAGGTGATGGTGAGCATGTTGGGAGTTGCGGGGATGTGTGTCCCGTTTATAGTTTTTCCATCTATTTCACAACTTTTAATGATTCCTGTGGCTATTATTTGTTATTTCGGGATTTTGGCCTTGTTTCGCGACATTAGAAAAAATGAAATTTCTCTTATTCTCAGTTTATTCAGGCGGAATCCTGAACCTTTGATGGCCCCGGATTCTTAATGGAAGAGTCTTTTGTTGTAACCGTTTCTACCGATAATGCTTTATAGCCGTTTTTCTTGTGCCAAAAAATCTGAGATGATTTTCGTCTCGCTGGCGTGATCGCTACATTAGGGGTGCCATTAACCGAATGCCTCACTTATGCTCCAAAAAGTGAGAAACATTGCATGAGTCGGATTCTTAAAATAGTCTATGGAAATAGCCAGATTCGTCATGAAAGATGATCTCAAAGCGAACTTTGGCCTTTTTTTGTAGCTAAGAAAAAGCAAGCAGGGAATAAAAATCCATTTGTCTTTGTAAAGGTAAGCACTGATGAATGTGCCGTGGATGAACTAAAGTTAGTCGAACATTCCGTGTGTCGCTTAGATGTTGAAACTGCCTCAGATATGGGTCAGGGAGTAATCATTTGCGCTGTTGCAAGATACTTGCATGCGCTGGGATCTTCGTCAAAATTCAAAAAAACGTTTATGGCCATATTTATGTTTTAGGAAGAAAAATGTGATGCCATGTTTTGTTTTTATACTTCAGTCTTGATGTGAAAGTACCTAAGACTTGTTGTTTTGCGGAAATGGAGACCCCCTCAATTATGTAAAACTACTGAATGTGCTTGCCTGCACAAGATTTTAATTTTTCTTATGATTTAGTATCCATCATCTTGCAGGTCTCTCACATTTCGTGTTCCAGTAAGCGAAGCCATGCTCATAATTTCAATTCTGGTGCTTTGATTGCTGTTTAACCTTTCGCCAACATTCACTTTTTCTGGTTTTCAAGATTGTACTTTTTTCTGGAAATGTACGAAAGAAATGTGGCTTGAGAAGCAAACGCATTGGAAATTTTCTGGATTTGGCTTTACCTTTATGTATGTTGTTATTGTTGATTTGGCATTTGTATTGCAAGGATGAGTGCCGTCGATCCATCAACCAGACCACTCGGTTGCTTTGAAAAAAAAGAAGGAGGGTTTGCCTAATGTTTACCATCCGATGTTTACTCGTTGGGGTGATCGCGTGGTTCATGCCCGTGCAGGCTAATGCGTTGGATACTATTCCTGAAAATATTTCTGAATGGACGGAACACGGGATGGTTCTGAAAACTAATCCGGCAATTGCTTGGGAGGAGCAAAATGAAATCGGTGTTATCGGTGTCTCCAAGGTTGGAAGTACCTATTACCTCTACTACTTGGCAGGGTTTGATGGTTGTTGGAACGCTGATGGAGACTCAAACCACCAGTCTCTTGGCCTCGCCACGAGTTCAGATGGTGTGAATTTTACCAAATACTCAGGGAATCCGATCTTGAAACCTCATAACTTTTTGCCAGTCAGGTCCCATGAAGAAGGTATCCGAACTGCATATGTTCAATATCTTCCTTCTAAGGGGAAGTTTTATGGATACTTTGGTGTCGAGTCGCCAGGGGGCTCTCAGACATGTAACTTTGGTGGGGGTGGAACCTGTGGATGTGATATTAGTGTTGATGCTCAGGTGTTTTTGGGGACGTCGGTTGACGGGAAAAGTTGGACAGTGGAAGGGGCGGTCGGTGGCACCTACTTCATAAGCGGGAACGAAGTGTATGCCTCTGGCTGGGTCTATGATGGCAGTAATTTCGGTCTGTATGTCACCACGGCTGAAGGGGGCATGAACAAAGCTGCATCAAGAGGGTCAAACCCATTGAGCCTGAACGAATTGGGAGGAGTCCCAGCACTGAATTGGGGCTGGTCTGGAGTTGACGCGTATTTACACGATGATAATAACACCATCACCTTAATGTACAATCCCTCTGGTGGTGCTCATCCTGGTAGCAGCAATGATAATCTGTATTTTGCGACCACTCACCTCAATGACATGAGAACTATTCAAAATGAACGGGTTGTTTCAACGAGTGGATTTGAACGGAATATTATCTTTCGAGATGGCAATGAGTGGAAGTGGTATTACAGTGATGAAACGGACGAGTATACTAACGCGATAAGGCTTCGTACCCATCCCATCACCTCTGTGGACAATGTGCCACCCGAACCTCCCAAAAATCTGAATGTCACACCCCTTCCTTGATTTCACTTGTCACTACCCCCTTTGGCTCTTGGTTGAGTAAAGGCTTCGGGAGCATCGTAGCTTTTTCTCAGCGATTAACAATGGATGAGGGCATACAGGAGCAGCTACATGCAGCTGACCTTGAGCAATGCTACCAATTCAGGCCCTGTGAACGGGGCAGAACCAACGTTCTAACGGTCTAGGTGATGGGAGTGAATAGTTCCACGATCAGTCGTGAGCTTCCGTGAAATCGAGACCTTTGCCGCTATCAGACTCAATAAGCCCATTCTTCCTCACTTCTCCGCACTTTTTTGTTTCAGATTGGCTCGCAGATGTCGTCCTTTGCCAAGAATGGGTCATGCCCTCTGGCATTCATTCTATGACGAGCCATACACGCACCTGGTAGCGCCCGGCCTGGGCCTTATTTTAGTCTTTCCCACCCACTTCACATCATCAACTTGTCGAGCCGGCAGGGACTCATACTCCGCAAGTCAGTGGCATGGTATTGGCGGAGTGGCCCATGGTTTTTTGTCCCACTTGGACTTTTAGGAAGGCCTTTATCTCCATGGTGGAGTTGTATTACCAAGGAGAGCTAAGGCACCACGTCTTCCATGCCTACTGGCGAAAAGAGCCGTTCAGAAGGTGACAGACTCTTCCTGGCGACTCCGGTTTTTTTCCCTGTCCTGGCATCTGGCTAAGGACCTTTAGTTTCGCCTTTCCGTATCCGAAACATACCTACATATTCTTTTTTAGCGGTTCTCATACGAAATATGATTTCTGTGTTGTTTCTATTCCGGCCTACATGGCTCAGTATTCCTGGTCCTTGAAGAAAATGGGATTGAACGCAGAGGGGGGCTCATGCCTCCATCGCGAAATAGTCTCTGTTGCGACGATTGATTTGTGTTGGGAATGCGAGGGGAGGCACACGTGAAACGGCCCAGAGTCATTTGGGCATAATTTTTCTAAACGCTCGGAATTCCATTCGGAGCTTTTTCGATTAAGGTCTTTGATTATGCGACCTCTCCTTTCTGTTGTTGTTCCCATTTACAATGAGGAGGAATGTGTCCGTCCTCTTTATGAGGCCATTCGAACCGCATGTGAGAAAAATGGGCAATCCTATGAAATCGTGTTTGCGGATGATGGGAGCCAAGATCGGACCTTTGAGTTACTTCAAGAACTCCATCAGCAACATCCTGGAATCACCGTGATTCGTTTTCGGAAAAATTTTGGGCAAACAGCAGCGATGGCCGCCGGGTTCAGGGCGGCTCGGGGACAGGTCGTTATCAGTATGGATGGGGATCTGCAAAATGATCCCAGTGATATCCCGCGACTGTTGGCAAAAATAGAAGAAGGTTTTGATGTCGTCTGTGGATGGAGGAAGGAAAGAAAGGATAAATTTCTATCCCGCCGTTTTCCTTCACTGATTGCAAACTGGCTTATCGGTAAGATCACAGGTGTGGCTATTCATGATAACGGATGTTCCCTGAAAGCCTACCGCGCCTCAATTATTAAGCGTGTGGCCTTATACTCTGAGCTCCATCGTTTTATTCCGGCTATGTCAACCTTGGCTGGAGCAAGAATTGCTGAATTGGTTGTGACCCATCATCCACGGATATTCGGGAAAAGCAAATACGGAATTTCCAGGGCTTGGCGTGTGTTTTTGGATTTGTTCCTGGTGAAAATGGTGACAGGATTTGCCTCCAGGCCAGCATTATGGTTTGGCATATTAGCCATTCCTGGAGCATTGTTAGGTGGCCTGACCTTGCTCGTTCTTCTTTTTTCAGAGGGCATTGGCATTGTGTTTCCCGCCACCGCGTTTTTGTTATTCGCCCTGACAGGACATTTGCTGACTATGGGGGTTCTTGGCGAAATGATCCTTCATTCCGGGGATTACCGTCCAGACCAGATGATATGGAAAGTCCAGGCTTAAGAATTTTCTCGTGCTGTCTCAATGGTGTCGAGGGGATGCCCTCAGCACGTCCGAAGAAAATGTATAGACAACCTGTTAGACATGGAATGTTCGGCTGTAAGCTTCAAAAAGCTTTTTATATTCTTTTTGACGATTGGCGTTTCCAATTTCACGGTTTCCTAACCAAAAGCTTTTTTCTCATTCCCTCTGCCGTGTCATGTTCTTCTAGAAAAGGTCGTTTTTCATGACTGTCCATCACTCAGAGCCAGATTGTATCTCTTCAGAATCAATGCCGGTCGCTGTTTCTGTTGTGGTGCCGGTAACAGAGCGATGTGATGCCTTAGATGAGATTTATCGTGTGCATGCTGACATCTTACGTAGCGTGGTGCCCTCATTCGAATTTATTTTTGTCTTAGACCAAGGATTCGAAAAAGCCGCCCAACCGCTTCATGACCTGATAGGCAAGGGAGAGCCTATTCGAATCGTTCCACTCCAGCGGCATTTTGGAGAAGCCACTGTCCTTATGGTGGGATTCCAGGAGGCCCAAGCTGACGTCATTATTACTCTGTCGGCGTATTTCCAAACACTTCCTGAAGGTCTGCGCACAGTAATGAATTCCCTCAATGAGGGGTATGATCTGGTTGTGACCCGTCGTTATCCCCGGCAGGATCCCTGGATCAATCGTCTTCAAAATCGCGTCTTCCATTGTGCCATGCGATTGCTTACCGGCGTGCAGTTTCATGATATGAGTTGTGGTCTTCGTGGCATTCGGAAGCATGTGGTTCGGGAAGTGAATCTCTATGGAGATCTGCATCGGTTCCTCCCTTTGCTTGCCTATCAACGGGGATTTCGGGTGGTGGAGCGAGATGTGGCACAGCATCCAGCTGATTGTCATTCCCGAATGCTTCGTCCCGGCGTGTATCTTCGCCGGTTTTTGGATATTAGCACCGTCGTATTTTTATTTAAATTCACCAAAAAACCATTGCGCTTTTTTGGGTTGGTCGGGGCGGGGTTGTTTTCCGGAGGTCTAAGTATTTCCATGATTTTGGCCTTACAGAAACTCTTTGGCCTCACCGGACTTACGGATCGGCCATTGTTAATTCTGGGTGCATTGATGATGGTACTCGGGGTCCAAACCGCCTCCGTGGGTCTCCTGGGTGAAATGATCGTTTTCACTCATGCCAGGAAGATGAAAGACTACACCATTAAAGATCTCCTAAAGGCGAAGCCTTAAAGATAGTGGAACCCAATTCAATGAAAAAGCGGATACTGAAATAAATAAGTCCCATATTTTCCACTTTCATCCGTTCTATGTGCATCCCCCTGGCTCCAATCCGAAGTCTCTCCTTTTCTAAACGTGAATTTTGGTGTGCCCTTCTTTGCCTTCTCGCAATTGGTGTTGGCGTCCTGGCCAGATTCCAGGAGTTGGGCGCCTGGTGTCTCGCGGTCGATGAATTTTATATCGCCAAATCTGTTGAACTGATTCTGCAAAAGGGAATTCCCCTCTATCCCGATGGGGGCATGTATTGGCGAGGGCTGCTCTTCCAATACATTGAAGCAGCCAGTGCCGGGGCATTCGGTTTGAATGAATATGCGCTTCGATTTCCATCCGTTTTGTTTAATCTGTTAACGATTCCCCCTCTCTATTTGCTTGGTAGGAAAAGAATTGGGAACGCAGGAGCATTGCTTCTGGTGGCCTTTTTTTGTGTATCAATTTGGGAAGTAGAATTTGCCCGATTTGCACGAATGTATTCGATGTTTCAATGTGCGTTTCTTTGGTTTCTTTATTATTATCACGAAGGATTCATTCTTGGACGAAATCGTGCCATTCTCTGGTCATATGCTATTGCTTCCATCAGCATCGGCATCTATGAGGGTGCGATTTTCATGGCTTGCTTATTATTCTTACCCCTAATTTTCCAAGGAGTAAGCATTGCAAAACAGTTACGGTATGGGATTTGGGCTAGTGCCATTCTTCTGTTGAATGTTGTTTCCCCCAAGGTGTGGCCTTGGATGTTTCCTGCCAATTCCGGAAACCAGTATCCAAAAGGCTTCGTCCCTCCCGGGGATGGTGGAGGCCCTCTTCTTCTTCCAGACATTTCCTTGTGGGAGTCTGTCTTCCTGCGAGGAGATCTTTGGGGTGTGGGTTACTTTCTGCTTGTCCTTATGGGAATTGGTCTGGCTTATTTGTTCATGAAATCCTCCTTATGGGATTGGCGGAAAAAAATGATTGGCCTGAGTCTTCTGGTGGCTGGCCTCTTTCATTTGTTTGGCATCGTGCTTTCTATTCTGTTGATCGCCTATCTCACTCAAAACTTTGACCCTAAGTTGGTCGTACGAAAGTCACATGAAGCCAATATTGGCTTATTCCTGATTGCCTGCCTTGGATTTTGGCTTACCGTTGGATGGCTTGCCACAACTGGGCATATTGTTACGTCCGGAGTCGAAAGCCTCACCCTGAAGAAAATTCTTGCTATCGTCTTTCATTATCCAAGAGTGATGGAAGAGGTTGGCTTTTTATGGTTTGATGTGATGCCCCATTTGATGATGGTGTCATGTCTGTTCGGAATGATGGTCTTGTGGTGTTCTAAAAATTCTACCCGGTTCCTGGTCGATCACTTTCTCCTCCTGGTGTTGGTCATTTGCATCCTCATCTTGGGGGGGATTTATACTCTGTATAATTCAACAAGGTATTCCTTCTTCCTTTATCCTTTGATTCTCCTGCTGTGGTTTGAAGGTGCGTTGGCTTTCAAGTCATGGCTAGAACATATTTTGCCCCCCAATCCTCTTTTGAACAAGATTTCCGGATTTGCGGTGGTACTTCTGCCATTCGGGTTCCTGCTCATTTCGGAAGATTTCTCCTTCGCCCATCTCCGGAATATTGGGACCGCCGAGGTGAATTTTCGCTTGAATGTTTCTGAAGACGTGGCGATTCACTACTATCAGCGAGAGGATGTAAAAGGACCTGCCGAATTTATTAATGAAACTTGGAAACCTGGAGACTTGATTCTTAATGCCGTCCCGTCTTCGTCTTTCTATCTTACCCATGCGAACTATATATTTTACGATGAGCAATCCTCCTTATTTAAGGAGAACTCTCAGCACGAAGGCACGAAAGATCGATGGGGAAACTTGATCTTGTATGATAAGGAAACCGTACAAAAGGCTGTGCAGGGAGGTACCGGGGCTGTGTGGATCATGACAGAACCAAGATACCAATTACTTCTAACGGAATGGGTCAAAGAGGCCGTTGGTGATAAAAATTCCGGAACCCAAAGCGCGAGTCCCGGTAGAGATCAGCGAATTCAGATTGTCAAATTTGTACGCTATTCGTCTTAATCATGAGTAACACGTTGGATTCAGCCACATACACAATTAAAAAGTTACCCTTAGTGTCGGTTGTTATTCCTGTCTTTAATGCCGCCAAATTTTTACGAGAAACCCTTGAATCGATTCTATGCCAGACCTATAGGCAAATAGAGATTATTGCCGTGAATGATGGCTCTACGGATTCTTCTACAGATATTTTGAATGAATATGCAGAACGGGTTCAATGCATACATCAGGCGAATCAGGGTGTAGCCGTTGCCAGGAATGTGGGCGTAAAAAAAAGCCTGGGAAGTTATGTTGCGTTTTGTGATGCAGATGATCTTTGGTTTCCCCGGAAACTTGAGTGGCAAATGGAGATTGTAAAAAGACATCCTGGTGTGGGGGTTGTCGGCGGGTTCATGGAGGAAATAGATGAACAGGGTCGAATCCTCGAATCTTACCAAAGGCATTTAGACTTGTATGATAAACCCATGAATCTCAAGCAGGCCTTACTGATGGAAGGGAATTTGATCAGTATGTCGACTTCTATCATCAGTAAAGGAGTTTTTGAGGGAATTGGGGGATTCCAACATGGGCGTAAAGATATCAGAGCAGAAGACTTTGATTTGTGGATACGGGCATCGGAAGAAACCGAATTTTACCTGCCCTCTCAATACATGGGTCAGTATCGGGTCCTGAAAAACTCTAGAAGTCATGGAAGCCTGCGGAAAGAATATGGAGCGCAATTTCAATTGTTGCGTATTTACCGAGGGGAGTATTCTCCTGAGCACTACAAAATACGCAAGGCGAGAATTTATGCGGAATGGGCTGAGAGTAGTTTTTTTGAAGGGGAAAGAAATGCCTGGAAGTTGCAATCAAAGGCTATCAAATTACATCCAGCGCACATCTCTTACTGCATTCAGTTTGGCTGGAAAAATTTCAAACATTTATTAAAAAGAATTTTTCGCATTCTTCCTGGAAATATTGGATTTCATAAGGATATGGGGTGATTTCACCAACAATACATGAACGTCTGGCCGATTTAGTCGTAGAGCATGGATGGCGGGATGGTGTTCGGATCCTCCTGAATGAATTGGGTCCCATTGAGAGAAGGGCTCTTTTCTGGGACATCCATCTCGGGGCTCAGGCTTCTTGGATGTTATGGGTTGGAAAGACTTGCCAGGATACCGTGTTGAATTTTGATGTTGGGATTGGGACGACCACGGTGGCGCTCTCCCATTTGTTCCCCAATGTGACTGGAATTTTTCTTGATGAATCCAGGAGAAAATGTGCCGTCGCCCGTGCAGGGGAAGAGGGGCGCAATATTAATACGGTGTCCATTCATGACCTGAAAGGGCAACCGTCCTTTCAGAAAAACCGATTCGACCTGATTTGTCTTTCCAATGCCCAGGTATGGCTCGATGCCCATGGAAACGGCTTAAACAAGGGAGAAAGTTTCCTTTCGACACTTTTGAATTTGGTGACACCAAGGGGAATGGTGTATTTGGGAATGAAGGACGGTTCCTTCTTTTCCGGATTAGGCTTTGGTTCTCAAGGGGTAGTCCATCGGTGGCTGGTTTCCTCATTAAAGGATCAGTCATGCAGCGTTGCAACCAGGCTCCATTTTTATCCTACCTCCGGTCCTGTGGAAACGGTGTTCCAGGAGCGGGGTAAAAAGTCTTTGGTGACAAGATGGCGGAATGCATTAAAAATGATCGTGAAAGGGGAGTCCTACGGTTTGATCATAGTCAGATCGCCGGCAGATACATCATCAGGGGTAATCGGGGATATTGTGAAACTAGATGAGGTGGACCACACTGATAGCACAGATCTTAGGGTATATGTGGGAACGGCCAACACGTTGGTTGGGAAGCTTCCAGGCCGAATAGTTCGGGTTCCTTTGGACAGTGAAGCGTTGTCCCGATGCTGCAATAATTATGAGACCTTACAAGCCCTTCCCCCTATTAGCCCTGTGGCCATTCCAACTCCTTCCCTCCCTGGGCGTTTTGGCAATCTCATGTACTTTGAAGAATCGAAGCTCCCAGGCTATGAACCAACTGAAAAAAAGAATGGGCCTAGGAAATCCGACTTGATTGCCATTCAGGCCTTTCGCTACCTCCTACATCTTCATACGGCAACGTCACGAAAGGTGATCCTTGATGAGATTCTCTTCGAAAACCTTGTGGGCATCCCCCTTAAAAATTTAATCGGGTATTGCCAAGGAGCTGATAAAGATACCTTTTCCAATATCGCCGTCATGTTGAAAAAACGGTTGATGGGAAAAGAAACGGTCCTTGTCCGGACCCATGGGGACTTTAAGCGCACGAATTTGCTCGTGAATGAAACTGAAGAGGTTGTCGGGGTCATTGATTGGGATCTGTCCCGAAAAGCCGGTTTTCCGTTGATGGATTTATTGTGGTATTTGAGCTATGAGATGTCTTTGACCCGACAAATACCCTTTTATCAAGCCATTGTGCGTGTCGCTTTTGAAGAAGACATTCTTAAAAATGATTGTGTGCAAATGTATTGGCAAAAACTCTGTCTCAACGAGGGAGCGCGGCAAAAGATTTACGCTGCGATGTTGCTTCTCTATCAGTTCCATGAACATTTAGATCATTGGCATAAAGTAGAAGAACAATGGTTGTCTGGTACCATGCTTCCGATCTTGCGGTCGACTTTCGAAGACGCTCTAGGTGTTCCCATGGAGCCAACCCGTTCTGCTCTATAAATTCGGCCTCCCCCGGGTAAGTGGGGATCTACGCTGATACGTGAGCTTTCTCATGTTGTCGGTGGAGGAATTGTCCTTGATTCTTTCTGATCCCACTTGAAGCTGCCAACGTGCTCACGATGGAAGCCATCGCGGTGACTGCTATGGCCAGAATTCTCGTGGGAGATGTTTTGGCATTCGTGCGGACATTCCGGTCTTTCCTAAGCACGGGCGATGCCGGTCATCCATGAGGCCCTGTCCCCTTGACCTCTTCCATTGCTAAAAGGTTTAGGCCCAATCAAACATCTGAAATAGCCAGAATCTTAAAAAAACCGCTTAGATTTTGTCGGTAAAATGCCGATTGGTTCTAGATTACGTTCTTTCTCTTGCTAATAAACTTATGAATATACAGTCAGACATGAAGCGCCTTTTTAAGCATTCTTCCATTTATGCCGTAGGTGGTATCCTCAATCGTGCTGGCGCCTTTGTTCTTCTTCCGCTCTATACAAGCTATTTGACTCCTTCAGAATATGGAACGTTGGAGTTAGTGTATGGCGTCACCGCGCTGGTCTCTTCTTTGCTGGGTGTTGGATTGGCGCATGCCACCCTTCGGTTTTACTTTGAATTTCCGGAAGGGTCGGAACGAAAACATTTGGTGAGTACGACGCTGGTAGGATCTGGTGTCATTGCCTGTGCTGGGATAGCCCTGCTGTGGTTTCTAACCCCGATCTTGTCAGCTGTCTTGTTTGGATCAGTACAAGAAGCGAGGCTTCTGCAGGTTGGGCTCCTTATTCTCATCCTACAATTGTCCACCGAAATTGGTCTCGCATACTTTCGGGCCAGAGAGTATTCAACCCGGTTTGTTGTGGCTTCCTTTCTGCGTTTGCTTTTACAGGTGGGTTGTAACTATTACTCGGTGGCTATTCTTGGATTGGGAGTGTGGGGGATCCTTCTCGGAAATCTCATGAGTGTGGGGGTCTCGTGGGGATATGTGGTTGGTACCACGGTGCATGAATGCGGCCTACAGTTTCACCAAACGAAGTTTCGGCAGGTTCTCGCCTATAGCTTTCCCTTTCTACTGAGTACCATTGTTGGTGTGGCCGTTCTGTATTCAGATCGTTTTCTCTTGAGGGCCTTGTATGGGCTTGAAGCGGTCGGGCTCTATGCCTTGGCGCTAAAATTCATGGAATTGGGCAATGTGCTGGTTTTGGAACCGTTTAGAAATAGTTATGGGTCTTTCCGTTTTTCTATTATGAAAAATGACAATGTGAAAGAAATTCAATCCAAGATCGTCATCTATATGGCTGCAACGGTCGGGTTGTTGGCATTGGGTATTGCCGCTTTCTCTCCGAGTGTTCTCCGGATGCTGACAACTCAAGAATATTGGCCTGCGGAATACCTTATCCCAATTCTTGCTGCCGGTCTATTTGTGTCCAGTTTAGGCTATCCCTTCCAAACGGGGATTCTGTATATGAAAAAGACCAAATACATGTTTTACGTCACCGCTCTGGCGGGGGTGGTGAAAATTGTCTTAAGCATTGCCATGATCCCTCGGATGGGAGCGATCGGGGCTGGCCTCGCGTTCCTTATGGCGGAGGTCGTGAGTGTGAGTTGTCTCCTTTATTCTTCGCAGCAGCTTTTTCCTGTTCAATATGATTATCGGGCACTGGGGAAAATTGGTGGGATTTGTGGTCTGTTACTGGGACTGATTTGGGGAATCCTGTTTATGGGACATGGCATTTTCCTGGGAGGCGCCATTGCCATAGTCCTTTGTTACCCGCTGTTAGTCTTAGGGAGCGGATGTATTAATCGTTCGGAATTAGAGGCAGCATGGCAGTTCGCTGTCCATGGAATGAAACGAGTGTGGGGACCAGCTCGATAAGGATCCTTTCCCGGGCCTATCGTTTCCTTCACCCCAAGTGAAATTTGCCAGAGAAAACATTTTGATAGGTCAACCAAAAATTGCTCATGTTGTTTTAAGTCTTCAGCCTGGTGGACTTGAGCGATTGGTATGTACCCTTGTCTGTTCTCCTGTGCTATCAACCATGCCCACTATCGTCATTTGTTTGGACGAGCCCGGAGTTCTTGCTCCTATTGTTGAAAAAGCAGGTTGCCGGATCGTGATGGTCAAGCGTAGGGCAGGGCTTGATGTGGGGTTGATAGGACGTTTAGCAAAGGTGTTTGAGCAGGAAGAAGTGACAGTGGTTCATACTCACAATCTTGATCCGATGTTTTATGCCGGGTGGGCAGCGTGGTTCACTTCCGTTTCAGTCCGAATTCATACACAACATGATACGTGGCTCAGAACCTACAATTGGAAAGATCGCTTGAAGTTTCGTCTCGCTTCAACGGTATTTCATAAAATAGTCGGTGTCTCTCAAGATACTACTCGGGCCTTTGGTCTGTATGGAATTTCTTCTCAGAAGGCCGTTACGATTTTGAATGGCATCGAAGAGAAGAAATTTTCCAGAAAACAGAAGGAAGCGAACCAAGCTACTGTAGAGACAACCGATTGCTGTACACAACGAGAATGGGTCGTGGGGAGCGTGGCCCGGCTTTCGCCGGAAAAAGGGATTCATCATCTTTTGCAAGCACATTCGATTCTTCGGTCACGTGGCGTCCTCATACGGCTCGTCCTGGTGGGAGAGGGGCCTCAACGCAGTGATTTGGAAATGCTTGCTCGGACACTAGGAATTTCTACAACCGTAGAGTTCCTGGGGTATCAAGAACATGTAGAAACGTTCCTTTCCACGTTCGACATTTTTGTTCTTCCGTCTATGACGGAAGGCATTCCACTTTCACTGTTGGAGGCGATGGCCAACGGTCTTCCTGTCGTGGCGACGAATGTGGGCGGAATCCCGGAGATAGTTGTGCATCAGGAGTCAGGTCTCTTGGTTTCTCCCGGCCAGCCAGAGGCATTAGCTCAAGCTCTTGAACAACTTATTCAGGATCCAGGGGAAGCCGACCGGATCGCCAAAAATGCTGAATGTCGTATTCGAGAACGTTTTGGAATGATTGCCATGTCTGAGGCCTATCAACATCTCTATGGGGCAGAACCACCAGCTCAGTTTTTGAAGAACATCGTGAAAGCCAGTCTTCGGATGTTTCCACGGCGATGGATGTTATGGCAGGGGAAAGAGACCATTCGTCACATTGCCATAACCTTCGACGATGGCCCGGATCTAATTTACACCCCTCAAATTTTGGAGTTACTCAAAGCCTATGGTGTCACAGCAACCTTTTTCCTTGTTGGAGAAAAGATCGAACAGCACAAAGAGATGGTTAGGAGAATTTTTGAAGAAGGGCACGAATTAGGAAATCATTCCTATACCCATCCTTCTTTCGATTATCTGTCATGGAAGGAATCCGTAGGAGAAATCGAGAAGACGCAGGCTCTCCTTCAAGCCATTACAGGACGCCCCTGCCGATCATTCCGTCCCCCTTTCGGGAAATTATGCGTGGGTTCCATTGTTGGGGGATGGATAGCCAACATGACATGTGTCATGTGGAATGTCGATCTCAAAGATTTTCAGGCCACGAGCTCGGGAGAAATTCTTGCTGCGCTACAATGCCAGTCTCTTCAGCCTGGGGATGTTCTCTTATATCATGGGACTAATCCTCATGCCGTCCAGGCGCTTCCAGTTATCCTGGATGCCATCGTTCGCCAAAAATTCCAACCGGTTTCAATTTCAGGGATGCTCATGGGTTGACGGAGTGGGAACGATGAAATTTCTTTATCATCATAGGACGCTGGGTCGTGGGGGGGAAGGTGTCCATATTGCCAGTATGGTTCGGGCTCTTGAAGCTCTGGGGCATACGACCACCATGGCTTCCCCGTCTGGTGTGGATCCACTGGCAATGGCTGGAGACTCGCCAATAGATAAAGGTCCGTCCAAGGTACGAGGGATAAACCGGATCTGGAAGTTTGTCAGTTGCTGGGTTCCGGATATTGTTTTTGAAACTCTGGAAATCCTCTATAACCTTGTTGTGTTGTTTCGATTGGGGCCTATATTACAACGGCGTGAGCAAGATGTGTACTATGAACGGTATGCATTCTTCATGTTTATGGGAGTTTTTTTAGCCAAATATTTTGGTTGGCCCGTTTTGCTCGAAGTGAATGAGGTGGTGGGAATTCAGAGGGCTCGGAACCAGTTGCTCATTCCTGTTTCTAAATGGTTTGAAAAACTGATATTCAAAAAGGCTGATGTGATTTTCACAGTCTCCAGTTTTTTGAAAGAAGAAGTCTTAAGTCGGAGCGGGAAAGCAGAAGGCGTTCATGTGATTCCCAACGCTATAGATTCCCGCACTCTAGAAACCAACGTGACCGGAGAGCATATTCGAACCCGTTATGCATTCAATGGTAGTGTTGTCGTTGGCTTTGCAGGGTGGTTTGATACATGGGACCGGTTAGATTTGCTTATTGATGTGGTCAGAGATGTTCATAAGGAATATCCATTTGTTCGGCT
>JBGSSO010000297.1:0-32666 GCA_041737015.1 Nitrospirales bacterium
GAATAAGACTCTGCCGGCATTTTTTCGTCTGATACATCCCATAACCTACTTTGTTTGCCCTGATCCTGTCGAAGGGCTTTCCGCGGAGGGTGTGCCTCGTGTATGTACCGGACGCCACGCTACTCTTCCGAGCGCACCTTCATTTTCACGGTCTCTAGGGGGTTATCCTTACTATCGCGGGGCAGTGCCGCGATCTGATCCACCACCTCCATTCCTTTCACCACCCTGCCAAACACCGTATACATGCGATCAAGACTGCTGGTGTCTTCCACGATGATATAGAACTGCGATCCGCTATCGGAGATATCCCTGGTGGCATCGGGATTTCGTGGGACTTTGGCCATGGCGACTGTCCCCCGGCGGTGAGGTCGATCACTCGGTTCGGACGGGAGGCTAAACCCCGGTCCCCCGGTACCATGGAGTTCTCGGTCGGGATGTTTGCTCAATGGGTCGCCACCCTGGATCAGGAATTCCGGGACGACCCGGTGAAATGTTGTGTCATCATAAAATTTCAGCCTGACGAGATTGAGAAAGCTTTCCACATGTCGGGGCGAATCGTCCGTAAAAAAACGGATTTCAATATCCCCGAATTTTGTGGAGATAATGGCCTTGGGATTTTTCTTTTTGAATTGTAAGGGAGGTGGTGTCGTCACAATTCTGGCACTCTACCAAGGGTTTGCAAAGTTCATCAAGCTTCACGGACATTTCGGTGGAGAGGAAACTCAGAAATATGTGTTGACAAGAGACAATGTCCGTACCTCAGGCATGGTATGGCTGTGGAAACGTCACCGCATCCCGAAAGTTGTTTCGAGCAGGTGGCAACTTTTTCCGAGATGATTTTTCCCCAGAAAATAGTGCTGTAGGTTTTGGCACTGCGTTTTTACCTCAGAAGAGCTGAGCAGGGCTTGGAGCCCCGCGGCGATGTTGGAAGCTTTGAACCTTCGTTTCCGAATCATCCTACCCACCCTTAATTTTTCAACCCGATCCGCATTATCAAATTGGTCAAACGCCAGGGGTTGAATCAGTTGCGGGATGCCTGCTCGTAAGGCCTGGGAACAGGTGCCGATGCCTCCATGGTGGATGAGAGCTGTAGCATGCGGGAGGAGCCGGCTAAGTGGCACATAGGAAAAGTGCGTGATCCCCTTCGGGAGGGACGGAGGAAGTTGTTCAGCGTACCGCGTCAGAAAAATCGCCGGCCGTCCTAGTTCCTGGCTGGCTTCGGCCGCCTCCTTGAAAAATGATCGGCCATGTTTATTGGCCGAGCCCGGGGTATAGATCAAGGGGTCCGGGTGTGCCTCCAAAAAACTCTGGACGGTCTCGGGGAGGACACTGTCCGGAGCTTCATCATAGAGGGGAAAGCCGGTGACGTGTGTTTCCGGAGGCCAGTCAGGCTGAGGAGCGGCAAACCACTCGGGAAACAGACCCAAGACCAGATCTGGTGAATGCAGCCAGTCGTGGAAGATCCGCGAAACCGGCCGTAAGCCGAGCTGACGGCGAAAACGATTCAGTCGGGGTTTTACCACAGGATCGATGATCGTGTGATCCAGGAATTTCCACATGCGGTGTTTGAATGTGACGGGCAACCAATCCGGAAGTGGCAGGCCGGGAATTTTCGGTGCTTGGTAGGCTGAGTGGAAGACGCCTGGTGAAAAATGGATGGTGGCATGGGGAATGTGGTGGGTTTCTTGAAGGAGGCGAGCGGCAAATCCCAAGGTGGAGCTCACCAACAGGGTGTTTCCCTGTATGACTTTTGAATTGAGGAGACAGTAGGTTTCTTCCAGGGCGTCGGAGACGAGCCGTTTCATGATGAGTCGCCAGCCTTTATGTGGATGCCATAATGCGGGGTTGTTAGCCATGGCGTCATAGTCATCGGCCGTTCCCATGGCAACAAACTCCACTCCCGCGTTGTGAGCAAGCTCTTTGAAATGGGCACTCGTGAACACCGTGACCATATGCCCGCGTTGCTGGAGTTGTCTGGCCATCCCCACCAAGGGCAGCACATCCCCGTAACTGCCCACAGCCAGGATAAGAATCGTCATTGACGTTTACCTGGAGTTACCCTTGGAATTCCTCGTCTGCGAATGCGAGATTATTCGTCTGCCAGCGTTTCAACCGGCAAAAGCCCCAAGGGATATAGAGTCCAAAGGTAATAATCGTGAGCACCATGATCAGGAGCCAGGTCCCAAAAAATCCGATTCCTGTGCCGTGAAAGGCGAGTTGGCGATTACCGATGAAGGTGTGTTCCGAAATCCACCGCTGTTGAGCGGAATAGGCCCACGGAAAAAATAAGCCAAAGGTAACCACGGTCAACACCCACGTCCAGATAAATAACCATAAACAACTCAACCCTGTTCCGCGAAAATCAAAACGATGGTGATTCATGGGCTCCCTCATGCAAAAAATGTCGTGGAGAATTCACCACAGCGTACCATGGGAAGGCTCGTTGGTGAATGAATGAATGAATAAGATTTTCTGCCGGCTGGCTGAGAGCTGAGAGGAAGCGTTATTCTCTGTGAGGGCCTCCCAAGAAGTGGAGTGCATGAAAATCGGAAGAGAATTCCAGAATATCTAGAGATTGACCTTCATCCCGGAGTCATACTAGCGTAACACCTATGACGAAATACTGGGACAGTCCGGGTTGGAACTGCTGTCCCTTCTGTGGCATTCAGGGAATAGGAGGAAATTATGAAAAAAGTCGCCGTGATTCTTTCAGGTTGTGGGTTTTTAGATGGAGCTGAAATTACCGAATCCATTAGCACGCTCATTGCCATCGGTCAAAACGGAGCCGAATATGAGGTGTTTGCCCCAAATAAAGATGTTGAGGAAACGAATCACCTCACTCAAAAACCCACCGGACAGAAACGCAATGTGTTGCAGGAAGCCGCCCGCATTGCTCGTGGCGAGATTCAGCCGTTAGAACAACTCAAGGTGCAGCATTTCGATGCCCTGGCCTTTCCGGGAGGTTTTGGAGCCGCGTTGCATCTCTGTGATTTTGGAAAAAAGGGGAGTGGCGGGCAAATTGATCCACAGGTGGCCAGGATCGTGAAAGAATTTAGTGACAGCCATAAGCCTATCGCGGCCATTTGTATCGCGCCGGCGATCATGGCATTGGCTTTGGGGAAAAAGGGCGTCAATGTGACCATTGGAGAAGACGCCGGAACCGCCTCTGAGTTAGAAAAAACCGGTGCTAAACATCAGAATTGCGCGGTGGAAACATATGTCGTGGATCACAGCAATAAAGTCATCACCACGCCCGCCTATATGTATGGATCAGCCAGGCCTCACCAGATTTTTGCCGGTGTCAGTGGGGCGATTGCTGAATTGATTAAGATGGCCTGAAGGCACGGGTCGAGTCCAGATAAACAGTAAAACCCCGGTGCCGATGCAGACAAAAAAGATTGTGAGGAGAGCCGAAAAGGGGAAGGACAGGAGAGAACCCCCGAAAAGTCCAATCATGCAAACCGTTGCCGTGACTTTCGCGTTCTGACTGATACTGCCTTCACGTTGCCAATTCTGAATTATCGGGCCCAACAGTGGTTGACTGAGCAGCCATGAGTGGAGGCGAGGAGAACTTTTGGAGAAGCACGAGGCGGCAAGCAGGACAAATGGCGTGGTGGGCAGAAGTGGAAAAAATATCCCCAAAATTCCGAGAGCAAGACTGACCCAGCCTATGACCAGCATGATAAGTCTTACGGGCGAGGCCGGCATGCGTATGAGCCCTAATGGTGATGAGTCATTACTGCCGAAATTTTCTTGTGATTCCTTGTAAATGTTATCGGTCTCATTCAGAGAAAAATTGAAGGGCACATATAGGATGAAAGTGATGGTCTGTCAACGATCACATTGTTTCGCGCTTGTACGACTACAACTCGAATTGTCGTCACAAGAGGCAACGTGATTTCAAAACGGGGTGTTCACATGTAAAGGAGGTGAAGATGGGACCTACAAAAGTCATTCCCAAAGAGGGTGCACTGTACGAAGTCAAAACCGGCAAACTTGTTCAAGATGGTCTTCCCACTCGAACGGAACAAGAGACCTATGCGGCTCAACATTATATCGCCCTTCCGGTTGTTGATAAGGCCGGGAAGCCATGGGTACTCGAGGGGCAACCGGTGTATTGCCTTCACGGAACGCAATTCGAAACCGTCGACGATCAAAAAGTTCATTTAGCCCGATGTCCCGATTGCGGGGGAATGGGGATTCGAGATGACGAACCGTTGGTGGAATCGGATTGTATCCGATGTATCCAATGCGGGCATGAGTTTGATACCAGGCTGGAGATGATGGAGAACTGAGGTTTTACAGGCATCCCTGTTCTGGTCTTAAGCAACAGTGCGACTCGGGAGAAAGCGAACCGGTCATTTGGGGACGCTTTTTCGGTTGTACCCCGGCCGGGCAAAAAACGGTTTGGCAGAAATAACGAGAATGTGTGTCTTGAGAATGGTGTCGGACCCGATTCTTCGTGGGAGGCGATCAGTGCCTCCCACGAAGAAGATACTACCTAGGGTCAAAATGCCGGAGAGTGATACCTGTTAGGCTACTTTTGGCAATTTTTTCGGTGGCTTGGGGACCTACCGAAGGCATCAGAGCCAGCTTTTTGGCTTCATCACTGACTTCAAGAAGAGCAATCGCTCCGGTGAGCGCATCTTTCAGAGAGTGGGTCACAATCGGATAGACGCCTTTTTGTTCAACGACGACATCCAGAATGGCACCATCTGCCGCACCGATCACCTGGGTTTGCACCCCTTGCATACGGTTGGCCGGATTTCCGCTGGGCCATACATCGTCCCAGATTTCCGCAATCGGATGAAGTGAGGAGAAATTATTCGGGCCGATGTTCACGAAATAAAACCGTACTCGCTCCCCCGGCTTAGCGGTGAGGAACTCTCCCCCTTTTGCGGCATGAACCGGATCATACTTAAACACCCCGCCGTTGAACACGACATGGTCATTGTCCCCGTCCATCATTGCCGTGACGTTATCAGGATCTTTCGTGAATAACTCCGATTGGACCAGCACATATTCCCGGTCAGCCTTTGGCATCGCATTCGCGTCTTTCGGATCCACAATGACGGCACCGAACATGCCACGGGCAATATGTTGAATCATGGGAAACGCGCCGCAGTGGTAGGCAAAGACCCCAGGTCGTTTGGCCTCCCAGACATATTCCAGTGACTCACCGGGGTTCACATCGCGATAATTCGCGAGGAAATCCGTTTCCGCCGCATGAAAATCCATGGAATGTGGGCGACCATTATCCTTGTGGTTTTTGAGGATAAAATGCACCTGGTCACCTTCGGTCACGCGTACGACGGGACCGGGAACCTGTCCGTTAAAAGTCCATGCTTTATAGGTGGTGCCTTTGCCGTCAATGACGACTTCCGTTTCCACGGCGGTCAGTTCCACGGTGACCTTCTTGGCCTCGGCTTCCGGAGCAAGGGTAAACAGACTTCCGGTCATGGCTAACATCGCAATTCCCCATCCCATCCGGCCTGACTGTCGATTCTTCATTCTGTGATCCTTTCTTACGGACATAAATATGATTAATGAACCTGATGCCTGACTATCGATGCCGACGGATGCAACATCATCTACCTAGTAGAGCCGTTTAGCAGATCATGTGCCAGACACACATAAATCATAAAGTATTGATTTATAATAATTTATTTTAATTTGATTCAATTTGAATCAAACAATATTTTGCTGAATAACAATATTTTGCTGAACAACGACATAATAATGTTGTTTAATGTACCAGGCGCTAACATACTCGAAAGTCGCTGCGCCATTTTTCAACATTTTCATAAACGCTGGAGATCTTTAACCTGAATTAGGACTGACAGGCCTATGAGCAATGGAAAAGATAATTACATGGCAGAGATGCGGTTTCGGGCCGTCGCCCAGTCATCTCACGATGCCATCATTATCGCGGATCAATCGGGGACCATTCTATTTTGGAATAAGGGGGCTAAAGATATATTCGGGTATGAAGGTGAGGAAACCGTCGGCCAACCCTTAACCCTGCTCATCCCCGCACGATATCGGCAGGCCCATCAGAATGGGCTTGAGCGGTGTCGCACGACGGGGGAGACGCGCATTCTCGGGGAAACCGTCGAACTGAGCGGTTTGCGCAAAACCGGGGAGGAATTTCCCCTCGAACTCACCCTTTCGTCTTGGAGAGAAGAAGATCGGCTTTTTTTCAGCGGAATCATTCGTGATATTTCTCAGCGAAAAGAAGCTGAAGCCGCCCTACAGCAATCGGAAGAAAAATATCGCGCCATTTTCAATCAAGCGGTGGAAGGGATCTACCAGGCGACACCTGCCGGTGTATTCCTCAATGCCAATGCCGCCCTGAGTCACCTGTTGGGGTACGATTCCCCTGAAGTTTTAATGGAAACCGTCAAAGATATCGGTCGCCAACTTTATGTGGAGCCAACAAAACGGGAGGAATTTTGCCGGTTGCTGGAGCACCAGGATGTCATCACGGATTTTGAGTCGCAGGTCTATCGGGCTGATAAGACCCCAATCTGGATTTCAGAAAATGCCAGGGTGATCCGTAACGCGGAAGGTGGTGTGCAATGGTACCAAGGATTTCTGGTTGATATCAGCGGACGGAAACAAACAGAAGAACTCTTGGAACGACAAAACCGCTTGCAAGCGGAAAATTTGTACTTACAGGAAGAAGTCCTGGAAGCCGGAGCCTTCGGGGATCTCGTGGGACAAAGCCCGGCCCTGCACAATGTCATTCGTCAAATAGATCTTGTGGCACCCACAGAAGCCACCGTGTTGATTCTCGGTGAATCCGGAACCGGTAAGGAACTTGTGGCCAGGGAAATCCACAAACGCAGTCAGCGGAAAGACCGGCCCTTAATCCGGGTGAATTGCGCTTCCATTCCGCGGGACTTGTATGAAAGTGAATTTTTCGGCCACGTGAAAGGGGCATTTACCGGAGCGGTCAAAGATCGTGCGGGGCGGTTTGAAGCTGCGGATGGGGGGACCCTGTTTCTGGATGAGGTCGGAGAAATTCCCTTGGATCTTCAAAGTAAATTCCTGAGAGTGTTGCAGGAGCAGCAATATGAACGTGTAGGCGAGGAACAGACTCGTCATGTAGACGTCAGAGTGATTGCTGCAACCAACAAGAATTTAAAACAGGAAGTGGAGACCGGGGGGTTCCGGCAGGACCTGTATTATCGACTCAATGTCTTTCCACTTGAAATGTCCCCGCTCCGCGAGCGGAGAGAAGATATTCCGCTCTTAGCCGAGTATCTTCTCGTGGTGACATCCAAAAAGCTACACTGTGTGCGGCCAAGGCTGACGAAAGCATTGGTGGGGCAATTGCAACGCTATAACTGGCCGGGAAATGTTCGGGAGTTACAGAACGTCATTGAGCGAGGTCTGATCCTTTCCGGACAGCAGGGATTGGCCTTCGATATTCCTCAACCGGGAGAAGGACGACCATCCTCGCAGGACCAGGAGTCCAAAGCTTCGGTCAGAGAATGGAGCGTGGTGCCGGAACAAGAAATGCGCCGTCGGGAACGGGACAATACGCTGGCGGCTCTCCAGGAGGCGGATTGGAAAATTTATGGGAAAGGCGGTGCGGCCGAAAGACTCGGATTAAAACCCACGACGTTGGTTGCCCGCATTAAAAAAATGGGAATTGTAAAGGGAGGGTAAACGCCTTTGGTGAATGTAGGAACATTCTTGCTGAATGATGGCAAAGCCTCACTCACTATGTCCTGATGAGGCTTGATCAGGCTCGTCAGGGGAATAAGCCGTTCGACGGGAGCACATGAGAAGAGTCTTGCGACACGAACACATGAAACCTTTCACCCTTTACCTTATGATTGGTGGTGGCGGTATCGCTGCCTTGGTGATGGGCATCGTCCTTCCGGGTGTTTTGCCGGGGTGGCGTTGGCCGCATGAGCCCCTTCATTCCACATTGGAAACGGTCGGCGGATTGGCCGCCATTTCCATGGGAATTGTGTTGCTTCAGAGGACCGCTGACCACACCAACCAGAAGTTCTATCCCATTGCCGGTGGCTTTCTCGGGATGGGAATTCTTGAAGTCTTTCACGCGATTTCGATACCAGGGAATGGATTCGTCTTATTGCGGAGCCTTGCGAGCTTGTTGGGAGGCCTGGGATTCGGGCTGATGTGGCTCTCTGCAACGGGAAAACATCACACAACTATAAAATGGATGCCGTGGGTGATGACCGGCGGAGCCCTTGCCCTTGGCTTATGGACGATTGGATTTCCGCAATATTTACCGGTGATGGTTCGTGAAGGGGCGTTCACGCCTACCGCTGTCGCTCCCAAAAGTTTTGCGAGCATGCTGTTTTTCGCCGGATCGGTTCGCTTCTTTTTGGATTACCGAAACTCGGGTCGATCAGAAGATATCCTGTTTGCCTCATTGGCCCTCATGTTCGGCCTCGCGGAATTGATGTTTACCTATTCCGTGATCTGGGGCAGTCGATGGTGGTTCTGGCATTTCCTCCGGTTGATGGCGTACTTCTTAGTCCTGGGGTATGTCGCGCGAGGGTATCTGGCCACGGTTTCTGAATTACGGACCTCATTGATCCAGACCAAGCATGCTGAGCAAGCCAGTCGTCACAGTGAACAACAGCTTCGAGCGGTCTTGGAAACCCGGGAACGTATGGCCCAGGATCTTCATGACGGAGTCATTCAATCGACATTTGCGCTGAGGCTGAATTTGGAACGGTGCCAACGGCTCATTCCACAGCATCCCAACGAAGCCCTCACCGGGATCAGTGATGTCTTGTTGGAGCTCAAATTTGTGATTCAAGACCTGCGCCGACATATCAATGGGCTTGAACCGGAATGGCTGGATCGACAGCAATGGGTACAAGAGCTGCGCACGCTTGTGCAGACCGTGGAGAAATCCCAGAACCTGCCCTTTCACCTGCAGATCGATCAGGATGCGGCTGATTTGCTCACGCCGGAGGAAGCCACCCACCTGCTGTACGTGGTGAAAGAGTCCATTAGCAACAGCGTGCGGCATGCAGAGGCCACGTCAGGCACGGTGTCCCTTCAATTACGGGAGGGGACCGTGTGTCTTGAAGTGATGGACGATGGTCTGGGCTTTGACCTTGAGATATCTCAGGAGGGGGTTCACGGATTGAAAAATATGGCCGCACGCGCGAAGCGTCTGGGTGCGCATTTTCAGGTGTGGTCGAAACCTCACCGTGGGACTCGAATTATATTTGAGATCGCCAAGAAAGGGAGCCATGCCCAGGCGTCATACCAATAACATCCGTCTCTTGCTGGTCGATGATCACGAGGTGCTTCGCCTGGGTCTGAAAACGCTCTTTACCGAAACCGAGGGCATTCAGGTCGTTGGTGAAGCAGGGACCCAAGCAGAGGCGGTCGCGGAGGCAGACCGGCTTCATCCGGATGTGGTGCTCATGGATGTCCGCCTGCCGGACGGGAGTGGTATCGACGCTTGCCGTGAGATTCGGAATACATCTCCTGAAACCCGGGTGTTGTTTCTGACGTCCTTTGCCGACGACGAGGCGGTGATGGCCACTATCATGGCCGGGGCCAAAGGCTTTCTGTTGAAAGAAATCAGCGGAGAGGAATTAGTCCGAGCGGTGAAAACAGTGGCTGAGGGGCAGTCTATTCTTGATCCCGCGATCACACAACGGGTACTCACCAAAATGCAGGATCTCTTCATCCCTACCCCCGATGGTGACAAAGAATTATTAGCCCCCCAGGAAATGAAGGTCTTAACGCTGGTGGCAGAAGGAAAAACCAATAAGGAAATTGCCGTAGTACTCGAACTGAGCGATAAAACCGTCGGCCATTATCTCGAGAAAATTTTCCAGAAATTACAAGTGACCCGCCGTTCTCAAGCTGCTGCCGAATTCGTCCGCCGGTTTTCCCCATAGGGGCATTTACCCCTATTCGGATACGGGAATAATAGTCACCTGACTCCAGGCGTTCGTACCTACCGCTTTCATCTCAGTTCATACACAATAGCCTCAGACGATGACGACTCCCACACGGAGTCTCTTTCCATCCACTGTTCAATCCAAGGAGGCTGTCATGCCTAATTTCATACCTAAAGCATTCCTGATGTTCTCGACTTTGGTGGTGGCCTGTGTGTACGGACTGCTACTGAGTCCAGGGCTGGTTCTGGCAGATAAGACACCGGGCCAGGACAACGTGAAAGTGTTGTATCACCTGGATAGTAACGATCCGGTTCTCGCCAAGTATGCATTGGCATTGATCAATAAACACATTGAGGCAGAAGGCGGACCCGACAAGATCGACCTGGTGCTGGTTGTGCATGGGCCGGCCCTGAAGTTATTTGAAAGCGACACGGTCGATCAGGAGTTGAAAGATAAATTAAAGGCGGTGATTGATAAAGGGATCAAGGCCGAAATGTGTCAGGTCTCGATGAAACTCTATGGGACACCCCTGGAGAAATTACTGGCGGGGTTCACACCCACCGAGCATCCGGTTGCCGTGAAGCGAATTGCCGATCTTCAACGCGCCGGGTATGTGTATATCAAACCGTAAGGAGAAGATATGCGGATGAGATTTTGTATCTCGATGAGACAAAAAAATACCACATCCAGTGGGGGCCTCCCAGGCTCCCACCGGGAACAATGGCTCACGGTAATCAGATGCGGGGTGGCCGGGTTCATGATGGTCACCCTGAGTCTGCTCTTCGGAGTCTTGCCAGCTCTTGCGGCTTCATCGGTTCCGGCTCCGGAATTCCAACTCCAGGCATTTGACGGTCACATTTACAGCAAGGCTTCCTTGGCTGGTCGCCCGACGCTTCTGGTCTTTTGGGCGCCATGGTGTCGGTATTGCCAAATGGAATTACCCATACTCGCGAAATTTTACCAAGGCAACAAACCAGACCAGCTCCAGGTCTTGACCATCGCCTTCTCGGACAGTCTGGCGCATGTGGAAGAATATGTTACATCCAACCCTGACACCTTTGTTTATCCCACGGCCTATGATCGGGATAACCTGGTAGCACAGGCTTTCGGTGTCAATGTCACCCCGACATTTGTGGTGATGGACGCACAAGGGGAACTGATTCTTGCGCATCGCGGTGCAGGGATCAACCGGATTCCTCAATACCAGGAGTTTCTCAACAGTTTGAAGCAATAAGCAGACGACCCGTTAC
The DNA here is from genome assembly GCA_041737015.1 of Nitrospirales bacterium. Classification (GTDB taxonomy): domain Bacteria; phylum Nitrospirota; class Nitrospiria; order Nitrospirales; family UBA8639; genus Nitrospira_E. Next base: position 11,159 of record JBGSSO010000297.1, read on the forward strand.
CGTTAGTGGATCTTTCAGTTTTTCACGGACAGAACACTCATGGTGGAATCCGCCACACACCTTTCCCAGATTACCTTGTTGGCGGCGTTTGGAGCCGGGCTCTTGTCATTGGCTTCCCCTTGCGTGCTTCCTCTGGTGCCGTCCTATGCCTCATATATCACGGGACTTTCCATTGACCAACTTCGGGATAACTCGGGACGGCACCACATTCGCAAAACAATTATGTTCAATTCGTTGTGGTTCATCGGAGGGTTTTCCGTCGTCTTCATCACGTTTAGCCTTTCGGCCAATCTGTTCGGCCAATGGCTATTCAACTATCAGGACTTTCTGCGAAAGATTGGAGGAGGACTGATTGTCCTGTTTGGTCTGTATGTGCTGGGTATGTTCAACTTCGGTTTCTTGTCTCAAGAAAGGCGTTTCCATTTCCAGAGCCGCCCGGTAGGCTATCTGGGTTCTTTTCTCATCGGGGTCACCTTCGCCGTAGGCTGGACTCCCTGCGTGGGTCCTATACTCACGTCCATCTTATTGTATGCCGGCACCACAGATACCGCTGCTGATGGGCTGGCCCTCCTCGTGTTCTACTCACTTGGGCTTGGCCTTCCACTGCTTGTCACGGCTGTATGGCTCGATCGGTTCTTAACCCATTTCCGGCAGATCCGAAACTATATTAACCCGCTCTCTATCCTGAGTGGATTGCTGCTGGTGGCAGTCGGCGGTCTCCTCTATACCAATTCATTTTTTCTCCTGACGAGCTACCTGGAGCGGTTGGGGATAGGGTGGTATATCGGCCAATAGTTCATTTTCGGTTGCTGTCCCTGGTTGTCAATTCCTTTCCTGCCAATTTACGTATATACGTTGCTCGGCCACAATAAGATCGTTTACCCTTGCGACAGATGAACGCGAGGTCCCGCTCTGCGGACAATAGCAGTGGTTCATTTGAAAAACTTTCCAGCATCCATTTAAAAAAGGAGAATGACCGTATGGCGACAATTGCGCCGTTTCGAGCTGTGAGGCCCAAGCCTGAGTTAGCGAGTCAAGTGGCGGCTCCTCCCTATGATGTGGTCTCCTTACAAGAGGCGCGCGACTTGGCGAAGGATAATCCCCATTGTTTTCTTCGAATTGGCCGGGCAGAACTTGAGCTTGGTGATGGCGTTGACCCCTATTCCGCCGAGGTCTATCAACGAGGGGCCGACAATCTTTGGAAGCTTATCAACGATGGCGTGTTGGCCCAAGAGCCACAACCACTCTTCGGGGTCTACCGGCAAAAGTGGGGCCAGCATGAGCAGACCGGCATCGTGGCACTGGCATCCGTCGACGAATACGACCGGGGCATCATCAAAAAACATGAATATACGCGTCCGGTCAAGGAAGCCGATCGGGTGCGGATTATCGAAACCCATGAATCGCAATCGGGTCCGGTTTTGCTCTTTTTTCGTCAGACGCCCAAAATTGATCAGTGGTTAAATGGGGTGACGAGGACGAAGCCGGATGTGCATTTTGTCGCTCATGATAACATCGAGCATACGGTCTGGAGCGTGCGAGATTCATCCGCCATTCAAGAAGTCATGAAGAACTTTCAGGATCTTCCAGCATTATATATCGCTGATGGGCATCATCGGTCGGCTGCGGCAAGTCGGGTTCGTGCGTCACGTGGCCACGCGACCGCACTGCCTGCTGGAAAACACGAAGAAGGATTTTTGGCAGTCATCTTTCCACATGATCAATTGCAAATACTTCCCTACAATCGAGTTGTTCGGGATTTGCATGGACTCACCCCCAAAGAATTGCTCGAGAAATTAGCTCCCCACTTTGAATTGCAGGTAACCACCCGACCAGGGGACCCACCTGCCGCCGGTTTCGATATGTATTTGGAAGGGCAATGGCATCGTGCTAAACCTAAACAGGATCCGTCGTTGAACAGTCAGCAGGACCCCGTGCGTGCGCTAGCCGTTTCAGAATTGACAGAGCGGGTGTTGGATCCGTTGTTAGGCATAAAAGACCAACGGTCCGATCCACGCATAGATTTTGTGGGCGGCATTCGCGGAACCCAACAACTTGCGGCGTTGGTGGACAGTGGGGACTGGTCTGTCGCCTTCTGGTTGTATCCGACAACGGTTGAGGAATTGATGGCGGTGGCTGATGCGGATCGCGTCATGCCTCCTAAAAGCACATGGTTTGAACCCAAGCTCCGCGATGGCCTCTTCATTCACATGTTACGCGATGAATAAGTAACATTAGTTATACGCCGCAAATCAACTGAATAATTTTCAAAAATTCATGATGAAAATTGGAAACATGAATAAAGAGGGCCAAGTAAGATATGCCACAGTTGTAAATTGGCCTTGTTTGGTGTGCCTCCTGTTCTTTTCTACGACAGGGCATGTCTTAGCCAGTGACATAAATGAATCATTGGATGTTCAAGTTATTCTGAAACAGGTTGCTGGTCTAGTGAGCACTCTAAAGGATGGTCCAGATAAATATGTTTTATCGGGAGAGCTGGGTGTTGTACAGGCGAAAGCCGGACAAATTGGCGATGCCTCACGGTCATTGGTGGGAATTCCAGATGGGTTTCAAAATGATTATCAAAAAAACAGACTGAAAAAAGAGATTGCCCTTGCACAAGCAAGGACGGATAAGATGGCAGAGGCATTGAAAATAGCTGTGAGCATTTCAAGCCTTGAGCGAGAGTTCACATTAGGGGGAATCGCTTTGGAGAAAGCAAAATCCGGAGACATCCCTGGAGCACTCGTGATTTTACAGAGAATTAGGATGGGAACAGATGCAAAGGCTGACGCTTTTAAAGCCATCGGAGAGATCCAAGCCGAAAGGGGGGATCTGCGTGGCGGTATTCAAACGGCACTTCAGGCAGACGATAAAGATCCTCAGGTCCTCTGGGGAATCGCCAAAAAACAGATTAAATTGGGTCATCTAAAGGAAATGTTGTCGGAGATTCGCAGAATTCCGCATGAAGTTTCCCGGCAATGTGCCCTGTGGGGAGTGGTCCTGGCCCAAATAGACAGCAAAGATATTGCCGGTGCCATTGAGGTTGCCAAAACAATTCCGGATGGACATGCCAGCGCCAATGCATGGCAGGATATTGCTTTTGTACAAATTGAAGCCGGAAGCATTCAGGAAGGTCTCGCCAATCTTAAGCGTGCCCTTGGCGGAGCATCTGCCTCTCAAAATAGCTTGGCGAAGTCAGATATTCTGTGGCGGATTGCGGTATGCCAAGCCAAGGCCGGAGACGTGGCAAGTGCCTTACAAACAACTGAGTTGGTTGAGATCGTTGCTCATAAAAATCATGCCTTACGAGAAATTGCAGTCTATCAGGCAAAAGCTGGAGATGTGAAAGAATCATTGCAGACTGCTTCTCGCTTTAATGCAGAAATTTCTGGACCTCCACCATATGTTTTCATATTACAAGACCTTGCGAGGTCAGGTAAGGTCAACCAAGCATTACAGATTTCCGATTCGTTGGACTCTGAATTGGAATATTCTCCTTATGAAGTGATTGCAGTTGGGCAGGCCGACTCAGGGGATATTGAAGGGGCTTTGCAGACTGTGGGTGAAATTAAATGGAAAGGCGCTGGGGCTTCTTACAATCGATCCATGACGTTCGAAACAATTTCTCACATGCAGGTTCAGAAAGGGCATTTGGAAGAAACTGTACGAATTGTTTCAATGATTGATGAACCGCACCGGGCAAGAGTGCTCAGGGACGTCTCCTTGGCTTATGTCAAGGAAGGAAAAGTGGATAGGGCGTTAGAAATCGCTTCTTCCATAAAGGGGGAACGAGCTCTAGCCGATCTTTCACAAAAAATTGCCTACGCTCAGGCATTTCAGGGGGATACACAAGGAGTCATGAAGTGGACACAGAAGATTGCTTCCCCATTTGTGAAATCAAATGTTTTGTTGGGTGCAGTCCAAGGGTTTCTTGATGCAAGTAACCGACCCATTTTGCAGTGAAAGAAATTGGATAGGGGAAAAGAATCATGAGGGATTGCCAGAGAAGGGAAGAGAGCCTGAGGGAATCCCCTTTCTAATTTATCCTCTTTAAGAATATTCAATAAAACTCCAAAGATTTTTCAGCCCGCCATTCCGTAGAACTAACCCATTTCGCTCCTTAAATTCTCGTCAGAAGCCATGGCTAACATACAATGGGAAGTGAAGACCTTTCAGCGATTAACTGTCCAACAGTTGTATGACGTACTGCAATTGCGGGTGGATGTGTTTGTGGTGGAGCAACAATGTGCCTATCGGGAATTGGATGAGTATGACCGACACCCTGAGGCTAGGCACCTTTCTGGGCGAAATAAGAATGGAGAATTGATCGCCTATACGCGGCTTCTTCCGCCAGGGCTCCGTGGTCCTGAGGTGAATCTTGGGCGATTTGTGGTGAAGGCGGATTTTCGCAAGCAGGGGATTGGACATCAACTGTTACAGACAGCCTTGCAGGAGATATCCCATCGTTGGCCTGAGGTGCCTATAAAAATGTCGGCACAAAGTCACCTGCACAGATTCTATGCGCAATATGGGTTTATCCAAGTGTCCGATGGATATCTCGAAGATGGCATTCCTCATGTTGAAATGGTGAAAGAATCTTGTTGAATATTCTGACTGTTTGTCATATCTAGGGGAGCCTGTATATTTTTTTATGGTTTATAAGGCATTTCAGTGTGGCACCAGAATTTTCTTGAGCACTTTCCAGGATGTCCATTTCAACTAAACTACTATCGATCATGTCCAAGCGATTAGCGATATTGCCGGGTTTCGCCCCGGCAGACGAGGCCCTTTTGTTTCGGCAAAAGGACCCAAAACCATGTTGACCGTGATGTGGCCCTTCGGGTCCCCTGCGCGGTTCGCCGACTCCGGCGGCGCGCAAACTCGCTGTGCTCAAACAGTGCGCGCCTTTTCTCCGGTGTCGGCTGCACTGCTCGGCCACACCACCAGGCCAGGGGAAGCGGCTGAAAGACGGAGGTTCTTCTTTGAGTGGTCCAACTCGCTACTAAATGTGGTGACCATACAAACGTTAGAAGTACCTCAAGACACAGATAGCTTTCGGATGAAAATATTGAGGATGATCACAGATGAGTTTTGTGGTTGCTGTTTAAATTGATGGCTTGCGCTGGCTAATGAAAATAAATCCCCTAGGCGATCTTTCACTTGAAACGTTTCTCAAGGATTATTGGCAGAAGAAGCCGTTGTTGATTCGGCAGGCTGTGCCTGGGATCAAGCCGCCAATTGCGGCTGATGAATTGGCTGGTCTCGCTTGCGAAGAAGAAGTTGAATCGAGGCTGATCATACAAGATCCCGCAAGCGACCAATGGGAACTTTCTCATGGTCCATTTACCGATGCGACGTTTTCTGCCCTGCCAACCACGCATTGGACCTTGTTGGTCCAGGCTGTGGATCATTGGGTGCCGGCCGCCGCTGACTTTCTTGCGCAATTTTATTTTATCCCCAGTTGGCGGGTTGATGATTTGATGGTCAGCTATTCCGGCGACAAGGGTGGTGTCGGGCCCCATTATGATAATTATGATGTGTTTCTGGTGCAGGTCAGTGGTCGTCGGCAATGGGAAGTCGGGGGGCTCTATGATGAATTGTCCCCTCGTCGTCCTGATGTTCCGGTCAAGATCTTGTCCGAATGGAAACCGGAGCAACGGTGGATATTGGAGCCGGGCGATCTCCTTTATGTACCTCCCCGTGTCGGACATAACGGGATAGCCGTGGGTGAGGATTGCATGACCTGTTCGGTGGGATTTCGCGCGCCGTCTCATCGGGATATCTTGCTCGACTATTCCGAGTCCGTTGGAGAAGCGCTGAGCGAAGAGGTTCGCTATGCGGATCAGGATCTGGTTCCTCAAGCCAATCCCGGCCAGATTACATCCGAGGCGGTTAGAAAAGTTCAGAAGATCTTTACCCAGTATGTCGACAATCATGACAAGCTGGCTCAATGGTTTGGTTGTTATATGACCTCTCCCAAATATCAGGATGAGGAGGCGACGCCGGAGGAACACCGTCTGGAAGATGTTCGTACCCATCTTGCGGAGGGAGGGAAGCTTGTCAGAAATGAAGGCTCACGTTTTGCGTTTCATGAACATGGGAAGAATCTCTGGCTATTTGTTGATGGACGTCGGTATACCTGCAGTACGCTCATGTCTGATCTGGTAAAAACCTTATGCGCCGAACGCCAAATCGGTTCGGAGCAATATGTCTCGTCGGAAGGACATGATTCCTTACTCCTCGATTTGCTGAGCCATGGCAGTCTCTATCTTTCTGACTGAAGAAAACTTTCCCACCTTTCCTTAGAAAGAGATGCTCCCGTTCAGGCCAAAGAAACTGATCGGCTCCCTGGCTGGTCGCCATAGTCAGTAAGAAGATTACAGTTGTGTTGCGCCTCCATCGACGGTGAGGTCAATCCCTGTTATATAAGATGAATCATCTGATGCGAGAAATAGCGCGGCTGTGGCGACTTCATGAGAGCTTCCCATTCGTTTCATGGGGTTTTGGTCACCAAAGCTTGCTTTCATGCCTGGAACTTCTTCTGCGGGAACGCCCACTTTCTCAAAGAAAGGCGTATCGATGGGTCCAGGAGCCAGAGCGTTGACCCGGATTTTTCTCTCGAGAAATTCAGTCGACAATGTTCTGGCCAGATTCCGAACGGCCGCTTTTGTTGCGCCATAGACACTGGAGTTGGGGAACCCTTTCTGGTCCGCGATGGACGAGTTGATGATGACCGAGGCTCCTTCATTCAGAAGCGGCGCGGCTTTTTGAATATTGAAGAACAGGCCTTTGAAATTGACATTGACCATTCTATCGAATGTGGCTTCGTCTACTGTGTCAAATGGGCCAAAGATCGCAATGCCGGCATTGAGGAAGAGGACATCGATCCTTCCCGCAGTCTTGTGTATCTGTTGATACAAATCCGCTATGTCATTGAGATTCCCGGTATCCGACACGAAACCGGTACTTGCTCCTCCGATTTCCTGCACTGCCGCTTCCACGGCCTCTTTCCTTCTTCCCGTAATGATCACCCGAGCCCCCTCAGCCTGAAATAATTTGGCTGTGGCCAAACCAATACCACTATTTCCCCCCGTAATAACGGCCACTTTACCTTTGAGTCTTTGAGCCATTTAAATTTTCCTTTCAAGGTGTATTGAAGATGTCAAGACGGGCTATCTTTGATAGCCTGATTATTTATAGTGATTCCAATGAATTTCCAAAGGCTTCTTTATCTGTGTGTCCCTCTCGCCGCTGCGGTGACGCCTGCCGGCTGGCCAAAGGGAGGACGCTCTCATGAACCGGCGGACCTTGTTTGAGCCCGGCGAGTTGGTCCGCCCTCCCCAAGTTTGCGTCCGTCCCCTCTTATGAGGCCGGACGGGGCGTCAATGGTTTTGGGTCCTTTTGCCGAAACAAAAGGACCTCGGCTGCCGGGCCGAAACCCGTCAACTATCATGAATCCATAAAATTCCCGTTAAAGAAATGTGCTTGAGAATAGGGTTCTTTTTTCTCCGCGCCAGTCGGAAGGTTAGGGTAGTGCCTATAGTATTGCATCCTCACCTCTCAGTCGAAGCCGAATTGGTGAAAAGGTCTGATGTGATCGTCGTGATAGAACCTATCATAGATCAAAGTCATCTTCTCTCCATTGTTTCTTAATGGCTGCTGCCCTCTTCCGCTGTCTGGTAAACGCCAAAAAGGTCAGGAGGGTAATGGCGAGCCAGACCATTCCGGAGCTGGTGGCCACAGGGATCCAGCGATTCCAGAGTGTCTGCCGACTCCAGAACTGTTCTTCTGCTTGTGTGAGTGTCATGAAGGTGGTTTGCGCAAAGGCTTCAGGAAAAGGGATCCCTTGTTGGACCTTTGCCAGAATTCGTTTGGGGGTATCCTGTCCTGTGTGTTCCAGAAGGTCTAACGTAAAGGCGTAGGCCAGGACATAGGCCCGTCGGACGGAGGCTTCGTCTTTGACGAAGAGGGTATTGAGATCATTCAGGGAGATTTGCGTGTCGGATACCATCGCCCAGACTAATCGGGCTCGATCTTCTAAATCCCACCTTCGTGCGGCCATCATCGCCAATCCCTCATCAAACCATCGAGGCAGGAGCTGTTCTCCTGACGCCCGATGGGCCAGGATATGGCCGATTTCATGTAAGAAGACTTCGTTGAGTGAATCATTCGGGTAGGTCAACACGCGGTCGGTGAGGAGCACAATAGTGGAGACGTGACTGACTGCGTAACCAGACATCCATTCTGGTGCTTCTTGGGCAAGGGGCGACCCGTTTGGCGCCAATATGACTCGAATCGGTGGGCCGGGTTGTTGGAGGCCCATAAAGTCCATCATCCGCTGAAGGGACTGTGGCTTGATTTCTTTCAGTTGGGCAGCTAATGGTTCCAACGATTCCGGGGCTTCAAAAATGAATTGTGGGTAGCCGGCTCCCATGAGTAGCCGGGGGTGGGCCATCATCACAATGATCGTCAGGAACAGGAGCTGAAGTCCAAACCTCTTAATGAAACTATGGGATTTGTGGAGACTGTGTTTAATGTGGCAAAAACGCATGGGCTGGCCGTGAGATAGGGTTTCTCTGAGGAAGGTGAGAAAACCCTGGTGGTTTTCCGAAGGCCTGGCTTCAATCTATATATTCAGGCATTCAGATGGTCAAGAATGATGCGTGCGTCGGTGATGGGATCAGTGGTCATGGGCAACTGTGTCTGTTCGGTCACTTTGGTCAGAAGTCGTTGCGCGGCAGCTCTCACGGATACAGGGAATGTGGTTTCTTCTTGGATCTGACGAAGGTGATGCATGGCATCTCCCTTCCAGGTTGGCAGATTCCGTTCCTCAGCCCAATGCTGCGAGGCCAGTGCCACGGCCCGTCGTGCGCACACTCTGGCCAAACCATCGTTCCCATTCTGGAGCCCCTTGGCGGCCTTGGTGAGTTCCTGTTCGATCTGATCAGCCCGACTCATGAATCCTGATGCGCGGTGCGATTGGCATACAGTTCTCGCCTGGTCGCAATTCGATGGATGTGAACAACATGCTCGTCCCGGTCGATGGAGTAGAGAATGCGCCAGTCTCCCACAGCGTATTGGACGAGACCGGGGAGATCGTCGTGCAGAGGTTCATGCCGAAGGTTGTCGACATTCGAGGCCAACCACTTGGTCTTATCCAACAGACGTTGGGCCATACCCTGGTCTGTTGATTGAAGGTCGTTAAGGATTGAAGGCTGATAGGTGACGCGATACCAGGCCATGTCATCTCACCATTTGAGGCCCAGTCGTTCCGCGACGGTTTCTCCCGTCACCCGTTCTTTGGACTCCAATACCTGCTTCAACTGCGCGCGGACCTTGTCGTCCAGAGCTAGGCCCAGATCGGGGTCGCCCAGCAGTTCACACAACCGGTCGTCCACGAAGCTATTAATCAAGGTTTTAAATTCTTGTTGGGAGAGATCTGAGAGTTTCATGGTAGAGCTTCCCTTCATGGAAGTAACCAAGGGTGAAGGATTGGGAACTTATGGGTGCGGGATCCACACAACGTTCGTTAAAAGCTTCCGGCCTGAACGACATCATCGAGACTGTTAATATCCAGCCAATGCCCGACGGTGTAGAGAACTCTTATTGAATAATTCCTTCGTAATAATTCCTGGAACAGGGTTGCCATTCCTGCTTTCCGGTGATTCGGGTCGGCAAGAAGTTCGGTAAGGATCTCATGCAATTGTGTCACACTTTGAGCCGAGACTTTAAAAAATCCCATCCATACGCCATGAATCATGTTCGAAGGAACTGCCCTGCCTAATTGCTTGAGATGGATCTGGGCGTTAAAGGCCTTTCGGGAATTCGGAGCGGTACATTCAGCAAATCCACCAAGCCTCGTATAACTCGTTTTTTCTTCCCAGTCGCTGTCCACAAAAATCACAAAGTCATCCTTGGCCTGAAGCAGCGCCTGAGGAATGTACGTGTTAAACAAGACATCGCCATAGGACACGATGGTGGTCTGAAATCGACCTTCTTTGGATTGAAGGGCTTTCAACAAAGAATCCAATTCTCCGGTTTCTTCGAAGGCATCGTTATCGACATAGGTCAGATTAGGAAGATTGACGGCTTCTTTCTTATACCCCCGGACCACAAGAATCTCCTTGATGCCCACGCTGTTGTATGCGTCAACGATATTCGCAAGGAGCGGGACTCCACGAATGTTTACCATGGTTTTGGGTTTATCTTCCGTGAGTTCCCCCAACTCATCTCCACGGGAAGCGGCAAGCACTATCGCCGATGGGCGGTCGGCGCTTCTCGGAAGGTAGCGTTGCTCGGCTTCCATGAGTTCAGCGGCCCCTTGCAGACGAAAGACTTCCGAGACCGGCACAATGTTATCCTCAATCGACAAAAGATTTTCTTGTTCCTTCAGGACGCGGGCGGTCGTTTGCATGGTGGCGACAGCGGCGCGGAGCATGTGATTTGCCCAAATCACCATGGAAAAGCCATGCTGCCGGAACACATCGGTGGGAGTAGAATAGTATTTTGTCGGCACAATCACCACGGGTGATCGATTGCTCCATTCCCGCTTGAATGCCAGAATCTCCTCAGGCACTGCCAGCGCACTGTGAATCAGAATGCCATCCGCCCCAGCCTGTCGATACGCCTCTGCCCGCCGCAAGGCTTCAGCCAGCCCCCATCCGCAGATGAACGCTTCAACTCGGGCGATGATACAAAAATCAGAATCTGATTGCGCATCTTTTCCGGCTTTAATTTTTCCGCAAAATTCTTCCATGTCGGCCATAGGCTGCGTGTCACCCTTGAGAAAGCTATTCGTCTTCGGAAACAACTTGTCTTCAATGCACACTGCCGCGATATGCCGCTGTTCCAATTTGCGAATGAGACGCTGCATATTATTGAAGTTGCCGTAACCTGTATCTCCATCGAGTAGAATCGGAATGCGGGCCGCGTCAGACATAAATTCCAGATTCTCCAGGACCTGGGTCCAACTAGCCTCGTTGTTATCCCGCACACCGAATTGAGCTGAGATCGAGAGACCGCTAGCCCAGATGCCATGGAATCCTGCTTCTTCCACGATCTTGGCGCTAAGCCCATTGTGTGCCTCACAGATAAATTCAAGCTGTGGGGACAAGAGGAGCTTTTTGAATTGCGTTGATTTTTGCGGCTGGTGTTCGCTTGGCATAATCAGTAAATGTGACAGTGTTCCTGGTCGTTCAATGAGGTACTGGAGTCTACATCAAGGTGAATCTTGATGCCAAACCTTTCTGTATTTTGATGCTAGCCTGGAATACGTTTGGACTTGGCATCTGTTGGATGAACCGGTGGGCAGAATGATCGAGCCCAAGGCTATGACAGTTTTTGAAGATGAAGATGATGGATCCCAGGATAAGGGCATAGCCATGAGACTAAGCCCTTGTCCTAGGAATCGTGAACGATTTATGGAGTGCGGCTGGTGATCTCAAGAAGGTGATAACCAAACTGGGTTTTGACAGGGCCGTGGACCTTGCCGAGTTCGCCGCTAAATACGACCGCATCAAATTCTTTGACCATTTGACCCGGGCCGAACTCGCCCAAGTCTCCACCTTGTTTACCTGAAGGACAGGTGGAATGTTCCTTAGCGGCGGCGGCAAAATCTCCACCACCCTCAATTTGTGTTTTTATGTTGTTGCATGCTTCTTCTGTTGAAACCAAAATGTGACGGGCGCGCGCTTTCGCCATGAGCATTCTCCTTATGGGCTAGAAAATTGGACAAGAGTCTTTTTCTCATGATTGACCAGCCGAGGTCAAATTTCATGAGAATCAGCCAGTGCAACCGGTGAGATCCTCCGTTTATAAAATATTGCTGGAGGGCGAATGTGCTGGTGATCAGGAACGGGTCGGCGAGGCCCTGTCAACGAGTGAGACTGAAGGACGGTGAAAGGGGGAAAGAGCCTTGGCAGAAGAGCACGAGATTCGAAAGAACGATTGGCAGTGCTTGAGTAGATAGATTAGTTGTCGGGATTCATCGCCAGATAATCACAAATGAAATCCAACACCAATTCGTCAAAATTGTTGAAAATGGTTTTGACTCCACCCGCCGTCACGACACCTTGTTCCCAGGTGATAGCATGTCCCGTGGAGGAGTTATGAACAAGGGCCACCAGTTGGTGGACTTCAAGGTCGATCCGACAGGCATATCGCTTTGGACCCAAGGGAAGAGCTGCCATATTGACATATAAATAGGGCTCTCCGGGCAATTTAGCTGCCTCGAGCTCCTTGACGAGGCGAATCCCCGCCGTTTGCAGTTGTGTCTCCACTCGTTTTCGCACCTCACTTCGGTTTAATACGCCTCTCAGTTCAGGTCCCAAGTCCTCAACAACCACATAGATGCCATGTATCCCCCTTAGTGATTCTTTCCTCAGCATAGGATTCTCAACCTCTCCGTCAATTCGTTCAAGCCAATAGTCTGTGTTCTGCGTCCGCTAAGGGATTGTAGACTGATTCGCTAAGGCTTGTCCTCTTTCGCCTTCCGCAAATAATCACCAAGGATTCCCCGGCTGTGTTCATCATCATGGCAGTATACGCAGAGGTTTTCCCAGTTCGATCCGTCCGGTGGATTGTTGTGGTGATTGCCGTCTTTATGGTGCACCGTGAGCAGATGTCTGGTCTTGAGGTCGAATTCTCTGGCGCATTTGGCACAAATGAGCCCGTGAATCTTCAGTGACTGTTCCCGATAGGAGCTGTTGCTCGAGGCTGAAGGCTTGGGTCGCAGTCCTTTGAGGAGTTCGTCAATGGGTTTGTCGACTGCAGGTTTTTGGAGTCGTCGCAGTTTGTGCCGACCCCGGTATGCATTCCCCATGATGTGCGTCCTTTCAAGTGATGGCGTGCAGTGGTCTGGCGCCAGCGATGAATAGCCGCGTGAATTCAATGTCAGATTCTCAAAGTTTTCCTGGTCTTTGTCAATGCAATTTGGAAGGACATCGTATTGAGCATGCCTGATGTGTTGTCAATCATTGGATGAGGCCTTCGAGATGTTTGGTGAGGAATCGTGTGGTGTGAGGTCTGCGAGCCCTGTGGGGTTGGTGCTATTATGATGATGAGTTCTGCGGAGAGGGTTAGTCTGATCATTTCTTTTACAGGCACCCGCCTTGAGACGGGTGCTTTCACCAGGAGGGTGCCATGTTTGGTCCTATTACTCTTCCATTTGGGGCAAAAATGTTGTTCAACACCGTCAAATTGAAGCCCGGCATTACCTTCGATGAGGTGGAGGTGGCTGTTGGAGAAATGTGCATGGTCGTCAAGGAAACGTATGGCGGAGACAAAGGGGGCTTCATCGCCGGGCAGGTGTTCAAATTTTCCGGTTTCGTATCTGAGGAAGGGTCCCTGAGTGAATCAAAAACCGCAGATGACCATTATGCGATTGTGACCTATTGGAGTTCATTTGAGGATCACGAAAAATCTCATGCCGATGAACTGTTCAATAAGACATTCGCCGCTTTGGCTACGATGTGTTCTGAGACGAAAGAACTTGGCTACGATATGCTATGGCAGGGGGCGGCGAAGACTCCATGAACTTTTCGACATAAAGGGGAGGCCCGTCACCAACCTTGCCAGGGGTCAGTCAGTGGGGCGCGTATTTACAGATGATGAAATTCTGCCCTGACAGGAGTGCGTGAAACGGGCGCGCTATCGAATCCTATCCTGATTCAGACATTCCCACAGCATTTTTTGTACTTTTTCCCGCTGCCGCAGGAGCACGGATCGTTCCGTCCAATCTTAGCCTCGGTACGAACGACCGTTCGGACTCCAGGACTTTTGCCGTCGGAGAAATACCAGGTCCCCTCATGTTTCCGAAATTCGGCTAATTCATGATGTATTTGAGGGCCTTCTTCGGTCTCAAACGTGGCCTTGAATTCGACGAGGCCCGCTTCATCGTCCAATCCGCCCTGTTTCGTTGCAAGAATTTCTAACCCCGTCCACTTGGTGGTTTCTGCCCACTTGCGATTGGCCTCAAGGTCGATGTCGTGTTGGGTTTTGGGATCATGGGTCTTTTCGATGAAATCCATCTGGACTTGCGTATAGGCCGAATATCTGGCACGCATGAGTTGCTCGGCAGTCTCTGCCTGCTTTACTCCGGTGATAATGGGCTCACAACATTGCTTAAAGGTCTTTCCACTCTGACACGGACACTGCATATGCGACTCCTTTTCTAAGTGTATGCCAAAGATGATGGTCTCTTGTACGTCGGGAGTGAGAGAAAAGTCAAAAGACCCGGCATCTAATTTTTCTCGAAAAGTATTAGAGCGTCTGGTCAGCAATCTTCCCGCTTCTTGTCTCCGGATGGACCCCTCATAAATGGCTGGTCCATCTATTTGGCTGAAGCCATGCTCGGAGGCCATTTTTGAATACCACCTGCCCTCATTTCATCACCCACATTGCGCGTCATGCATGATTTCATTGGGAAAAGGCTTCAATAGCCTTTGGCTGCTGCATGTGCATCATTTCTATTTTTTCACAGATTTTGGGATTGTTGTTGGTCGTGAAGTCTGATTAACCTAATGGGGGAATTGAAGAATGTGTGGAAGTTAATTGTCAGTTACGTTAGGCTTTTTGCAAATCTTAATGGGCGTAGCTCTGAATAGAAAGAAGCTTTGGATAAAAACGATGAAATGGCGCAGGAATTTGAGCAGGCCGTCGCAGGTATCATTTCATGATTGGCTTTATTTCTACAATTCATTCAGGAGCTCTGGAGGAACACACATGAAAATTTACAACCACATGGTCACTGCGGGCATGATCGTGCTTATGCTTGCATGTATTGCACCCCTTACCTATGGGGCGGAGACGGCCCGAGTCAGTGTCAGCAGTGGAAATCTACAGGCCAATAATAATAGTTTTCTTCCGGACCTGAATGAAAATGGCAGATTTGTCTCCTACTATTCCTCCGCGAACAATCTGGTTCCCGGTGATACCAATGGGGTACGAGATATATTCGTGTACGATCGGCAGACCCAACAAACCACGCGAGTGAGTGTGGCGACGGGCGGAGGGCAGGCGAATGGCGAGAGCCTCGACCCCGCCATAAGTGCCAATGGGCGTTATGTGGCATTTCGGTCGGCCGCCACGAACCTGGTCCCGGGGGATACGAATGGCACCATTGACGTGTTCGTTCATGATCGGCAGACGGGCATAACGAGCCGGGTGAGTGTGGCGACGGGCGGGGGGCAGTCCAATAACAATAGTTTTAATCCGGCCCTTAGTGCTGACGGCAGATTTGTGGCGTTCCACTCCTTTGGGACCAACTTGGTGCCAGGGGACACCAATGGAGTCTTAGATGTGTTCGTTCACGATCGGCAAACAGGGGCGACGACGCGCGTGAGTGTGACCACAGGTGCAATCCAGGGGAATAATACCAGTCGAGCGGGGTTTTTCAGTGCGAATGGTCGCTTGGTTGTGTTTGAGTCCGATGCGACTAACCTGGTGATTGGTGATACCAATGGGGTTCGAGATCTGTTCGTTCACGATCGACAAACAGGGGTGACGACGCGTGTGAGTGTCGCCACAGGCGGAGGGCAGGTCAATGGTGCGAGTGTGGATGCCGAATTAAGTGCGGATGGTCGCTATGTGACATTTCAGTCGGATGCGACGAATCTCGTGGCTGGCGATACCAATGGAGTGAGTGATGTGTTTGTCCATGACCGTCAGACGACCACCACCACGCGCGTGAGTGTGGCCAGCGGTGGTCTCCAAGGGGGTGGAGAGAGTTCAGAGGGGACCATCAGCGGGGATGGACGTTTTGTGGCATTTCTTTCTTTTGCCACCAATCTCGTCCCTGGCGATACGAATGGAGAAGGTGATGTGTTTGTGCATGATCGTCAGACCAACACGACCACCAGGATGAGTGTGACGACAGGTGGGGTGCAAGGCAATGACTTTAGTTGTAATCCTGCCATCAGTCAGGATGGTCGGATTGTGGGATTTTTTTCCGATTCAAACAATCTTGTTCCGGGTGATACGAATGGAATCCGGGATATTTTTACTCATAACCGTACGGTGGACTTTGATTTAGATGGGGATGGCAAGGCTGACATCGTGTGGCGCAATACGAGTAATGGGACGACGGCCATATGGTTGATGAATGGGACGACCATTGCTTCCCCAAGTTTTCCTGGAGGCGTTCCTGCGGCTTGGGAGATTGCCGGTATCGGCGATGTGAATGCCGATGGCAAGGCTGATGTCATTTGGCGTAATAGCACCAGTGGCACAGTGGCGGTGTGGTTAATGAACGGGCATACGATCACATCGGTAGGCTTCCCGGGCACCGTCCCCACTGGTTGGGTGCTTGAGCAAATTGGAGATGTGGATGGGAATGGCACGGCAGACCTCATTTGGCGAAACACCAATAGCAAGGTAGTCGTTGGGTGGCTGATGAATGGAGCTACCATTGCTTCATCCAAATCCCTCGGTGGTGTCCCAGGTGAGTGGAAGATTGTCGGATTGGGCGATGTGAATGCCGATCGCAAAGCCGATATCATTTGGCGGAATAGCAATAGTGGGGCGGTGGCCGTGTGGTTAATGAACGGACTCACGGTCCTGTCGATCGGAGTCCCAGGGAGTGCCATCTTGGCCTTTGAGGTGGCTGGGGTGGGGGATGTCGATGGTAATGGGACTGCTGATTTGATCTGGCGCCATACCGGTACCGGTGCGGTGGCGTTCTGGCTGATGAATGGACTCACGATTGGGAACATGGGTTCCTTGGCGGGCAAGGCCTTGGAGTGGGAAATTGCCCAGGTCAGTGACCGGGACGGTAGCGGGAAAGTCGATATTACCTGGTTCAATACCGATACCGGTGCGGTCGAGGTGTGGCTGATGAATGGGGTCACTGTTGGCTCAACAGGTTCTCCAGGGACCACCTCCCCGAGTTGGGAGATTCAATAGGAATGAATTCGGCCTTTGGTCCAAGAATCAAACAGCGTGACAGGACTGGCCAAGGACTGGTGAGATGAGTTTTCTTCATCTGACTGGGATCAGAGAGAGGAACAGATGACGGTATAAGAGAAACTGCTATTATAGATGAGACTGTGCAATAGCCCAGGGGGCTGACCCTTCAGGAAGGCCAGCCCCCTTCTTTTTATCCTCTCTGACTATGGCATGTGTTCGGCAGAACTATAAATTGAGCGCATCACTCTGAATATTCAAGAACGCAATTCAATCAATACATTGGCAGAACGAAAGGTGCGGCGATCCTATCGTGCGACATTCCCAAAAATTTGAAATTGCCAGGTTTCTAGCGGACTTGCTGGATCGGCGCTATACGATTCCGGGGACATCAATTCGGATCGGGTTGGATCCGGTCATTGGTCTGATTCCCTATGTGGGTGATGCCATCGTGAGCTTCGCTGGAGCATTCATCCTTGTTGTGGCTGCTCAATCCCAACTTCCCAAAATTGTCTTAGTCCGGATGAGTCTGAACATTGCGATAAACGGCATGGTTGGGGCTATTCCCATTCTCGGTGATCTTTTTTCCGTCTGGTTCAAAAGTAATGTGAGAAATATGGAATTGTTGGAGCGATATGCGGTGGGAGATCGCCGTACCTCAACTGTAGGAGATTGGGTTTTCGTGGTGGGACTATTGTTAGGAATCGCTTTCGTGGTCGTGGGCACGGTTGTGGGGATTTTCTGGCTTCTCACGCGTGCCTGGGAAATCCTACAGGGCATGCAATGAATTGTCGGGATATGGCCAGAAAAGATTGAATGCGATGCTGTGTGGGCGACGATGCATGGTCAATTTTTTGGAATCTGTTCCCAAATTTTGAGCGAACGGCTACAGATAATGGGTCTATCCTTGACGAGCTTTCTGTCTCCATCCATTCAAATCTTTAATGTATTTGGAAGACCACTCATTTTGACTCTTTTCCAAGATGCTTGGAAGGGACACTTTAATTATTGAGATTGACCTCAAGTCGCACACCCAACACGACGGCGTTGTGCCTGCCAGGAACCGTGCCGGGATTAATGACATACTGGAAATCCGGTTGAATGATGAGGTTTTGATTCACAAAGATGGAATGAGTCAATTCCAGCGTGACCTCCGTACTCTCAGCCGGTTGTCCTGCACGCCGTTGAGACCGTTTATAATCATGGCTATTCACTGCGACGGCCACTCCCATCCCGGTTCCGTCAATATGCCGCCCGGGAAATAATCCTTTATAGACGAACCCGCCGCCATAATACTGGGAAATGCGGTTCACATTGGGATCAGCCATTCCGGCTCGACCAAAGAGAGTCAGTCCCTGATCTGTGTCTTCCTTTTCATGATACACATCATATTCCGCTAACCCATACATCCCGTAAGTGCCATTTTGTTTTACAGGTTCTCCCGAGCTATTGACCTTGTTGAGGTGATCCAGAGAAGTGGTGTACCCCCAGAATCCGTAGGCAAATTTGGCTTTGTATTCGATGGGGGCGGATCTTCCAATCCGCCGAAAAGTCAGACGACGAGGGCTCTCTTTGACGATTTCCTTCTTCGGTTCTAATAAATCCTCTATTCTGTATTGGTAATACGCCAATTCCATTGAACCGAACACGCCATCGTCTTTTCTCAAATGGATCTGAGTACCGTGAGCATCATTGGGATCACCCGAAACGCCATCGGCGACCACGGCGCGAACCATCAGGGAATCGGTCAGGATGGCTTGTGCCCGGACTCCAAGAGAGGTCGAAGGAAAGGTGGACGGGCCGTTTTTTCCACTGGCCCCGAATTCCGCGCCGGTTCCGAAGGAGCTATTCACAAAAAGTGTAGACGCGGACACGATGACATCGAACTCAGAGGTGACATCATACAGCCCGGCAAGCAGGGAAAAGCGTTGGAAAAGATTGTGTTGGTACCAGGCTTCGAACAGTTTCCACGTATTTACGGCCGCAATGTTGCTCACGCCTTGAATGTCACCGACATTTTGGCTTGGATTGTCTCCATACAAACCCAGGCCATACAGAAAGACTGTCCCCCTCCAATTCGGAATTAATTTTTTTATATCCAGGGTGAGCAGAAGATCCAGATCCCCGGTGAGGGTGGTTTTTCGATGAATGCCGCCGGAGACATTGGAGAGGATATCCATCGTATTGGTAGCTTCCAGAAGGATCCCCTCATCCTTCAAGCTTTTTCGGACAGCCTTCGGTTTTTCGATTATCTGTTCCAAGTGTTCAAGCGGCTGACTTTCTTCAGAATGGGCTAAGACTGGAATCAATAATAACAAAAGGCATAGCCCGCAAAGGGAGCGAAGGATCATTCTTGTTCGACAGAATTTCATGTTTGTGAATCAGACTCGTACCGGCTTGGATCTTCAGGTGTTGTGGATGAGGCTAATCCGCATGAAATCGAATTTTTATTGATGCCGTGCATCAAGTCCGTGAGGGAAAGCGGGGTCAGAACTAGTGTATGGCCTACCACCCTTCCCCATGTGTGTTTCCCGGTCCCTAGCCATTCTCATTCTTCTGCTTGATCAGAATCGATAAATAGTAATCAAGGTGTTTGGCGAATAATTGCCGGTCCCGTTGGCTTATGGCCGACGGCCCACCCGTGTCCACACCGCTGGCCCGGAGTGTGTCCATGAAATCCCTCATCATCAGACGGGCTTGAATCGTATCGGGCGAATGCATCTCCCCGCGTGGATCAAGCGCATGACCACCATTCGCAATCACTTCAGCTGCAAGGGGAATGTCTGCGGTGATGACCAGGTCGCCGGCCTGGAGTCTTTTCACGATTTCGGAATCCGCCACATCAAATCCATCGGCGACTTGGATGGCCGAAATATAGGAAGACGGCGGGGTATACAAGAGGCGATTGGCGACAAGTGTCACCTGCACCCCTGTCCGGTCTGCGGCGCGAAATAATATTTCTTTAATTACCTTGGGGCAGGCATCGGCATCAACCCAAATTGGCATGGTCGACCTTTATGGTTGAGAAGTGGGAAAGAACGGGTTTCTTTGGATTATTTAAATGTCTGTCTGGATTGGGAGACAAAGAGGAGCGATCTTGTTTCATAAGAACCCGAGGTGCTCGTTCACTCACACTTCGTGACCCAGACGCCGACATGAAGAGTTGAGCCTGGGTGGCCAACGAACGATCCCTCGATGGGCGGAACGGATTCGGGCAATCTTGCCACGGCCACGGCAATATGATCGGTTCCGGCCATGGTTCCACCAGTGGGATCAAACCCTTTCCAGCCTGCGCCTGGCAGGTAGACCTCGGCCCAGGCATGGGTGGCACCATAGTCGGTTGTTGATGGTGGTGCGTGGAGATACCCGCTGACAAAGCGCGCAGCGAGACCTAAACACCGCGCAGCTTCCATAAACAGTAACGCAAAGTCACGGCATGAGCCTGTGCCATATTCCAGTGTTTGCCCCACCGTTTGAACGCCAGGTTCTTCCCTCACTCGATAGGACAGGGTTTGGTTGATGTGGGTGCCTAGCCGCTGCAAGAGTGTGTAGGTTTGAATCGGTTCAGTGGATTGCCAGAAACCGGCTATCCATTCGGTCAGTTGAGTTTTGGTGTTCGGCTCAGGAAAGGCCATGTAGGGTAACAGCATGATCCGGTCATCGGGTTGATAGGTAAAGGGGTAAGCGACGGCGTAGTCAGCGACGAGAAAGTCGAGTGGAGCCTCATTGAATTGCTGGATAATGACTTCGCTCTCAATTGCAAGCTGGTTGGTGGGCACATCGAAGGTGGCGGTGGCCACCGAATTGCCTTCCACGTCACGGTGCCAGAGCAGGGTCGCAGGGGGTGTGAGCTTCAGGTTTAACGACTCAATGTGCAGGTCATAGTCTTCTCTGGGACGCAGGCGCAAGTGATGGGGTCCGAGTGTCACCGCTCCGGAAAAATTGTAATAAGTCCGATGAAGAATCTTATAACGCTGCATCTTTTGTCCTAAACTCTACTTTCAACGGCAACTAGGCCTGGTTTAAGCGACCAACGGTACGCGCTTTTTTTTGAGTGATAAATTAGCCATCAAACCAGAGAACCTCTTTGAGGAGTTCGCCGTTTCGTCGACCGAGGATGACATGAGCTGTGTGGATATAGCCTAGCTCCCTTTGAGACGCCAGAAGTTTGGCCTCATCATATTCTAGGTTCTCCCCGGGTTTCTTCATCTCGAGCACAAGTAGATTGGCTTTGTCTGAGTCCCGCTTGTGAATAATGATGTCTGGGAACACGGTCGTTGCACGAATCTCACGATCATTAGCTTGACGAGGGCTTAGGTTTAGTCGTTTGGGAAGGTCGGAGTTCCGATTGTATTCACAGTCGACATTGAAGCCTTCAGGCACCAATTCACCGAGGTACCGGGCGAGATGATGAGAAAGAGCGCGCTCAGTGGCATTCAAGTCTAGAAGTTGCGGCTCGTTCTCTACGAGTAGGTCGATGGCCTTGTTGACCAGATTGTCGATAGTTTCACGATTCATTCGCGGTTCACTTACTAGTAATCCTAAATTAGACTGATCAGAATAACAAATAAGATATGGAATGCTGATTTCCTGTCCGAATGACAGG
>JBGSSO010000298.1:0-17375 GCA_041737015.1 Nitrospirales bacterium
TGAGCCCTTCGACAAAACTCAGGACAGGCTCCGCGAGTTAGGCCGCCCTTCTATAGGCTCGCGTCCGTCCCACTTTAATGAGACCGGACGGGAAGTCACTGGTTTTGGGTCCTTTTGCCGGAACAAAAGGACCTTGGCTGCCGGGCCGAAACCCGGCAAATATCAGATTCTAGAGACCACATCACAATGAAAAGTGGTCTAAAAACATCCGTTAAACGGTCAGTTCTTGATAGAGGGTCCAACCTTCAGGCCAATCCCCAAGCCCACTCTCCGAGTTAATGTGGCCTGCTGGTCCAATGTTCACAAATCGGCTACCCCACCCCGACGCGCAAGCACGGGCAAACTCAAAACTCCCATACGGATCGTTGGAACTGGCCACCACGATACTGGGAAATCCAAACGATTGAAGAGGCACCGGAGAAAATCCAATTGCCTCGGAGGGAAAACCGACGCCTTCCGGATTGGGTGGCGCCACCAACAAGGCACCTTTGACCTTGAGCCTGGTTCGTGCCCCCCAATGCGCAACGCAGAGACACCCCAAACTATGTGCAACAAGAACGGGACTTTCACCGATTTCTGCTACGGCCTGTTCAAGCCCATTCACCCACTCATGACAGACAGGGTTCTTCCAATTTCGTTGCTCCACACGTACAAATGCGGAGTTTATGGATTCCCAGAGCGTTTGCCAATGGGCATGATCAGAATTGCCGATTCCCGGAAGAATGAGAGTTGGCACTTTCAAGAAAGCGTTTCTTTCTAGCATATCTGAGCCGAAGGTGAAGGAGCTGTTCCCAGGTTGAGAAGCTCTGATTCTGGGAGACCTAAACTTGAAACGGTGGGAGGCAGTTGAGGCTGATTTCTTCTGAAAAAAACGCCGCCCCTTTTATAATAATCGCTTTTCGATATTTCTTCTTAGTTACCTATCCCCTCTACTTCCTCAATTTCCCCTTGATCCGTAAGCGTAAAGGGTAACTGTAGCGGACTCTGCTGAACAAACGTCGCTTCTGCGATAATGCGCAGTCTTTCTGGGCCAGGAAATGCCTCTGGTGGATTTGGCACAATAAAGAAAGTATGGCGTTCTATCTCATCCATTTTTGGGATTCGGAGTGATTCCATGATTGTGTCTCCATTGCGGAGTGCTGCTGAAAATATTTTGGTTGCGACATATAAAAATACATTGCCACTATGAGTTTGGGGTTCATACCAGTTACCCGCATATTGGATTCGGAAGCTTTTAAGCAGGACTGGTTGTGCGCTTTCATTGCGGAATTTGACTCGCAGGAGAAGAGCGAATAGACCGCTTTTGGAATTAAGTCGTCCAAAGTGGCTCGGACTGATGATCTGCATCTGGGTAGACGGTAAAAGAAGAGAGGAGGCCTGTGTCAATTGTCGGCTAATCGAGGTTACGATCTTTAGGGCCAGATTCTCTGGGGTGGTGAATGTCTCCGTCATTAAATTAGAGGAAATCTCTGCTTTCAGTGCCATGAGTTTGGTCTTTCCAGGCTCGCCTTCAATCATTCCGTCTGACCAAGAATGATTGACGTCGACCACAAAACAGAAGATCTGCTTATTGAGTTTTTTTGCGTGACGAAACTCGGCCTCGGTAATAGATTCAGCAGAACCATGTGGGATGTACCCGTAGCGATGAGCATAAATGCCTACAAAGAGTTCACAATCCTCTATTTCAGACAAACATGCAACGGGAGGTGCCACAGGTCGAGCACCAAAGATCTCCATGCCCCTGACTTGAAGGTCGAGCTGTCCTAGGGCCTTAGCTGCTACCTGACGATGCTCGATGAGATCCTCATAAGTAGAACTGAGAAAAATCTTCATCTTCTTATTTCTTCAATGCCTAACAATTAAAGACGAAATTGAATTGCGTATTTAGACAGTCTAAAGCTTCAGATATCAGAGATTTACACAGTTATTTCCTTTTATCAAGGCATCTTAGGCTGATCGGCCTAAGATAATCCTCGATTGTCTCAGCTGACCTGGCTCAGCGAGATCCTTCGGTTCATTCAGAATGACATGGTTTCTCAGGACGTGGGCTTTGATTGATCGTCGACCATTCAGCAGACAGCTTCTTACCAGTGGAAATCCAGCTTGTTAACCACTATAGGCCTACCCAATAACTTCCAATGCATTCTTGTAGGCATAGGCCAACTTCGTTCCAACGGTAAAAGGCGATAGAGAATACCCACATCCCTGCGACTCGCCCTTGCCGGTTGCCTAACGCCTGCTGCCTGGCCCCTTGGACGGATGCTCTCATCCACCGGCAGCCCTTGTCCGAGCGCAGCGAGTTGGGCTGTCCTCCGCAGGCTCGCATTCGCCCTCTGCGATGTGGCCAGGCAGGGCGTCACGGGTTTTGGCTACTTTTGCCCGATCAAAAGTGGCTCGGCTGCCGGGCCGAACCCCGGCAACGCTCGTACGTGCTCATCATGCCAGTGAGTAGAAGGATGGGCTCAAACAAGTCGGAAAATATTTGGAAGGACTAAAAAGTGGAATGATACGCCCCACCACTTCCCCTGAACTCCTCTAACATCCTCTTTGACCACCAACCTGATCGGCTTTACCACACAAAAGGAATGAGACGTTTTGTTTGAAGTCGGTAGGTTTCATATTCAGGGAATCGTTCCATCAAGAGGCGCTCTTCGTACCGGAGTTTGACCGATAAGGTCATCACTAATCCCACCCATAACAGAATACGGTAGGGAAGCAGACTTCCCAGAGTCCAAGCCAGGGTCACCAACAAGACGCTGGTGTACATGGGATGCCTGACCCAGCGGTAAGGACCGAAGACAATGAGTTTCCCCTGGCCGGGAACTTCGGGAAACACCTTGACCTGACGCAGTCCCATGACCTGCAGCGCCCAGAGGCCTACCACTCCGCCAACGGCGAGTACGACTTGAAGGCTCCAGCCTGGAGGCAACAGCGGTCCGGTGAAGGCAAGCATCCCAATTAGGACAAATTGGATTCCGACCAGCGTCAGAGAAAGAGCGGAGGGCAATTCGTTCTTATTGTCTGAATTCATAAAGAGCTTGAATGATTATCAGAAGCGTTTCGACCCACCGCTTTAAGAAATCCCATCAATCTTCCGAGGATTTTCAAGGAAGGGGTACAATGAATCTTACAACGCACAAATTGTCTTCGACGTATACGCCGTCTCTCACGGCGACATTGGCCCAGACGATGATGCAGTGGCACTCGACATTCCTCAAACCCATTCTCCCGGCCGTCTTTTTTTTCGCCGGCGTGACCTATGATACCCTCACGTTAACCCGTATCGATCGATTGCTGGATAATCTGATTATCCTTCTCTACATCACGCTTCTGGGCACTCTCATCATTCTCACCGGACGATTTCAACTGGGACTGGTCCCCTCCACACCAGACAGATCCGGCTGGAATGTCCTCAGTCTAATGCATCGTGCCTATCCGCACTTTGGCAAGGCGCTGCAATTCCTGTTAGGCGGGCTGTTCAGTGCCTATGCCATCCTCTATTCCCAGAGTGCGTCATGGTCCACGTCCGCCATCTTTTTGGGGATCATTGTCGGGTTGCTTATCGCCAATGAATTTCTTTCCAAACGTTATTCCAGTCTCAAAATGTTGGTGGGCCTCTTTGCGATCGTCACCTTAAGCTTTATGACTTTTTTCCTCCCTGTCCTGACCGGATGGATGAATGCGGCGGTCTTTTTAACCGGTGCCGTTATGACCATTGCCGTCGTCTGGGAAACCGTCCGCCTCACCCTCCGCGGCATTCCCAACCTTCCTATCAGGGCTTCCTTGACCATTTGTTTTCCGGCTTTTACCTTGGTGGGTCTGTGCACCGCGTTATATTTTTTAAATTGGATTCCTCCCATTCCCCTCTCCCTCAAATCCGGTGGCATCTATCATCACATCGAAAAGCAGCAGGATCAGTACCTGCTCACCTATGAAGATGGTCCATGGTACGCCGTGTGGAAACGGTCCGATGACCGTGTCGGAACGGACACACCCGTCTATAGTTTTTCATCCGTGTTTGCTCCGATCACGTTGCATACCACCATCTATCACCACTGGGAATGGCGACCACTCACCAAGTCGGCTGAATTCATCACCACGGATCGTATTCCCATTTCCATCACCGGAGGAAGAGAACATGGCTATCGCATGTATACCATGAAACAACGCCTCCAGCCTGGGGAATGGCGAGTGAACGTGGAAGCGGAAGACGGGCGACTCATCGGACGCATGGCGTTCTCAGCCGATGCCAATTATTCGCCGTCCCATGAACTGACGACCATCACACAGTGAAAAGATTTTCTTCTTTCCTCGATCATGTTCATCAGGTTTCTTTTCGTCACACCAAAATAATTTCTAATAGACACTCGGTGTTGTTTTTATCCCGACGAAAAAAAATTTAAAAATTCCTGGAATTAATTGCTTAGACGTTGTAGTATAGATTCAATATCATCATGCACAACTATCGAAACACTTCTTGCTTACATCAATTCCCTCTCCAATTTCGCTCCCGAACATCGCTTGGCATTGTAGAACGATAGCGCCGATAAAATTTTTCGCGTGACGTCTTACACTAATAACGGGCTCAAGGGTTCCTATTCACAAACTCACTGCTATCGTAAGGGTGAGCTATCACTGCGGCTCTGACGTCGCATCTATTTTGAAAGGGGGTGAGTGTTTTGGCCACAAAGAAGAAAGCACCAGCCAAGAAAAAGGCTCCAGCCAAGAAAAAGGCCCCAGCCAAGAAAAAGGCTCCAGCCAAGAAAAAGGCTCCAGCCAGGAAAAAAGCTGCCACGAAGAAACGGTAGTTTTTCCAGTGTGCGGACATCACGCCGGATGGGGCATGCTCCATCCGGCGTTTTTTTATGATCACCCTGTCCTCTAGTCAATCAGAGCAGACGCGTTCTCTACGAGTCGTTTATCGGTCCTTCTCCTCTTCATTCTTTCCGCATTTTCTCCGTTTGACCTTTCTGCGAACCACCACTCACCTCTAAATGAAGGAGCAGGCTTCCGCTCTTGACTCCACGAACTCCACCTGGAATGATCCTGATCTCCACAGGTATTGATTGAACACCATACAAATGTTCCGTTTTTTAGTTTTTAGAAGGGAATGTGATATGTCGCAACACACCGGTAAATTATTCCGCTTGATGGCTCTTTCTGTATTCATGGGTGTCGGAGGAGTGCTCTTTTCGAATGCCTCCTGTTTTGCTGCGGGCGAAGAGCAGAAAACACCCCCCTCCCCCAAAGCACAATCTGAATCTGCATCACCCCCACCCATTCAACCCCCACAAACTGACGCCTCAACAATGTCCTTAGACAAGAAGGGGCAGGAAGAATTGGACGCGTTACGGAAAAAGCCGGACGAATTTCGTACGTTGATGACCGGAGTGCAGATTTTTCTCGGACGTTTTGGATATGGAGTCGGACCGTATACGGGAACTCTCGACCAACCCACCAAACAGGCCTTAAAAGCCTATCAGGAAAAATCGGGGCTCTCTCAGACCGGGGACCTCGACTTTCCCACACTGAAACGTCTCACCGAGGATGATCGCCTCTTGAATCGTGTGGTTCCATTCCTTCCCCCACAGGCCTTTCACGATCAGGAATGGGGACAATGGGTGGAAGTCCAGGGTTCCTGGATGCTCAAGGAAGGAAATACCGACGATGTCCTGCAGACTTCTCGCATCACCTGCATGAGAGAATTTAAACGGTGTATCGACTCGACCGCATCCCTGGTCAATACGAATGTACCCCAACTCAAAGTGCACACTCATGTTTATGATATTCAGGAATGGGATGACGCCAACATCGTGTCGGCACCCTACGATGGGGAAGCCTGTGCCGTGAGTATTTTACGGATTTCACGGAATCCCCCACTTGTCACCCGTTTTCTTTCTCTGCAAGGCAAACCAGGACCGTGCGCGAAGGTGCAAGCCGAAGACCGACAATACGTCCTGGAAGATGGTCCCAAAATCTACCAGATTCTCCGGATGCAAAAGTCTGAGGCCATTCAACAAATCCTGCAAGTGACCAAGTAACCGGCTATGATCCGGTTTCAATCGTGATTCTCACAGGTATACGACATGGGGTGTTGGGAGAACCTGAGGGCCAGGTATTCCCGACACCCCTGTCCTCGGAAATCACCCTCATGAAGGACGTCCTCCCCACCGGAAGAGGAATGACCCGGTTAGCCTTTTCCCCTAAACGCCCAGGAAAAGTACAGACCAGCCACGGCAATCGTGAAGAGTTGAATGTTTTGGAGAATGGGACTGCGTTGGGCCCCCTCCATTGGAGGAGAAGTAATAAAGTGAAATCCTAAAAATTCCGGCGTCTGCTCCGGTGGCGTTTGCCAAGGAGGGAATAAGACCGCCAGGATGAGTATCCCCACCATGATATAGAGAATACGAAGGTTGAGCGGCTCCTGCTTGGATTCCTCAACCGGTTTTCGATCCGCCCGACTCCCGCATTTTGGACAGAACCGTCCTTTGAGGGGGAGATCATAGCCACAAGAAGGACACGGTTTGGTTTCACTCACACAACACCTGATTTCTGTTAGGATGACGCATGTCTCATGATTGTTGGGTTTCTCTATCTTGCCCAATTTCCATCGATTCGTCCAGGCGAAACACGCAAAATGATTTGACTCACTTCCCACGTCATTTTTATAATTTCCCAACAGATCACGATTCAATCCCAACATCGACCCTCATTCGTTCCCTCAGACAGGTGCAGGTTTCTCCCTCTATACATCGGTTTGCCCCCTTGGCCCATACACTGACTCCACCATCATCCATGATTCACCTTTGTCAGGAGACACCGTGACACCCTCTTCCTTTCGCGTCCTCTCTGTGATTGGCGCCGGAGCCTGGGGAACGGCTTTGGCTCACCTACTGGCCACCAAAGGATTCAGCATTCGCTTATGGGCGCATGAACCTGAGGTTGCGGAGACCATCCAACGCACCAGAGAAAATTCCTGGTATCTTCCGGAAGTGGTCTTACCCAATTCTATCCAGGCCACGATCAGTCTTCCGGATTGCGTGCAGGGCACGGATGTCATCCTGCTCGCGGCACCATCACATGCCATGGCCAATATGGTGAAGCAACTCAACCTGTTATTAAAGGAACCCCTTCCCATCATCATCGCCACCAAAGGCATTGAAGAAGGCACGTTGCAATTGATGAGTCAGGTGGTCGAAAGTCATCTCCCCGCCGTCTGGCATCCGTTCATCACCATTCTTTCCGGGCCCAGCTTCGCATCAGAAGTGAGCCGATGGAAACCCACGACCATTTTACTCGCCGGGCGGGATTTCAATCTGGTCAATGGTCTGCAACAAGCCTTTATCACTCCACAGTTTCGCGTGTATGCCGGACGGGATATGATCGGTGCGCAACTGGGCGGGGCCTTAAAAAATGTCATGGCCATTGGAGCTGGTGTGGTCGATGGGCTGGACCTTGGATCTAACGCGAGAGCCGCCTTAATCACCAGGGGGCTGGCGGAAATGATCCGGTTAGGCCGGGCCATGGGCGCCGATGTCGCCACCTTTTATGGGCTATCGGGATTGGGAGATCTGGTACTCACCTGCACCGGAACGTTGAGCCGGAATTACCAGGTCGGCATGCAGTTGGCCAAGGGCGCGAATATGACCACGTTGCGCTCAACCACCAGAACCGTGGCTGAAGGCGTGCCCACCAGCCGGGCTGCCATGGCGCTGGCTGAACGTTATCACGTGGATATGCCCATTGTGCGGGGCGTATTTCAAATGTTGTTTGAAGGGCGCAATCCCCGGCATATCGTGACAGATCTCATGTCGCGATTGGCAAAAGGCGAAACAGATGGCCTTTTTTCCGCCAGCACTGCGACCTTTGGCCCCAGGGCTCATTCATGAACCACGACCGGTTAGCGACCTTGCTGCAACGGGTTCAAGGCGGGCAGGTTTCTGTTTCCCAGGCTATTCGACAGCTCCGCACCCTCCCGTTTGAGGATATCGGGTTTGCCTCAGTAGATCACCACCGGTCGCTTCGACAGGGATTTCCGGAGGTGATCCTATGCGAGGGGAAAACACCCGCACAAATTACGGCCATCGCTCGAAAACTGCTAAAGGCCGGTGGACCGTTCCTCGCGACACGAGTCTCGCCCGCTAATGCGCGCAGTCTCAAGCGATTGGCCCGCAAGGCGGTATACCATGAGTTGGCCAGAATGGTCTCTATTTCCGATAGCAAGCGGGTCAGGCAGGGTTTGATTCTTATTGTCACGGCCGGCACCTCCGACATCCCAGTGGCCGAAGAGGCCAAAGTCACCGCCGAAGTCATGGGAAGCCGGGTGCAGACACTCTATGATGTTGGCGTCGCAGGTTTACATCGGCTCTTGGATCGACAAGAGAGTCTTCACCAGGCACGGGTCGTCGTTGTTGTCGCAGGAATGGATGGGGTATTGCCCAGCGTGGTGGGAGGGTTGGTCGATCGCCCAATTGTTGCCGTGCCCACCAGCCAAGGCTACGGGGCGAACTTTGGCGGGCTTGCCCCTCTCTTAACGATGCTGAATGCCTGCTCATCCGGAATCGGCGTGGTGAATATCGATAACGGATTTGGAGCAGGTTGTCTCGCTCACCGCATCAATATTAACGGGCAAGCGGAAGCTCCTCCCCAGACGTAGGTAACTCAGGCATCGGCTCGTTCAAGGGTTCTGAAATTGGCGACTCTCCCATTTCAGGGATCGTCCTCTCGTCTTTCTCCTCCGGTTCAACGATTTGAACATCGGACCCGGAAACACCGTCCTCTTCTGGCTGAAGAACACCCGTAGCATCCATGAGGGCCTCCTCCTCCGGAACCAGTGGATCGTCGGACGACTTCAAGCTTTCCTCCGTGACCGGGCCATTCTCTTCAGAACTCTCTCCCTCACGGAGAATCTCAAGCTCTTCGGGAATATCCGGCTCGGGAGGAAGGGGAGGCAACACTTCGCCCACATACGCCAACGCTTCCAGCGTCCCGTGAACCCGATGTGACACGATTTTCGTGCGGGGGCCATTCCCCTGATCCTCCATCAACTTAGCCTGGAGTTCATAAAAGTACGAGCCATCGGCAACGAATTGATGGTATTGATCCTTCCCATCCCAGACCAACTCCACCGGAACGGTGAGATTCGCCCCTTTCGCCTCCAGTTCGTCCACCACCCGACGGTGTGCGACAAAACTCATGGAGCGCCGCGTCGGTGAGGTGATCATGGCAGAGACTTCAAGCACATTGGCCCCACGTAACAATGACGGCAACTCCACAAGCATGGTCAACGTCAACCCACTTTTCCCAATGATGAAGGGATCAGGAGAAACCACCACCTCAGAAATTTTCACGGGGGAAGTCGCCGGGCTTCCATTTCGTTTGGCATCAACCTGTTGGAAAAAGGCTAAACCTACAAATAGACTCAAGCAAAAAATTTGCAGCGTTTTCAGAGAAAGTTTAAATAAACGAGGCATCTAGTTCCTTATGTGTAAAAACGTCCACTCCACCGGTCCGTCAATGTCCGATGAATCCCGAGGGACGCCCGAATGAAGCTACCCCTGGGAAACCATATCATTCGGAGGATAACGAAGGATGTCTCAAAACGGTGTGATCTCCAACCAGGTCACAGATCCTTAGGTGATCGTTATTGAGGGCATCCTTCATATTGTGCCAAAGATTTCCCCTTCAGACCAATCAAATCCAAGAATTATTGAATATTTTTTCCTTTGGTCTGGCCGAGCCGTGCAGCCGATTCCAGAAGTATGGCGGCGCACTGTTTGAGCCCTTCGAGAAGACTCAGAACAGGCTCCGCGAGTTTGCGCTGCCGCCGGATTCGGCAAGCCTGAAGATTCCTGGCCCGAGACCCCACTTGATTCAGGATAAGACAGTGTTTCTACCACTATTTGATGGTTCCCTTTACAGGTTTCTTGAGGATTCACTAAGAAGATCTTGAGCCGCACTCATAATCATTTTTTCGAATAAAGGTTGATCATCGGGTCTTTCATCCCATTCACTAGCCCAATAAATAAAGGGATCTAATAGCTGAATATTTTCTTCGTGTGATATCACTGTAAGATCCCAGATTTTTCTCGCCCCTTCATACGCTGAAATCTCGCGTCGAACAATCTGTTCAGCGATACCTCGGCCTAGATAAAGAACTGCATCACGTGATTCCGGAATTTCCACATCTAACTCATGAAAGACTTTTTTCAATAGATTGACCTCATCGGTATCAGAGGCCCTATTTAAGCCTGCCAATATCCGAAGAGAAGGTGAATCATACCCCTCTACAAGAGCCATTGTAGCCAGGTCTGGCAAATCTGTGGAAATTAGAAGCCCTAAAGCCAACTTAGCCGCCGTAATTTCCAATACACCACTTTTCATTTTAGGAAGCCCTTTAAATGAGAAATAGTCTTTTTTCTAGTTTTTTTGTCCGCCACAAGTTTTTTTGTTTGACCTCGTTTATGCCTCTTGGGCCTTTGGCGGGGCCGAGTAGTGCAGCCGAGTCCGGAAAGACGGCAGCGCATTGTTTGAGCCCTTCGGGAAGACTCAGGACAGGCTCTGCGAGTTTGCGCCGCCGCCGGAGTTGGCGAACCGCGCAAGGAACCCGAAGGGCCACGACAGGGCCAACATGGTTTTGGGTCCTTTTGCTCCACAACAAAGGTTGCACCCTTTGGGACGCGTCAAGCAAAACCTCGGCTGCCGGGGCGAAACCCGGATAATTTCAAAAAAAATTTGTCCCCTTCTCAATGCCCAACTCAGCGTCGCGCTCAGGATTTTGATATGCTACGGTTTCGCCTTTGGACTTTTTCAGGTGTAATTTCATGACCAGACATCTTCATATCGATGCATTTTCGGGAGTCAGCGGGGACATGTTTCTAGGTGCCCTCGTAGATACCGGTGTACCCTTGTCTGCTCTTGAAAAAGGCCTCAAAGCCCTAGGCATTAAAGGCTATCGGCTGCGCGAGCAACAGGTGATCCGCAACAGTATCCGAGCCACCAAAGTGGATGTGGATATTCACGAAGGGTTCACCAAGCCCCTGCCCCTCTCCGCTATTCGAAAGACGTTAGGGAATAGTCGACTGCCGGACGCCATTCGCAGGCAAGCCCTTCACACCTTCCAACTGCTGGCTGAAGCCGAAGGGAGGGTACATGGCCAAGAACCGAATAAAGTACATTTTCATGAGGTGGGCGTGATCGATTCGCTGGTGGATATTGTCGGGACTCTGCTGGGGTTCGCACATTTGAACGTAACGACGGTCTCATTTTCGCCTATCAATTTGGGAGCCGGTACGATTTCCACGGCGCATGGGCTGCTTCCAGTGCCGGGACCGGCGGTGGCACACATGGCCCAGGGCATTCCCATTCTCTCCAATGGTCCAGCCATTGAATTCACGACCCCGACCGGGATCGCGTTGGTTAAAACGCTCTCCCAAGATTGTAAACCGCTCCCACCCTTAACACCACAAACAGTGGGGTATGGCGCGGGTACCGCCGATCCTCATGGCTGGCCTAATGTGTTGCGTGTATTTGTTGGTGTTCAAGATTCGAATTCTTCGAATTACACCGAACGCATCATCCAGCTTGAGACGAACATTGATGATATGAATCCGCAATTGTATGAGGCGATCATGGAGCGCCTCTTCAAAGGCGGAGCTCTCGATGTGACATTAACGCCAACCATCATGAAACGGAGTCGGCCCGGCACGATTGTGACAGTGATCGCTCTCTCACAAGACCTTCAGGCGTTGCAGTCGATACTATTTTCCGAAACCTCGTCTCTCGGAATTCGGATCCAGGAAATGGACCGAGCCATTCTGCCTCGCTCCTTCCAAAGGATTAGCCTGTTGGGGGGTTCTGTCCGCATGAAGATTGCTGATCTTGGACAAGGCCGTTCTAAGGCCACTCCCGAGTATCGTGATTGTGTCACGTTGGCTGAGCGTGCCAAGCAGCCAGTTCAAACGATCATCGACCTCGCACGCCGGACCTATGGCAGTGCGAAGATTCCATCCCCCCGCAAAACCGCTCCTGCCAAATTGGCACGGCGAAAGTAATCCCCGGATGGCCTCCACCCAACCGACCAAACCACTTCTGGCCATTACCATGGGTGATCCTGCCGGAATCGGACCGGAAATTATTGTGAAGGCTCTCCAGTTGCCGAAAATCTGGCGGGTCTGTCGGCCTCTGGTCATTGGTAGCCGGACCATCCTGGAATACACCGCGCAATCCTTGGGGGCCTCTCTTGTTCTTGTGCCAATGGGGGGCCACGAATCATCCTCTGATTCTCGAATGTTCCGCCGAGGCTCTCTCCCGGTCTTAGATCCCTTTTCCGGATCAATCCGTTCGGTCAGGCCTGGGCGCGTGACAGCACGGTCCGGGGATATGGCAGTCACGTGCATTCAAACAGCCGTCCGGTTAGCCCTGGCCGGTTGCGTGCAGGGCATCGTCACGGCGCCCATTAATAAACAGGCGATTCATTTAGCGGGGCACACGTACCCTGGCCATACGGAAATGTTAGCGGACCTGACGAACGCGAAAGATTCGGGGATGATGATAGTAGGGGGCCCTTTGAAAATATTATTTGCGACCACGCATCTGGCTCTCCGTGATGTCCCGAACGTGTTGACCCCCACCACAATTCTCCGGGCCATTCGATTGGCTCATCGGGGACTCACCCGCTTGTTCCACATTCAGAAACCACGCATCGGCGTGGCGGGCCTCAACCCCCATGCCGGCGAAAATGGCCTGTTTGGGGACGAGGAAGACCGTCTCATTCGACCGGCCATTCAACAAGCGAAAAAACAGGGCATCGCCTGCACGGGCCCTCATCCTGCGGATACCTTGTTCGGCAAGGCGGTACGAGGTTCATTTGATGGCATTGTCGCCCTGTATCATGATCAGGGATTGATTCCGCTCAAAACAGTGGCCTTCGGCCATTGCGTGAACATCACGGTGGGCCTGCCAATCATTCGCACATCTGTTGACCACGGAACCGCCTATGACATTGCCGGGCAGGGCAAGGCTGACCCCACGAGCCTTGTTGAGGCCATTGAAATGGCTGCCAGCTTGGCCACACACTCCCCATGATAGGCAAGGCGTGAAGATGGGAGCGCGACAATCAACATCCTCCGCTAAACCACCGGTATCTTCGACTGGTCGTGCCTGGAGTGCGAGAAAAATCGCTGCCGCTGCCTTGCAGATGATTGAACGCACCCGGGCTTTCGGCGATGACGTGTTCGATCACATCACCAAAGACCTCGTGGTCACCGAACGCGATCGGCACCTGGCGTTTGAGTTGGTCTATGGGGTATTGCGGCATTACCTCACCCTGGATTGGCGATTAGATCAGGTCTCCCGCAAGCCCATGGTCCGCCTGCCGCTAACGGTCGCCACGACATTGCGGGTCGCTGCCTATCAATTGCTTTATCTCGATCGTATCCCGGCTTCCGCCGCGGTGAATGAAGCCGTTCAGCTCATCCGGAAACAACCCGGCCACAATTGGTCCGGTTTTGTGAATGCCGTATTGCGCAATCTGCTTCGGCAACCGGTTCCCCCCATGCCCGATCCGGCTGTCGATGCTACCAGTGGGCTTTCCATTCGCTACGCCTGCCCACCTTGGTTAGTCGATCGCTGGCGACAATCCTTCGGACTGCCAAAAGCGGAACACCTTTGCCAACAGTCTCTTGGCATTCCACCGTTAACGATTCGAACGAATTCCCTTCGGTGTTCCCGTTCCCAATTGCTTGCTCGTCTCCAATCGGAAGGAATACTTGCACAGGAAACCACCGTGAGCCCCCATGGGCTGACCTTGGACAAATGTGGCAATCCCGGAGAACTGTCCGCCTTGAAGGACGGTTGGTGTTACGTGGAAGACGAAGCTGCCCAACTCATTCCCTTGCTCCTTGACCCTCAGCCCGGCGACCGGGTTCTTGATGCCTGTGCGGCTCCCGGAGGAAAAACCACACACCTGGCTCAATTGATGAAAAACCAAGGGACCATCGTGGCACTTGATCGTCATCAAGCACGGCTGGACCGACTCGTTTCTAATTGTGCCCGACTGGGGATCTCCATCGTTCAGCCTGTTCACTTTGACCTAAGCCCATCTTCTGCCCACGGCCAGGCTAACGATTTCTCAACGCTCCACCCCACGATTCCAGCCATGCTGGCCCAACCGTTTGACCGCATTCTGGTCGATGCGCCTTGCTCGGCTCTCGGGATTCTTCGCCGACACCCGGAAGGAAAATGCATCAAAACGTTATCGACCATCCAACATGCCCAGGCTCTTCAACGTGAGATTCTGGATCGGGTCTCTGACCTCTTGAGACCAGGGGGAATCTTGGTCTATAGTGCCTGCTCGGTCGAACCGGAGGAGACCACGGAGATCATCTCCGATTTTTGTCAGGTACATCCGGAATTTTATCAGGAATCCGTCACACCTTGGGTGCCCGCCGCTGGGCAATCACTCGTTACTGACCTGGGGCATTTGTGTACGGCCTTTCAGACGTTGAACATGGACGGATTTTTTGCGTGCCGGTTGAAAAAATCTGAATGACAATGCCAGTCACACCGTTAATCTCTCCTTCAATTCTTTCTGCTGACTTTGCCAGGCTCGCGGAAGCCGTCCAGATGGTAGAAGCAGCCGGTGCGGATTGGATCCATGTGGATGTGATGGATGGCCATTTTGTTCCCAATTTGACTGTCGGTCCACCCATGGTTGAAGCACTTCGCAAGGTGACCTCCTTACCATTAGATGTTCATCTGATGATGACAAACCCGGATGCTTTTATCCCTGAGTTCGTCGATGCCGGAGCTGATCTGTTGACCGTGCATGTGGAAGCCTGTCCACATTTACACCGCACGGTTCAGTCTATTAAGGAACGACAGGTTAAAGCCGGAGTGTCCTTGAATCCGGCGACATCCGTCTCTACCCTTGAGGAAATACTTGGCGACGTGGATTTAGTCCTGGTGATGTCTGTGAATCCCGGGTTTGGAGGACAACAATTTATCCCATCCAGCCTGGACAAAATCAGACGGATCCGGACGATGATGAATAATTCCCGCAGTTCCGCCCATTTGGAAGTGGATGGGGGAGTCAACCTGAGCAACGTGGCTTCGGTGGTTCAGGCCGGTGCGAATGTGCTGGTTGCCGGTTCCGCCATTTTTGGCAGCAAGAATATTCCCGAAACCATTCGGCAGATGCGAACCGCAGCTCAGACCGTGATTGTCTAATCGGGCCCATGAATTCACCCAATACTACCGACAGCCTTCATCCTCTCGAAATTCAGGTCCTCCGTGAACTGGGGAAATACCCTCAGCCACTTTCAGACCTTCAACTTGCCAACCACACAGAGCTAGCCCCCTCACAAGTCAGTATGGCCGTCGGGTGGCTGCTCACGAAACAATTGGTGAGCCTGTCTTCCGAAACCACGACCACCTATGTGTCACTCACCACGGTCGGTGCCCAATACCACCAACCGGACTCTTCTCCACTTGAGTGGATTCTTCAGACCGTGAAGAGTGCCGCTCATGAAGGCTCATCACCCACCGTGAAAGACCTTCAAGGCACGGGGCAATTCCAACCCTCCGAGCTAAGCCGAGCGATCGGGATTCTCAAGAAAGAAGGCGTCCTTCAGATGGGTGCAGGGGGAATGCTGGAAATAACCAGCAAGGACAGTGACACGGTGAGAGATTTGCGAAGCCTGCTTAATCAGATTCATGAAGGCGCACGACCCCTGGATTCGTTTGCATCCGATCACCAAGCCTTACTTCGACAATACGCCGTCAAACGCGGCAGTACGCAAGAACCCTTTCGCATCGATGATCATACCGAACGGACCTATGTCCTTACAGCCGAGGGCCGAAATCTTCTGCCTCATTTACGGGAAGGGGCCGCTCAAGAAATTTCACAATTAACCCCAGAACTCTTAAAAGATGGATCCTGGCGAAACGTGTCCTTTCGCAAATACTCCATCAATCTCCGCCCTCCTCGCCTGGCGGTCGGCAGACGCCATTCCTATCGGGAATTTCTGGATACCGTGAAGCACAAACTCACGAGCATGGGATTTCAGGAAATGCGTGGCGAACTCATTGAGACGGAATTTTGGGATATGGACGCACTCTTTATGCCTCAATTCCATCCTGCTCGTGCCATCCATGATGTGTATTTTGTCAAGAATCCCAAAATGGCTAAGAAAATTCCTGAGCCATTTCTCAGCCAGGTAGCCCAAGTTCACCGGGATGGGGGAACGAGCGGATCGAAAGGGTGGAAGTACGAGTATGACCCCGAGCGGGCCAAGCGCTTGGTGCTCCGCAGCCAAGGCACCGCCGTTTCCGCTCGAACATTGGCACAAAATCCCCCGGTTCCCGGCAAATTTTTTTCAATTGCCCGGTGTTTTCGTTATGACAATGTCGATGCCACGCATGCCACGGACTTTTTTCAGGTGGAAGGGATTGTGCTTGGCTCTGATATCAACTTTCGAACACTCTTGGGACTCCTGCAATTGTTCGCCACGGAAATGGCCCAAGCCAAAGAGATTCGATTTTTTCCGGCTTATTTTCCGTTTACCGAACCCTCGGTGGAATTGCATGTCCGTCATCCCAAACTTGGATGGATGGAACTGGGGGGCGCCGGGCTTTTCCGCTCTGAAGTCACCGTACCTTTAGGGGTGACGGTCCCGGTTATTGCGTGGGGACTCGGGTTGGATCGAATGGCCATGGTGGCCCTTGGTATACAAGATATTCGCGATTTATTCACTTCCGATCTCGAAGCGGTTCGCAATATGCGCCGTCATTTTTAGCTACTCGCCATGCCAACCATTTCCATTTTCCAAAAAGATTTCTGTCGACTTGTCGGTCGTGATGCCTCCCTGTCCGACATCGAACAATGGATGCCCTATGTGAAAGGGGAGGTGAAAGACGTCTCACAGGATACTGGTGAAGTGCGCGTGGAACTTCAAGATACCAATCGGCCGGATTTATGGTGCGTAGAAGGGATTGCCCGACAAATTCGATCGGTGCTGAATAAAGGAATGCCCCCTTACTCTTTTTTTTCGGAAAAGAGGGGCGCCAAACGGCGGATTCAAGTGGCCCAGGGCATGGAAGCCGTTCGACCGTATGTCGCAGCTTGCGTCTCGTTGGGATATGCCATGACGCCGGATGGCCTCGATCAGTGTATTCAAACTCAGGAGAAGTTAGCCGACGCCTTTGGACGAAAACGTCAAACCGTCTCCATAGGCCTCTATCGTGTCTCCGCCATCGCCTTCCACGTCACCTATGGCCTTGTGAAACCGGATGAGATTCGATTTACGCCATTGGGATTTGAGGAAAAAATGACGCCCCAGGAAATCCTCACCGTCCATCCCAAGGGTCTGGAATAT
>JBGSSO010000402.1:0-4234 GCA_041737015.1 Nitrospirales bacterium
ACGCGGTGGTCTTCGAAGGACAGGCGGCCATGGAATTGGAAGCCCTTGTTGATGCCTCGACGCTGCTTCATGAAGATGCAACCCTGTCCTACCCCTTTGCCATTTCACCATTGCCGGATTCACACCTCCCAAGCATTGATCCCCTCCCCATGTGGCACGCGCTCTTGAACGACCTGCAATGCCTGACTCCGGTTCCCATTATGGCTGCGCGGTTCCATAAGGGCTTGGCCCAGGCCATTGCGGCCATGGTGATCTATCTCACGAAATCTCCAATCACTCCTTCATCTTTTCAGACCGTCGCACTGTCCGGAGGCGTCTTTCAGAATCGCGTCCTGTTCGAACTGCTCAAGCCGAAATTAGAGCATGCAGGATTCACGGTGTTATTCCACAGGCGTGTTCCGACCAACGATGGCGGGCTGGCACTTGGCCAAGCCATGGTGGCCGCTGCTCGCACACTCAACCCTTTCAACGGAGGACATTCTTCATGTGCCTAGGCATCCCGGGGCAAATTGTCGAACTGTCCCCTGAAGAGCCAAGCCTGGCCATTGTGGATGTCGGCGGAGTTCGCCGCGCCGTGAACATTGCCTGCATTGTGGACGAAGACCATCCACCGGAAGCCTGCCTTGGCGATTGGGTCTTAATCCATGTGGGATTTGCTATGAGCCGGATTAATGAAACAGAGGCCCAACGCACGCTTGACCTCCTGGCCGAATTGGGCGAAGTGCAAGCGGAGCTTGAGACGATACGCCAAACCAATACGTCGTAAAGGAACAAACCATGTCGTCCCGGAAGGCTTTATCCTCTCTGTATCCATTTCTGCAGCCGTCCTCCCAACACACCAGCATCTCGGATGCAGACTTGCTGCGGTCGGTGCAACAAAAATCCGACGACTGCCAGGCGATCATCCACACGTTTTTTGACCAACAAGGCGCCGCGGTCATTGCCGCCGCTCACACGATAGCCAGAGTCTATCGCTCCCATCGACGACTTCTCACGATGGGTAACGGCGGATCCAGTTGCGATGCGTCCCATATTGCGGTGGAATTTCTGCATCCCGTCACAGCAGGACGTCCGGCGCTTCCGGCTGTCAATTTATCGGCCGATCAAGCCATGATGACCGCCGTTGGCAATGACGTAGGCTTTGAGCATATCTTCGTGCGCCAGCTGGTGGCCCATGGACAGGTCGGAGATGGCTTAATCGGGATCTCCACCAGCGGCAATTCCGACAACCTTTTGCGTGCCTTCTGCAAGGCGAAGGACATGGGCATCCTGACCATTGGCCTCACGGGCGGGTCCGGCGGCGCCATGGCCGCGACTCCGTCGATTGACCATTGCTTGGTTGTTCCGACCGAAAGTATCCATCGAATCCAGGAATGCCATGTTCTGATTTATCATATTTTATGGGATCTCGTGCATACACTCCTGGCCACGGATCGCGGACCGGCAGCATCTTCAACAAAGGACCATCATGAAGTTCCTCGATGAATTTCGCGACCCGGGAAAAGCGAAAGCCTTGATCACCGAAATTCAGGGACTGGTCAAGAACATCCCGCGCGCTCAGGAACGGCCGATTTGGATTATGGAGGTCTGCGGTGGCCATACCCACACCATATTCCGGTATGGTCTGAATCACCTGCTTCCCAAAGAGATCGAATTCATCCACGGTCCCGGTTGCCCCGTTTGCGTCCTCCCGAGAGGGCGCGTGGACGATTGCATAGCCCTGGCTGAACAGCCTGGCGTCATTATGACCACGTTCGGCGACGCCATGCGCGTGACCGGCTCCAAAAAGAATCTTTTGCAAGCCAAGGCCGAAGGCGCGGACGTACGGATGGTCTACTCCCCGTTAGATGCACTCGTCATCGCCCGTCGGCATCCCGAGAAAGAAGTCGTCTTCTTCGGGCTCGGCTTCGAAACCACAATGCCCAGTACCGCCATGACGGTTCTCCAGGCGAAACAGGAGAGGCTCAGGAATTTTTCCCTGTTCTCCAATCACATCACCATTATCCCCACGATCAAAGCCATTTTGGATTCCCCTGATATGCAACTCGACGGGTTTTTGGGACCCGGTCATGTGAGCATGGTGATTGGAGTCTCCCCCTATGACTTCATTGCCCGTCACTATCGAAAGCCCATCACCATTGCCGGATTTGAACCCCTGGATATGTTACAGGCCATCTGGATGGTACTGAAGCAATTGGCAGAAGGACGATGTCAGGTAGAAAATCAATATCAGCGCATCGTGTCGGACGACGGAAATGCCCAAGCCCTGAACGCCATCCAACAGGTGTTTGAAATTCGGGAATTTTTCGAATGGCGCGGGCTGGGCTCCATCGACCATTCCGGCGTACAAATCCGGGAGGCCTTTGCGGCGTATGATGCCGAACGAAAATTTTCCTTACCCAATATCACCATTGCCGACCCGACTTCCTGTCAATGCGGAGAAGTCCTCAAGGGGGCAATCAAACCGAATCAATGCAAAGTCTTTGGAACCACCTGTACACCGGAAACCCCGCTTGGCGCACTCATGGTGTCCACGGAAGGCGCCTGCGCGGCCTATTACCAATACGGATGGATTGAGAAAAACGAGATTCAACCTGTTACACGCTAAGTCCATGCTCCCCCTATTATCCTCTCACACCGAATCCGATTCCCCTCCCGTCTCCTTGCCCGCACGCTT
This sequence comes from Nitrospirales bacterium, assembly GCA_041737015.1. Classification (GTDB taxonomy): domain Bacteria; phylum Nitrospirota; class Nitrospiria; order Nitrospirales; family UBA8639; genus Nitrospira_E. Next base: position 2,678 of record JBGSSO010000402.1, read on the forward strand.
TCACGGACAGCGCGTCACCCTGGTGCATGGCGGGGGAGGAAAAGCCATGCGGGACCTGATTGAGCATGTGTTTATTCAGACCTTTCAACACCCCCTCGCGGCTGCGATGGAAGACCAGGCTCGTCTGTCATTGCCGGAATTAGGGAATCTTGGCTCGCAGCTCGCCATGACCACCGATACCTTTGTCGTTCATCCACTTTTCTTTCCCGGCGGCAATATCGGGGAACTGGCGGTCAATGGCACCGTGAATGATTTAGCCATGTGCGGGGCTCGCCCGTTATATTTGTCCTGCGCTGTGGTGATAGAAGAAGGCCTGGCGATTGAGACCCTGTTTTCTCTTGCGCAATCCATGAAAGCGGCGGCCGATTATGCCGGAATCGGAATTGTGACGGGAGATACCAAGGTCGTGGAACGAGGCGCGGCGGACAAACTCTTTATCAATACGACGGGCATCGGCGTGATTCCGAACGGCATTGCTATCTCGGGGCATCGGGCGCAGCCAGGGGATGTGGTCATTACCAATGGCTATCTCGGCGACCATGGCGTGGCCATTCTGCTCGCTCGAAATGAGTTAGCCCTCAAGGCCACGATTGAAAGTGATACGCAACCCCTCCACGGATTAGTCGAGGCCATGCTCACCTGTTGCAAGGACATCCATTGTCTGCGTGACGCCACACGCGGGGGACTGGCTACAGTACTCAATGAATTGGCTCAAGCCTCGCATGTCTCGATACAGGTGAACGAGTCCGCGTTGCCCATTCGAGAATCGGTACGCGGCGCGTGCGAAATTCTTGGGTTGGATCCGTTGTATCTGGCCAACGAGGGCGTGCTGGCCGCCATTGTTCCTCCAGAAGAGGCAGCGAACCTGCTGCAAGTCATGCGAAACCACCCGGCTGGTCGACAGAGCGCCATCATTGGACAGGTCAAAGAAGCTCAGGCTGGACGTGTGACGTTAGCCACCATATTCGGCGGGGTGCGCATCCTGGACATGCTCGTGGGCGAACAATTACCCAGAATTTGTTGAACGTCATGCATGAATTAAGCATTACACGCAATATTGTGAGTATGGTGTCTGAACAGGCCCAGGGCGCGAAAGTGACCGACGTGACCGTGGAAATCGGCAAGCTCAGCGCGATCATGCCTGACGCCGTGCGTTTTTGTTTTGACATCGTCAGCCAAGGGACGTCCCTGGAGGGGGCCACCCTGCATATTCGTGAAATTCCGGGACAAGCATCCTGCCATACCTGCGGGATAACCTTTCCCCTCGAAGAGCTGTATCATTCCTGTCCCTGTGGATCGCAGCACATTACGCGTCTGTCTGGGGAAGAACTCAACATTAAAGACATGGTGATCATCTAAATGTGTACCACCTGCGGCTGTTCGGACTCGATGCGTCCGACCATGACGAATATTGTCACCGGCCAAACGATTCCGCTTGCCGCCCAAGAAACGCCTGAGCATGCCCATGCCCATCCCCATGAGCATGAACATGGCACCCATACCCACGCAAATCATGAGGACCATCATGAGAAAAGAACCATCCTCCTGGAGCAGGCC
>JBGSSO010000404.1:0-2529 GCA_041737015.1 Nitrospirales bacterium
ATTTGGTCCTCCGCTTCTTCTTCGGGGGAAGAACCCTATTCGATTGCCATGACCCTGTTTGATGCTATTGCAGATATTAGTCGATGGGACATCAAAATTCTTGCTTCAGATATTTCTACGCGTGTGTTGGCGCAGGCTTCCTCGGGTATTTATGAGGAAGAGCGGGTGAGCCAGCTCCCAAAGGATCTGGTGCAACGCCATTTTCTTCGTGGGAAAGGGCCGCAAACGGGCAAGCTGCAAGTACGCCGTCAGGTCGCCTGTCTGGTGGCCTTTCGTCGAATTAATTTGATGGACCAGACATACCCTATACGCAGTTCACTGGATCTGATTTTTTGTCGGAATGTCATGATTTATTTTGATCGTCTCACGCAAGCCAAGCTCATGGAGAAGTTTTTCCGGTATCTTCGCCCTGGAGGATATTTATTTATCGGACATTCGGAAAGTTTGCAATGGATCAGCCATCAATTTACGTATTTGCGACCAACCATTTATCAAAAACCGGTCAGCGTGATCAGTGAAAAATGATAATTGACGCGTGAAAAGTGAAATTTCTGAGAATGAAGAAGTCATGCGGAAATTTAAACACACGATGTATTCTCCTGATTTTTGGTTATTCACTTTGAACTGGCCATCGATACTTATGAACCAGACCGTGGTCGATTGAAGGAATTAACACAGGATGTCAACCACAGGATTGATGGAATTTGGCCATATTCGTCGGATGCAGGATACCCGCTTTCCCTACGAAGTGGCCGTTATTCTCCCTGGGGAATATTTTGTGAGCTGTGAGCCAAAGGTCGTCTATACCGTGTTGGGTTCGTGTATCTCGGTATGTCTGCGTGACCCGGTGGCCGGTGTGGGAGGGATGAATCATTTTATGTTAGCGGCTCCCTCGAATGCCGAGAGCCATGATAATTGGGCCGATTCCGGGCGTTACGGTAGCTTTGCCATGGAAATGCTGATGAATGATATTTTTAAGCGAGGTGGCAAAAAAGAAAGGCTTGAAGCCAAAGTTTTTGGCGGAGGGAAGATTTATGACGGCACTATTGATATCGGAGCTCAAAATGCCGCCTGGGCTCTCGCCTTTTTGGAACAGGAAGGACTCTCGCCCCTTAAAGCTGATGTTGGCGATGTCTGTCCTCGGAAGGTGTACTATTTTACCGATTCGGGAAAAGTACTCATGAAAAAACTCGACCGTGTGGTGGTTAGCGCGATTGCGCGGGAGGAGGGGCAGTATCGAAAGAAACTCCAACAGGCACCTGCACAGTCAGATGTCACGATTTTTTAGGGAAAAGTCAGCAATGAGGAGTAAGGGGTCTGAAGTGAACGGAAAGAAATGTAAACAAGAATGAGGTATTAAAAGTCATGAGGGGGAGAAAGAGCCAACTGCATGATTTCTCGTTCCTTACTGTTCGCTCCTCACTGGGTATTTTTTACCAATTAGGAGTATGGATATGAATAAACATAAAATACGCGTGTTGATTGTTGATGACTCGGCGTTGATTCGAAATGTCATGACTGAGATTTTATCGCAAGATCCGGAGATTGAGGTGGTGGGAACCGCCCCAGACCCGTATGTGGCCAGGGATAAAATGAAAGCCCTCAATCCTGATGTGCTGACCTTAGATGTGGAAATGCCAAAAATGGATGGGCTTACTTTTTTGCAAAAAATTATGGCTTTCCGGCCGATGCCTGTGGTGATGGTGAGCTCATTGACCGAACAGGGGGCGGCGACGACCTTACAGGCGTTGGAATCCGGTGCCGTGGATTTTGTGACGAAGCCCACAATGGATATTCAGCACGGTCTGTCGGACTTAACTCATCAAATTATCAACAAAGTGAAGATCGCGGCTCAGGCTAGCGTAAAAAAACGAATTCCATCCGCCGACTGTTCTGAACGAATTAAAGCGTTGGCTGCGCAATCGGCTATGATTAAAACCACCGACACAATTATTGCCATCGGGGCGTCCACCGGCGGGACCGAAGCACTCAGAGAACTGTTGGAAGTTCTGCCACCGAATACACCTCCCATTATTATCACGCAGCATATGCCGGAGCGATTCACGAAATCGTTTGCGGATCGTCTCAATCAACTCTGTCAGATTCATGTGAAAGAAGCTCAGGAAGGGGATAGCGTAATACCAGGACAGGCGTTGTTGGCGCCGGGAAATTATCATATGGAACTTCGTCGGAGTGGTGCCCGTTATTATGTTTCCCTCAATCAAGAACCGCTGGTTAACCGACATCGTCCTTCCGTGGACGCCATGTTTCGGTCTGTCGCCAGATATGCCGGTGGGAATAGTCTTGGGGTGATTCTGACCGGTATGGGCAATGATGGGGCCGCCGGCATGTTGGAAATGAAACAGGCGGGAGCGTTTAATTTTGCCCAGGATGAAATATCCTGTGTCGTCTTCGGGATGCCCAAAGAGGCTATCAAGGCTGGAGGCGTCGACAAAATTCTTCCGTTAACCGAGATTCCTGGGGCTATATTGTCTCATTTGAAAATAATGATTCCTTGTTAACAGGGGG
>JBGSSO010000007.1:0-11140 GCA_041737015.1 Nitrospirales bacterium
TCCCGGCCACTTTGCACCTGGACTTGTCGGGTGACCGCAAGGAATTCCGTGACTCGTTGCAGCGCGAGTTGTAAGTCGTCCATATCAATCGTTTTGGCCACAAAATCATACGCCCCTAATCTCATGGCCTCGACCGCATCGCGGACGGTACCTCGAGCAGTCAGCATGATGACAGGCAGATCTTTCCCCGCTTTACGGACTCTGGCCAGTATTTCTAACCCGGACATATGTGGCATCACGAGGTCCAGTACCATCAGATCTGGCACCGTGCTGTCTAATAAGGCCAAGGCTTCCTCCCCGGATGCGGCGGTATGCACCACATAGCCCAAGTCGGTCAGACGTAAGGCATAGGCTTCACGAACAGATTGTTGATCTTCTACAAAGAGGATGGTCCACGCCATGTTAGGTCTGCTGCGAGAGGGGGAGCCAGAGGGTGATGAACGCACCTTGTCCGGGAGGGCTGGTAATGAGAAATTGTCCACCATGCCGCTCAATGATGTCCCGGCTGATGGTCAAACCCAAGCCTACGCCCTTGGCTTTGCCGCTGGTAAAGAAGGGTTCAGACATTCGCTGCAAATCCCCGGGGCTGATGCCAGGTCCGGAATCCTGGAATTCAATGGAGACGCCGTCTTTTCCGATGGTTGCCGGATGCATGGTTATGGTCAACGTTCCACCATGCTCCATCGCTTCAATCGCATTCATGACCACATTCAGCCATACCTGCTGGAGATGTCCTCTTGAGGCCTCGACCATGGGAAGATTTTGGGCTAACTCCGTGGAAACATGAATGGTGTTCGATTTCAACTTCGGACTCAACAACGTCAGCGTATCGTCGAGCAGTGTGGCCAGGTCGCAAGGCCGAAAGTCAAAGGCTCTGGGCGGAATTTGCCCTAAATGGGACTCAAGAATATCATCGATACGGTTGGCTTCCTGCGCAATTAAGCGGCATCGGTTGCGAACGGTTTCATCCAGTGTGGCCTGATCCCGCAAATAGGTGGCCAGGCTCCCGATCCCAATGAGGGGATTGCGGATTTCATGTAAAATGCCACCAGACAATTGTCCAACCAATTTGATTTGTTCGGCATGGCGGAGAATGCCCAGCATCCTCTCACGTTCCGTCAGATCGGTGAGGATGGCGAGATAAAAACGAACGGTCCCATCAGGATCTTTGACGGGGCTGATACTTTCCCAAACCATGAGCTCCGAGCCATCTTTCCGTCGATTGATGAAACGACTCACAAAAGCCTGTCCAGCACTCAACGTGGACCAGATCCGCGCATAAAATTCTGGTGGATGCTTGTTTGATTTGAGGAATGAGGGTGTGCGTCCGATTACCTCTTCAGCCTGCCAGCCAGTCATGTGCTCGAGGGCCGGATTCCACTCTATCAGATGTCCTTTTGTATCGGTCAGCATAATACCGTCCTGGGCCAGTTCAAATAGCCGATGAAAGAGTTGGAGTTGTGTTTCTTCGCGACGCCAACGTTCCAAGACCGTGGCAATGACATTGCCGACGGATAACAAAAACTCCTGCTCTTGTTCGGTAAAGTCTCGAACGGTTTTACAGTGCGCGCCCATGACACCATACACCCGATCTTGAACCATCATCGGGACACTCATGCCCGCGATGACGTCATGGTCGGAAAGGAGATTGGAAGGGGTAAACCGGGTTTCGATTCGAAGGTCTCGTACTACTACGGGCCGGCGTTCCCTAATTGCATACCCGGCTTGTGAATGAGTACCGCCTTCCACGGTTAAGCTCCCAATCAGACCAGGCCGCCAGCCATAACCGGCCACCAGATACAAAAATTCATGAGAGTCCCGTGGAATAAGAATTTTACAGAGTTCAACCCTTAAGGCTTCCGATGTCAGTTGAACAGCCTCATTCATGATACTCTGAACGGGCACTTCGCTGACCGCCAGCTCACCAATTCGAGCAAAGACAGCCTGAAACCGACTGGAGACATCGACTTTGGATGCGAGTCGCATATGGTCGGTCAGATCCTGAAGCACAACGAGGACCGCCTGGTTTTGGCGAAGGGGAACAAGGGTAAAGGCGCCTTCATAGAAAGACTCACGACCGGCCAGATCGATTCCGTGATATCGACGAGTCCATCGGGTCCCCAGCGGTTGGTCGTTCCAGGCAGCAGCATCCCTGAGAATTCGTTCCTTGGTTGCGAGAGGGGAAGAAGACATACTTAGGTGCTTACGAGAGGTTTCCGTATTGCCAGCCACAGATTCGATGAGGTGACGGAACCGATCATTTTCCAGGATCATCCGGTCTTGGAAGATGACGGCAAGCCCATCGGAAATTCCATTCGTCAGCCACCCAAGCAAATCAGTGGACAAAAAAGATTGAGCGGTCACCTTTCCTTCCTCTGCCGGAAACTTATTTTTTGAATCGGAACGATTCTTCATACTTGAAAATTTCTCTTCAAACAAACGCTGATTGGCTGTAGCCTGGGGTTATGGCATTGGAGCTTACTCGCCTGATCTCCAGATTCCCGAACATGCTTACTTTAGCCCACTAGTTCACATACTTGAAAGGCCGGCATCTATATCTCACCGTTATTCTTCCCTCATCAATCGGCCCGTACAAACCACGCAAAGATTTCAAGAGTTTTATTGAGTCAACGTGAATCAATTTATGTGGTTTTCACCGAACGGTTCCTGCACAAATTTTGAGGAAAAATTTTTGCGGCGTTATTCCCGACAAGTGTTATTGCGAGCCCATTGTTGATTTTGTCATCCTCGCCGCTACCCCATTTCTTGTCATCCCCGGAAGTAGTTAGCGGGGATCTATCCGAAAAGAGGACCGGATGGATGCCTGGTGAAAAATGGTGGACATGACGCGCGGGAACCATCCATAAGATCTGTCCATTGTTATTGCGTCATTTTCGCCGGATCTGCTTGACGGGGTGAAATCCTTATGAGTTGTCTTGTTATTGAGGAGTCTTCCCCCTTTTCTAACCGGGCGAATTCTTCTAATAACGTGCGTTGTTGGGATGTCATATTTCTGGTGTTTTACATTGTCCGACAACACGGCATAGGCTTCGGCAATTCCTCTGAATTGTTCTTTCTCATTTGGCGCGTGGTTTCGGCAGGGCTGATATTAGAGCGCGAGTTGCCGGTAGGCTTGTTTGATCTGGTCGCGACTGGCAGACCGGTTCACTCCCAGGACTTCATAGGAGTCACATTTTGCCTGGTTGGCTGGCATGACTGTTTTTGCAAATAGCACGAAGGTTCCGGATAAACGAAGGAGGGAGGCTTGCTCACTCCGAATCAGACCTCTTTCTCGAAAAGCCGGATTTTTTAAAAAGGCGCAATTCATCAGAAAGGATGGCCCGGCGGTCAGGTTGAGACCACTTTTGTTAGCAACGGGACTGAGAGCGTTCGTCAACTTTTCGAACTGGTTCTCGCGATAAAGCTTGTGATCAGTTGCTCTAATTCTTTGCTCCCGCATGAGGGACAACTCGCGGCCCCGGCTTCATGTTCTTTCAGCGTTAAGGCCAGAAGGCATTCTTTGCCACACTTGAGACATTTGTAATCGTACAGCGGCATCACAAGCCCTCCTTGTTAGGTTCCCTCCACCTCAATTTTTAGATCCGGGGTTGATAGGGGGCTAATTGCCGGATGTAGCCGATCACCTCCCGAATCTCCTCTGAACTCAATCGATCCCACCAACCATGCATAGGGCTAAAGACCAAGCCCCAAATAACGATCGCACGAAGGTCTATCTCACTTTTGGCCGTTGATTCCGGAGAATGGAAATCTGTTGGAGGCACGATTAATGCGGATGAATCCGGACCTCTTCCGTCGCCCGTCTTCCCATGACACCGGAGGCAATGTAGACGATAAATTGTTTCTCCCGCAGAGATCATGGTGGTCTGCTGAGACCGGACTTCTCCAAGCCATAACAAGATGCAGGCACAACTGATAACGGGTATGAACAGCCTGAGAAGTTTCCATTTGGTGATGCCATGAGATCTCATGGAAATGCGAAATTGTCGCATCTTGCAACACCCCTTCCCTGTCCCAAGGCCCCAAATTGCAACACTTTTTGTGTACTCTGTTTTCACCTAGTCTTTTTGCTCTAATCCCAATCCCACCCATGCCCGTAAAAGATCCTGCCGTGTCAGGCATCCTATCACCACACCATCTTGCTCCACTGGAAGTACCAAGAAATGTTTTTCCTTCATGAGTCTGACAGCCTCGGCTAATGTGGTGGAAACAGAAATAGCGATAGGGTCCGGCACCATAATCTCCTCTGCGGTTAATTGGCTGACATCCCGTCCGGCTTCCAGCATGGCCAGCACGTCAAATTGGCTGATAAACCCAACACAGTGCCCGTGAGTATCGACAACTGGCGCGCCTGGAAGGGATGACGTGAGAAGTTCTTTTGTAATGGCCAATCCATTCTGATCGTGATGAAAACGGAAATCATGGAGTGTGGCGATTTGCTGGATTGTTCTGAGGCCGACTGTGGCAATCGCGTGAAGACTCATGTGTTTCTCCTTTTTCTTTCTCTCATAACCCCTCAAAGGCTTTTCACACGGATGGAGTGAATGAAAATTTAAACGGTTTGAGACGATATCAGCTATGACTTTCATCTCGAATATACAACCCTCCAACCTCCAAAACTGTTCCGTCACTTAAGGTGATGGATAAAAACTCTTGATTCTTCATGAGAGACTTGACTTCCCCGGACCATCTGGATGGCTCAACAGACACGATTGTTTTTCCACAAATTTTTACCTTTAGCAGTTCCACGTTATCTTGTTTCATATGTTGGCCTTTGTCTTTTTGAGGGCGAAAGGTCTGGATGATATCTTTCTCGTGCGCACCATGAAATGAGAATCTTTGCTCCTACATGAGTTAAAGCAAGCCCCATGCCTTTATCGGCAATTTCTTTCTTTCCTCATCCCGCCGAGTGTCAGCGGTGAACCATTCGCAATGAAGACCTGAGGGATGCCCGATGAATATTGCCGGGCATGACAAACTTTTTTCCTCATCCCCGTGAGTCGTGAGGAAAGGTATATAAGTTGCATTTTGATTTCCTGGACATTATTCACTCCGATTGGCATTGTTGTGAATGGAGATGTGTGATGGCTGAGGAAGGGGTGAAAAAAGTAGGCCAGTGATTTCCTCCCTTTTTAAAAGTATATGAATGGGTGTTTCACGTACCAATTATCAGGAAGAAGGGTATATGCGTTTGGAAAGTAACGGAGGTTCCGCGTGACCTCCCCATGTTCCATGGTGAAAATGATTTCTTTCGGAGCCCTATGTGTTTTGGTGGCCCTCAGTGTGGTGAGTGTTGCCCTGAGTGTGGAAGCTCCAACCGTGGTGGTCAGAGGCACCATCGATGAGGTCATCCGATTGGTCAACGACGAAGGTCTCAAGAAGCCGGATCAAGCGACCCATCGCCGGCAATTGTTGGAGGAGATTATTGGGCAACATTTTGATTTTGAGGAGATGGCCAAACGATCACTGGCCGCACATTGGAGGAATCGAAGTGAGCCGGAACATCAGGAATTTGCGACATTGTTTCAAACGCTTCTGTCGAAAACCTATGCGGGAAAAATTGAGAACTATTCCGGAGAAAAAGTCCAGTATCTCAAGGAACGGCTCAAAGATTCCTTTGCAGAAGTGCAGACCACCATTGTGTCAAGCAAAACGGAAATCTCTCTCGATTACCGGCTCCTACTAAAGGATGGCAACTGGCGTGTGTACGATGTGGTGGTCGATGGGGTGAGTCTCGTGAAAAATTACCGGGTTCAATTCGATCGCATTATCCGGGATTCCTCCTACGAAGAATTGGTGAAGACTTTGCGAGACAAGTCCAGTGACATTACGGCTCCCTGACGGATGATCAGTATGAACACGCGTATTTTGATTCACCAGGGACCAGCCGTTCCAGTCGACGCGCAACCTCTGGAAATTGTCGAACGGAAAGGCAAGGGCCATCCCGATACTATTTGTGATGCCATTGCTGAAGCCGTTTCGATTCAACTGTCCAAGGCGTATCAAGAAACCTTTGGTCGCATTTTGCACCATAATATCGATAAATGCCTGCTGGTGGCGGGTCAGGTCAAATTGCATCTGGGAGGTGGGCGGGTCACCCATCCGATGCGCTTGATCCTTGGAGACCGGGCTTCCTTCGGCGTTCCAGGAAAAACGATTCCCGTGTCCGACATCGCCATTGAGACGGCGCGAACGTGGATCAAGAGCCATTTGCCCAATGTGAATCCCGATACCCACATGAGGTATCAAATTGAGTTGCAACCGACTTCCGCAGAACTTGGGGCGATTTTTGAGCATGGACCGGGAGTGCTTCCCGCGAACGATACTTCAGCGGGAGTGGGCTATGCCCCGCTTACTCCCACCGAGCAATTGGTAGTGGACCTTGAACAGTATGTAAACGGGCCCCGATTTAAGCGGGCATTTCCGGAAACAGGCGAGGATGTCAAAGTCATGGCCGTTCGAATGGATCGGATGCTGTCATTGACGGTGGCCATGCCGTTTCTTGCCAGACGGATTGCCACAGAAAAAGCTTATTTTGCTCGAAAGGCGAAGGTCCTTCAGAATGTGCAGCGCTTTATTCATGAGCAACCTCATTCCTATAAACGAGTGGACGTGGTCGTGAATGCGCTTGATCGCCCGGGCCAAGGATTGAAAGGCATGTATCTGACGCTGTTGGGAACCTCTGCGGAGCAGGGAGATTCCGGACAGGTGGGACGGGGGAATCGCATTTCCGGGGTCATCGCGCTGAATCGACCGATGAGCGGGGAGGCGGCAGCCGGGAAAAACCCGGTGAGCCATGTCGGGAAAATTTATAATGTGTGGGCTCGTGAACTGGCTCTGAAGGCGTATGCACAGATACCAGGAGTCCGCGATGCCACGGTATGGATGGTCAGTCGGATCGGTGCACCGGTGAACGAACCACTGGTTGTCTCAGCTCAGGTCGGGGTGAACAGGGGATATTCATTGAAGCGGATATCGGGGGAGGTCCAGGAACTGATCACGCATGAACTGGCTGACATGGAACATTTTTGTGAGGTCTTGGCCAAAGGGCAATTCGAGATATGCTGAGGGCTCTCATGAACATAATCGAGACGGTATACGCGAAGATATCAAGCACTAATCAGATAGATTCTTCTGTCTGGCAGGACGCATGATTGATTGACACACATTGGCTGAATGTTCACCTCATGCCGGATCGTTAGCAGAAGATTCGCGTCGGATTAGCGGGTTTACGGCTACGTGTGTGCTGGTCAGCAGTGTGGTTGGCACCGGGATTTTCACCACGACAGGATTTATGGCCAGGGACATCGGGGATCCATGGCTGATTCTTCTGTTATGGGGAATGGGCGCGTTACTGGCTCTCACCGGGGCGATGTGTTACAGCGAGTTGGGAGCGGCATTCCCTTTTGTCGGGGGAGACTATGTGTATCTTCGGGAAGCCTACCATCCCTTTGTTGCATTCCTCAGTGGGTGGGCTTCATTTACCGTTGGGTTTGGAGCCGCCATTGCCGCTGGCGCCATCGGATTTGCCTCCTATGTGGGCCAACTCCTCCCAAGTGAACCGGGTTCCACCCTCCTGATCAAGGGGTTTGCTCTGGCCTTGATTTGGAGCCTGACTGCAGTTCATGTGGCAGGCGTTGGCCCGGGCGGGCTCCTTCAACAGCTATTCACCGTCTTAAAAGTTGGAGCAATTCTGCTTCTAATTGTTGGAGCCTTCACGGTAGGCCATGGTGATTGGCAACATTTGGTCATGACCCCGAGAAAGCCGGAAGTCGGACTGGGAACACTGGTGGTGTCCTTTATTTTTGTGACCTATGCCTACTCGGGATGGAATGCCGCAGGGTACATTGCCGGGGAAATGATCAATCCGACCCGTTCCATCCCCCGAACGATGATAGGCGGGACTCTGCTGGTTGGCACGGTCTATGTGGTGCTGAACGTGGTGTATTTCTATGCACTACCGGTTCAAGCTCTGGCCGCACCTCCACTTATGCCTGTGGCGGAAAAAGTCGCGGTGGGAATGTTCGGTCCGACGGCCGCTCATGTCGTCACCATCATGTTGTGCATTTCCATCGCCGGTGCGGTGAGCGCCATGATATGGACCGGACCACGGGTCTACTATGCGATGGCCAGAGACGGGTTCCTCCCGGGCTTTTTTTTGGATACGGAACACCATCATGGCACCCCGGTCCGATCCATTGTTCTCCAAAGCCTGTGGGTGACCGTATTGGTGCTTTCAGGATCCTTTGAGCAGTTGGTGATTTACAGCGGGCTGATTATCACGGCGTTTACTGCACTCACGGTCGGTGCCGTGATCATGCTTCGCCACAGGCGTCCGCAACTCGTTCGTCCCTATCAGGTTCCCTTCTATCCTGTGTTGCCCGTGGGCTATATCCTGGTTGCCGGAGTGATCGTTCTTTTTCTCAGTGTGGAAAAACCGGTGGAAACGTTTTGGGCCTGTTTGACACTGATTGCTGGAATTCCACTGTATTTTCTGATGAGAAAACATATGGGAGCACCAGAGGCCACATGAGAGTCTCGATCACACAGAGGAGGAAAAGGAATCCGCTTGCCTTCTTTGTGATACTTGGTGGAGTATGGTTTATTCTGTCAGGATGTGGAAATGGAAATCAGGCTATGACCCAAGAAAACGATCACTCACGACAGGTTGAACGGGATTTAATGGTGGATACCCAAATCGTGGTAGGCGGTGTCACCGATCAAGCCGTTGTCGCCGCCATGCGCCGGGTTCCTCGACACCGGTTTATGCCGGATTCACATGCTGAAGATGCCTATGGAGATTTTCCACTCTCCATCGGCTATGGACAGACGATTTCTCAGCCCTTCATTGTTGCGTATATGACGCAAGCCCTGAAGCTGAAGCCGGATGAGAAGGTCTTGGAAATAGGAACCGGGTCAGGGTATCAGGCCGCCATCCTGGCTGAATTAGTTTCAAAAGTGTTCACCATAGAAATAGTCGAACCGCTGGCCGCGAGAGCAAAAAAGACCCTGGCAGAACTTGGTTATGACAATGTGATTGTGCGGGCTGGTGATGGCTATCAAGGTTGGCCTGACGAAAGCCCGTTTGATGCGATCATCCTGACGGCGGCGCCGAACCATATTCCCGAACCACTTTTAGAGCAACTGGCGATCGGCGGACGTCTCATTCTTCCCGTCGGGGATTACCCTCAACGCCTTCTCTTGATCCGTCGCACTAAGGAGGGATATCAGGAAACCGAATTGTTACCGGTGGTGTTTGTCCCCATGACGGGCGAAGCCTTAACGGATCCTCCCGCAATCGAGCCTTGACGCACTCATCTCCCGTTGACCACATTCTTTACTCATAGATGACAAATCCACCGGCTGGAATGGTGAGCACGACTGCTTTGCCATTTCTCGACTCAACGGTCGTCTCTTGACCGATCTGCCCCGCATTGGTTGAATAGAGACACGTGAGTGTGTGGCCGGCTCGATGCAGTCCGTCATCAATGGTCACCCAGGCGCTTCGGGGCGCAGCATAGTCGGTATTCATTGCCAGGAGAATTTCCTGGTCATTGAAAATCCTGGACCAGGGAATCACAGAACGAATCCGACCTCCCAGCATGCGCGGCAGCCCGAAGTCGATCCCATTTCCGGATATTTCTCTCAAGTATTGTCGACCTCGCCGTAAAGACATCTTGTCACGACGAAGGCGTAATATGATGGCGAGTTGCTGGTATGCCGGACTCTCTTCATTGAAAAAATGCCGTTGATGGCTTTGAAAGGCGCCGAATTCTCCTCCGAACATACATTCGCGAATGTATTGATCACTCTGCCCGTGGCCGTCAAAATACTGTTCGGTGCCATAGTACATGCAGGGGATACCCATCGTGAGGGCGTTCAGCGCGAGTACATTCAACAGTCCGTCCGGCCCATCAGGGTCAGCACAAAATCTGGCTTTGTTCTCTCCCTTTCTCACTTGGTCATGATCATCGAACAGGGTGACTACCCGGTTCCGAAACCAGACGTGGGATTCTTTCTGAATCAGGATGGAATTCCGGAATAACTGGAAATACTCCTCCGGGTTGCGATAGCCCTTCACCAGGTATTCCATTTTGTCCGGGATGTCGTCGACGCCAAGTGCGGCATCCAGACCGGTGGTTTCCAGGGTTTGAAACGCGCGGGACCTTCCTCCGGTTATTTCTCCAATGAGGTAAAAGTTTTCTTTGCCGATTGATTGGGTGAATTCATGGATCACCGACGCGAAGTACCGGCTGGCTCCCAGGTCCATATGTTTGACGGTATCAACCCGATACCCATCGACGTCCGCAAAGGCAATCCAGAATTTGTACACCTCGGCCAGTGCCTTGAGGGCATCCGACGGCTGATACTGATCGACGTCGCCCGAACCGAGTTGGATATTTTTCAGGTCAAGGAAATCGCCTTCAAGAAATTCTGGCGAAAAATCCCAATTGGTGATGTGTCCTTTTCTGGTAAACGCCTGAGGGTCTTGGAATTCCTGTGGCCAGATGGCTCCATGCGGCCAGGCGGCAGGATGACTGGCGATGTCGAGTTGTTGGAAGGGGAGAGTGGGTTCTCCGAATTGATCATGGAACCCTTGCACGTCATAGGGTTGGCCATCCCAGCGAGGGTCGTTGAAGATCTGCCCATTATGTTCGGTCCGATAGCGGTTGGGATGGTATCGAAACACATCACCTGTGTGGTTGAGGATAATATCCAAAATAACGTAGATTCCGTGAGCGTGAGCAGTCCGGACAAGTGTTCTCAGATCTTCTCGTTGACCAAAATGCGGATCGACATCCAAAAAGTTTTGAATGCCATATCCATGATATGTGTCTTTAAATGACGCCTGTTTGAAAATGGGACTGATCCAAATGGCGGTCACACCGAGACGTTCAAGGTATCCCAGCTTGCTCGTCAATCCGGATAAATTCCCTCCGCAAAACTTCTGTCCCGCTGCCTTCCACTGAGATGCATCCGCATTGCCCGCATCGGTTGACTGAAAAAGGGGGGTCGTGCCACGCCGGACGACGGTTCCGTCATTGCTTCCGTAGCCTTTTTCCTGTCCGTCCGAAAAACGGTCGAGCATTAAAAAGTATAAGACCTGATCCTCCCATGCTGC
>JBGSSO010000012.1:0-6996 GCA_041737015.1 Nitrospirales bacterium
GTTGAATGTCGGGCAAATATGCAAGGCATGTTGAAGCGAGGACAGAGTCAAAACATCACCATTCAACACGAGGGAGAAAACTCCCCCTATAATGACTCACAAAATACTCTCATTTTGTCTCATTAAGAAAAAACTAGACACTTGAACTGGAAGCCTTGCATCGTGAACTGGTGGAACTCATTGGCCAATTACCGGAATTATTGACGACCCAGGGCGTGGTGGAATTGGTGGCGGTGCTTCGAGCCGAAAAAAATCCCCTTTCAGTGGCTTATCGGCTCGTGTCCCTCCTCAACCTCAATGTGGAGCGATTGCAAGGGCTTCTGGAGCAATCCGATGCCAAGGAAGTGCTTCGACAGGTGTATGGCGCGTTGGCGCATGAACTCCATATCCTCAAAATTCGCCATGAAATCGCCAGCCAGGCCCAAGCGGAAATTGGAAAATCCCAACGGGAATATTTCCTGCGCCAACAGTTAAAAGAAATTCAACAGGAACTCGGCGACTTGGAGACCCAACCCGAGGATGGGGAAGTGGGCGAGTTAAAAGCCCGCATCGAGAAGGCCGACCTTCCTGACATCGTGAAAACCGAAGCCACCAGAGAACTGAAGCGCCTGGTCAAGCTGCCTCCTGCCTCCCCGGATCACCAAGTCATTCGCAGCTATCTGGAGTTGGTTCTGGAATTACCCTGGAACACCCTCACAGAAGACCACCTGGATCTGACTCATGTTCGGACCATATTAGATGAAGATCATTACGGCATTCAGGATGTCAAAGAACGCATCCTTGAGCACCTGGCCGTGTTGAAGTTGAATCCTTCTGCGAAGGCTCCCATCCTGTGTTTGGTGGGGCCTCCGGGGGTAGGGAAAACCAGCTTGGGGCAATCCATTGCCCGCGCTCTGGAAAGAAAGTTTGAACGCCTGAGTTTAGGGGGTCTCCATGACGAAGCCGAATTGCGTGGGCATCGCCGCACATATGTTGGGGCGATGCCTGGCCGTTTGATTCAAGCTCTCCGACGTGCTGGCGCCAAAAATCCGATCCTGATGCTGGACGAGGTCGATAAGGTCGGACAGGATTTCCGAGGAGATCCCGCGTCGGCCTTGTTAGAAATTCTTGATCCTGAACAGAATCATACCTTCCGCGACAATTACTTAGATTTGCCCTTCGACCTCTCTAAAGTGATGTTCATCACCACGGCCAATTCCCTGGACACGATCTCCCGTCCTCTCTTGGATCGCATGGAGATCATACGCCTGGGAGGCTACAGTCATCAGGAAAAACTTGAAATTGCCAATCGCTATTTGTGGCCTCGTCGCTTAAAGGAAGCCGGCTTGGAGTCCAAACCTCTGACCTTAGAGGAACAGGTGATTCCCCATATCATAAAACGATATACCCGGGAAGCCGGCGTTCGCCAATTGGAACAGATGTTAGGACGGTTAACTCGCAAAGTGGCACTGAAGCTGGCAGAACATCCGCCGGACCAGCCGGAAGAATCTCTCACGATCACCCAAGCGGACCTTCCGGAATGGTTGGGTATTGAACGATTTATGCCTGAGGAAGCCAGAAAGACATTACCCCTGGGCGTAGCCACTGGAATGGCTTGGACAGAAACCGGCGGGGATGTCCTCTATGTAGAAAGTGCCCTTCTCCCGGGAGGGAGCGACCTCACCATTACGGGCCACATTGGCGATGTCATGCAGGAATCGGCTCAAGCGGCTCGAAGCTATCTCTGGTCGCGTGCCGAATCGCTGGGCTTGGATATAGCGGTGTTTAAGCAGAGCGGAATGCATATTCATGTGCCGGAGGGTGCCATTCCCAAAGATGGGCCATCCGCCGGTGTGACCATGGCCAGTGCTCTGGCTTCACTCTTACTGAAAATCCCGGTTATGAACGATACGGCGATGACCGGAGAGATTGGGTTAACCGGATTAGTCCTGCCTGTGGGCGGGATTAAAGAAAAAATTCTGGCAGCACACCGAGTCGGGTTACGCCGCATTGTCCTTCCCAAAGCCAACGAGAAAGATCTGAAAGATGTCCCTGACGCTGTGCGATCGGAATTGTCCGTCGTATTCGTGGAAACGATTGAAGAGGCCTTAGATGCTGTCCTGCTCAAGACGCCGGACATTCGTGAGAAAGAAAAGAGCCCTCCTCTCACCCAGCTTGCCGAGAGTGAACAGAAACCCGTCATGGGCGGTCGCTAAGCTTTCAGAGATGCTCTTACTCTCCAGTCTTGATTTATGCCCCTGTATGGAAATGCCGAGATGAGACTACTTCCCACCTGTGAGGAAAGAGGATATCCGTTCCATAGTAAAGGTACCTCCAGGTTCAAGAGGGTTATGATCCTGGCCAATACGGGTGTACCACCAACGTCCCCGAGCTACCGGCGAATCATCTAACCACTTCAGCTCAAACTCTCCCTCCCGATTGTTACCGGCTTGTATCCATTTGCCCTTCCACACCCCTTCCTTCAGTTCATGGGTTTCAAACCAGCCATCCTCCCACTCATAATGTCCTTTTCCCTCTTCATTTAGGGTGATGGTATTGGACCCGGTTTTATCCGCATACTCCCAGATCCCGGCAAGATCTTGAAGATGTCGAGGCGGATGGGAGGGTTCAAAGCCATTCTCTTCACCTTGAGGAATCTGATGTGAGAGATCTGCACAACCCACCGCAGCAAAAACATTTATGACGATCAGGAACATTTTGACTATACTCTTCTGCATAAATCTTCCCTCGCCCCCCGCGATAATTTGGTTGGAAAAATCATCTTAGGATTGTATCAGATAAAACCGATAGACCCAGATACGTGAAACCCTGTATCCCGAAAGACAGCCATTGATGAGCACTATAAAGAAGGAGGCACCTGATCGATGGAATTGACGCCCGCTTTGATTTGCACAAAATGCGGGTCGGTCCGAAATGGTGCCGAAACCTGTTCGCAATGTGGAGCCGCGCTTGATTTTCCACCACAGGAATCCGTGAACCACTCCAAGGAAACACCACTGAGCACAGATCGTTCCTTCATTCCATCAGGATCTCAGGAGCCGTTGACCACTCATAGGACAGGCTCCTCGGCTGGACGTGGTTCTGATTTCGCCTCTTGGGGCCCTGATCAGAGAGACCAGACGGAGGCCCTTCACGCAATTCCCCCTTCCGACCTAGGCAACGAGTCGGACGATTCCGATTTGTTTCCCATCCACCATCCCATTTTTTGGGGGCGTGGGCGAACGCTCTTTGGCATTTTCATTGTGAATACCTTTTTCACATTACTGACTCTTGGCCTGTATTCTTTTTGGGGAAGAGTGCGTATTCGCCAATTTTTGAGCAGTCAAACCAGTTTTGCCCACACTCGATTTTCCTATCATGGAACTCCTCAAGAATTATTGAAAGGCTGGTCAAAAGCGTTTGCAGTTTTCGGTCTTCCCTATGCTTTTCTGAGTCTCGTTCCCCTTATATGGGACCAGATTCCGACATGGATTCCCAATGCCCTTGCAGGGACCATGGCCTTGTGCTTCATTCCTGTCGCCGTCGTCGGATCGCATCGTTATCGGTTGAGTCGAACCTCTCTGGGAACGATTCGATTCTCCTTCCGGGGGCACGTGAAAAAATATATGAAAATATGGGTCCTGGGAAGCGTACTGACCTTGTTGACCGCCGGCATCTATTACCCGTTTTTCGAAAATGCCAGACGAAAATTTCTCATCGCTCACACCTACTTTGGTAATCGCCCATTCACCTATTCCGGAACGGGAAGCGGGCTCTTGGGAATCTATGCGAAGGCCCTGGCCTCCACCGTGCTGATTGTGGTCACACTCCTCGGGATTAACGCCGGACCTGAAGGCCTGTCAGTCCTTGCCCAATGGCCATCCGATGGTTGGCGAGATCTCTTTTTCAATTCCCTATTCATCACCGGATTGCTTACGCTGCTGCTTCCGTGGTTTTACCTGCAGGTCGCCAAGCAACGGTACCAATGGAATCATTCAGATTTTGGAGACGCGCATTTTCAGTTTTCTGCCTCCACCTGGAATTTAATGGAGTTGCGGATGACGAACTTCCTCATGCTCATTCTCACGTTTGGATTAGCCTGGCCGTGGGTCCAGGTCCGGAATCTCCAATTTCTCTATTATCATCTGAGCCTTCAAGGCCCTTTAGATTTTCAACGCATCGAACAGGAAGCCCAGGATGCTTCGCCCACCGGAGAAGAGCTTGCGGGATACTTTGACGCTGGTTTTGATTTAGGCTAATTTGGCCATTGTTCGTGTTCAGCTTCGATCTTCACGGCATTTACCTCTCCATCCATCCACCATTCATGCGTTCCTTAGGCTAAACCAATTCGATCATGGCATACCCCACGGAATGGAGAGGGTCCTATTATGACGGGCAATCGGTGGTGCCACAGCATGTGACCATTACCGTTACAGGTGTCGGCCTGAGGCTTCACTTTGCTGACCACACAACCACGACGTGGAACTACCATGAACTTCGACAGACACAGGGACGCTATTCTGGAGAAGAAGTACGATTTGAGCGAGGGATTGGAATTGGCGAAACCCTGATCATCCCCAGCCCCAAAATTCTGCTGGGGATTCATGAGCATGGCGGATCGAACGCCAGTCATTTCCATCATCCCCGCACACGACACACACGTGTGTATTGGACGGTACTCGCGGCCGTCGCCAGCATCCCCATCGTATATGGCATCTTCACCTGGGGTATTCCCTCGTTGGCTCAGCCAATCACCGCCGCCATTCCGCTTTCCTGGGAAATTCAGTTGGGCCAATTTGTTCAACAGGAGGTCACAGCCGGGAAACCGGTTTGCAAGAACCCGAAACTGATCCACGCAGTCGAATCAATATTGACGGGCTTGACCGATTCCATCGACCAACTTCCCTATCAGTTTCAGGTGACCGTGGTGGATAGCCCCCTCGTCAACGCCATGGCTGCCCCGGGCGGATATGTCATGGTCTTTCGTGGTCTCCTGCAAGAGACCGCTTCACCGGAAGAATTCGCGGGAGTGCTGGCTCATGAAATTCAACACGTTCTGCTTCGACACACCATGCACCTAATCGTGCGGCATGTGTCGATGGCTTTCGTCATCGCCGCCCTCAGCGGAGATGCCAGCGGCATAGTGGGGTATGCACTCCAAGCCGCCCAAACTCTTCAGACCCTGTCCTATAGCCGTGACGCGGAAGACCAAGCAGATGAACAGGGATTCCGATTATTACAACGGTCGGGGATTAATCCCGAGGGGATGGTCACCTTTTTCGCCAAACTTGAGAAAGAACAACCTGCAAACGACGTCCTTCGTTATCTTTCGACCCATCCAGCGACCCAAGACCGCCTGGCACACCTGAAGTCCTTGCTGCCACCAGCCTCCATGACCTATCGAGCCTTCCCGTTTCAAGCTGAGTGGTCTGACATCAACACATACTGCGAATTACCCCACAAGGCATCTTCTTAACCCTGTTCGACTCCTGCGGAAACGCTGTTGAGGGGAGGCTCACCTCACCTTTTTGGAAACCTGGCCCATTGCTCTCTAGCCCTGGAGGCTTCATAATAAACCCATTCGAGACATACTGGAATGTATGGTGTCTTTGTCTGGACCACGACTCCAAATACACTCACACCCCGTCTGTCTAGTCCGAGGCTATTATCATCAACATACAACAAGGGGTGGGTCACATGGGAACCGAAATAACGCGCTATGCCATTGGAGATTTTGGAAAGTTGCATAAATTTACCGGGAAGGATGTACCGGCCGGCACCGTGGCCTTGGTTGAAGAAGACGGAAAAAGCTTAACGGCAAAGGGGAAAACCTATACCGCACGGTTTTCGGAAATTCTTCCGAACGTGGAAATCATTCGCGTGCAATTCGATCAATACAGCTCGAACCACATCGGCTTCGCCATGGAAGCCCATGACAAAACCCTGACTAAAATCCCGGAAATGTTAGAAACCACAAAAATCATTTCTGAAAAACTCAGACATGATTGGATGGCGCAAGACAAAGCCTATCAGGATACCGAAAAAGCCAAAAAAGTACCGCCTCCTGCTGCCGCAAAAGTCGCAGCGCCTGCGAAAGAAGCGATTTCGGCAACATAATCAACGCCCCTCCCATTAAAGAACGTCTCAGGGCCAAAAAAGGCGCCGCTCGCTTCAGGGTGATCCCCATTGTTTCCCCCTCTGCCAAGAAAAGGCAGAGGGGAAAAGCTTCAATATTCTCAATCCTCGAAATAAAGAAATCCGAAAGAGGACCGGGTTAACCCGGTTGCACCCTGCAGGACTTAGCAATGAAGGCTGAGGAAGAGGTGGCAATAGCCATGACGTAGGACCATCAGGCTTTGATGCACCTTGGTCAAATGAACGACTTATTTCTTTCGAAACGAAATATGGTCTTTATACTCTTGAATCGCCGCACCCAAGGCCTTCGATCCTAAAGGAATATTGGCCTCCAGCGCATCTTCAACCGCTTCATCATCAATTATCACTTCATAGCATTCGTGTTGATTGGTGAGCACCATGCCCTTTTCCGTTTGCCGGGGCATATAGATTTCCAGCCACACTTCCTTTTCCACCAAACACACATCCCGAAACCGTTCATACAAAAGCTGCAACCGTTCTTGATCAGAAATCACGAGCGGATTATTTTCCATAGCCATACATCTCCCTTCACCTCGACAACAATGGTTCTTTTTCTACTCCGCTCTCATCAAACTCGTCAAGTGGGTCGCGAGCTATTTACCAAAAACAGATACCCAGGGATCGCGGCCAAGAATCCAAAGATAAAAGAACGTGCCCAGCCAGCCATGATAGAGCCCCAGCGGCCAAAGATTCCGATCACGGATATAGAACGGGATAAAAAAGCAGGCCATAAGGCCGGTGGCCAGCATCAGCCACCAATCAGGGAAATGGACTACCGCAAACAGAATCACCCCAATGGGAATGGCCAACAACAGGCCATGCTGAGGAAAGAATTTCAGGAGGTTATCGACACCCAGGGCT
>JBGSSO010000035.1:0-4728 GCA_041737015.1 Nitrospirales bacterium
TGTTAAAGACAATGTCCACGGCATTGAGGCTGGTTCCAACAAGATAGGGCAACCAACAACAGGCGATCACCCGTTCATACTTCGAGAGCTTCAGCACGAATGGGTTGGTGGAACCATCACCAGTCGGAGCAGAGTCCGTTCGTCCGGAACGCCCCGTTCGGCACGACAGTCAAAGGGGAATGGGATTCTCAACTACCGGGAGGCAAATGTTCAGGCACGAAACAAGGACGGTGACGGTATAGGGACCTTTGCCGAGCCCTCTCTGGATGCAGGATTCAGGGTAAGCTTCAGTGAAGGGCCACAGACTCTCATCAAACAAAGATGCCTAAACTTTCTTTACGGTTGGCAGGACTTTCCGACGAGGCTAATGGTTAGTTCTTTCACTATCCTGCTAATCGAACACGACGGTTTTGCGGCCGTAGACCAACACCCGATGCTCAACATGCAGTCGGATCGCTCTGGCCAGGACCAGCACTTCTAGATCACGCCCCTTCCGAATGAGATCCTGCACGGTATCCCTGTGGCCGACACGGACCACGTCCTGCTCGATGATGGGGCCTTCATCCAGTTCAGGAGTGGCATAATGCGCGGTTGCTCCAATGATTTTGACCCCTCGGTCATACGCTTGATGGTAGGGCTTGGCCCCGACAAATGCCGGTAGGAAGGAATGATGGATGTTCATAACCGGGCACCCGATTTCCTGTAAAAATTTCTCACTGACAATTTGCATGTAGCGGGCCATCACGACCAACTCCACCTGTTGCTCACGAAAAACCGACAGAACCTCTCGTTCCTGCGGTTCCTTCGTTTGGGGTGTGACAGGGAGGTACCGAAAGGGAATATGAAAGAGGTCGGCCCACCATTCCGTGGTCTGGTGATTGGAGACCACCACCGGGATCTCGATCGCTAGCTCCCCTCGCCGATGTCGTTGCAAGACATCAACCAGACAATGATCATATTGAGACACCAGAATTCCAATTCGAGGTTTTCGATCCGAAAAGTAGACTTGAACATTCATGGTAAAAATTTTGGCGATGGGAGCGAAGGCATTGGCAATCTCTTCTTGTGAAATCTGAAATCCAGCCAAATCAAACACGGTCCGCATAAGAAAGTCTCCGGTTTCCCGATCTGTATGGTGATCGGAATCCAGAATGTTTCCTCCAAACTCATGGATAAACCCTGACACCCTCGCGACAAGGCCTTTCTGGTCGTGGCAGGTAATCAATAAGATGGCTGTTGCATTGGACATAGGGACTCCTTGAGGGCGTTATACAGAGACCTCCACGATCTAGAGGTGGTGCAGCAAACGCACATAGCAATCATGAACGATGGAGAGAGAAAAAACGATTGCCCAACACTCCCTCCCTGGAGAATTGGGCAATCATAGCGAAAGGCACCGGTAGGGTAAACGTTACTGACTCGTGTTCTGATCGTATTCGGCGGCCTCAACAAAGAAATAGGTATGGCAAGCCCGATCGATAAACGTCTTAGAGAGGGTCGGCGGCACTCCGTTAAATTTCGCAATACTGACAATCTGCTCGATCAAATCCCGGGGATGGCAACTCCGCATATTCAATTGATACTTGACATACACACCATCCAATAAATACTGCACGGCTTCAGGATCATACGGCACACCCTTTTTCCTGCAGACTTCTTCGAAAATCTGTGTAAACCGTTCGGGGGTCGGGTCGGCAATGTAGATTTTATTTCTGATCCGGCGAAGGAATGCTTCATCGGCCAGCTTGGCCGGCTCCAGATTCGTGGCAAACAAGACAATCGTATCGAAGGGAATTTGGAACACCTTACCCGTATGCAATGTCAGGTAATCCACCCGCTTTTCCAACGGCACAATCCATCGGTTTAACAAATCTCGCGGACGGACCAATTGGCGTCCGAAGTCGTCAATCAGAAACACCCCGCCATTGGCCTTAATATGAGGGGGCGCTTTGTAATATTTCGCGGACGCATTAAAAGAGAGGTCAAGCGTGGCCATCGTCAACTCACCGCCGGCAAACTCGATCGGACGTTTACAGAGCACCCAGCGGGTATCTTTTTCCACTTTGGCTTCAATTAAGGATCTGGCCGCTTCTTGTGGAACATCGACTCTGACGTGGGTGATCGGATCGAATACTTGAATGATTTGTCCATCGACCTCCATGGCATAGGGGATATAGACTTCTCCCCCGCCTACCGCTTCCAACATCTTCCCAATGGCTTCGGCCAGGACCGTTTTCCCGTTTCCAGGAGGCCCATACAAAAAGATGGCCCAACCGGAATTGACGGCTTCCCCGAGTTGGTCGACGGTGCCAGGAGTCAATACCAGATGTTCCGTGGCCGCTGTCACGGTTCGCCGGTCAATGGTTAAACTATTCACGGGCTGACTTTTGATCATGTCGATATACTGATTGAGTGGAACAGGAGCCGGTCCCACGTACCGGCACAGATCCATAAAAGCCGTGGCTCGCTGACGACCCGCTTCCGTCAACACATACCGAAGTAACACTCCGAGCGATTCCCCATGACCCTTGACCTCGCAGAGCTTCTCCCGTTGAATGAGGGTGAACAGCTCCTTCATGACCCCATAAGGCAATTTCATAATCTCCCCGGCCGATCGCTCGGTGAGTTCTCCTTGGGTGTAGAGGGTTCTGACCAGAAGCTGTATCAGCAATTCCTCCGGCAACCCGGTTTCTTCAATCGTCGTGGGAGCCGTTAAGGTTCGAGCGTTGAGGGGTTGGGCCTTCACACTTCCATTAGATGTCATCGTGGCAGCGGAACTCATTCGTAATCTCCTTTGATTCGTCCATTTCTTGAATAAGGGGACATGGCGCAGAATGATTTCTTAGATTCATCAGAAGGTTGCCCTTTTACAAAAGAGATAATCTCTGTAAAATTAGAAAAACATCGCCATGCATAAGTTCCCTCGCTATTTCCCCATTTCGCTCACACGACTGTTTCCTGAGGTTGCATGAGGATTTCTTTCCATGCATATCGCGATCTCGGCCATATTCGATCCACTGTGCGTTCCCCTATCGGTTCTCTCAAAAGAGGGCTTCATGGCGTTCTATTGAACTGGCGAATGTGGCTGATGGTTTTGGGCCTCATTGCAATTGTTGGCTGTACCGAATCGCTTCCCGATCACACCCTTCGGTTTGGATTAGCCAATGCTCCAACGAATTTAGATCCACGGTACGCCACTGATGCCACTTCGGCTCGACTCAATCGGCTCATGTATTCGCGCTTAGTGGACTTTGGCGAGGGCACGATCCCGATTCCAGCTTTGGCCACGTGGCGTGAACTCTCTCCCGTCCATTATCGATTCGTCTTGCAAGAACCGACACCGCTCTTCCACAATGGGGCACGACTCTCCGCCAACGATGTCAAAGCCACCTATGCCTCCATTCTGAACCCTGCCACGGCATCTCCTCATCGCGGTATTTTGGAAGTTATCACCCGGATCGACACGCCGACGGAGAATACCGTTGATTTCTTTTTGAAGCAGCCCGATGCATTATTTCCTGGCTATTTAGTTATCGGCATTCTCCCCGCAAACCTTATTGCCAATGGGCACCCCTTCCATGACCATCCCATAGGCAGCGGGCCCTTTCAATTTCTCGAACGGCCCGATGACACCCGGCTTGTCATTGAGCGACGAGCGGATGGTCAGCGTGTGGAGTTTTTAAGAATTCCCGATCCGACTGTTCGAACACTCAAGCTTTTGGCAAAAGAGATTCATCTCCTCCAAAATGATCTCCCCCCTGAGCTTGTCACCTATCTGTCCGCCCACGAGGGCATCACCTTGCAACAGCGTCAAGGGGCAAATTTTGCCTACCTGGGATTCAATCAGTTAGATCCTGTCGTCGGCCAAGAACTGGTACGGAAGGCCATTGCCCATGCCATCGATCGTGAGCACATTATTCAATTTGTTTTGAGAGGACGAGCCAGGGTTGCGCAAGCGCTCTTTCCCCCGGAGCATTGGGCTGGACATGCCTCCTTGCCAGGGTACACTTACGATCCGGAGGAGGCGAAGCGCTTATTGAAGGAAGCCGGATTTGATCATGACCATCGGCCGACCATCACCTATAAAACCTCTACTGACCCCTTTCGATTGCGCTTGGCAACGATCATTCAATACCAACTCGACCAGGTTGGAATTGATGTCTCCATTCAAAGCCACGATTGGGGCACATTTTACGGTGACATCAAATCCGGCCGATTCCAAATGTATAGCCTGGCCTGGGTCGGCGTGAAATCTCCGGATATTTTTCGGTATGCCTTCCATAGTGACGCCATCCCTCCCGTCGGCGCCAACCGTGGCCACTTTGCAGATGCTGTGGCGGATCGTCTCATGACGCAAGCCGAACAGAGCCTGAACAGGCAGGAGCAGCAGGCGCTGTATCGCACCCTTCAAGCCCGTCTCCTGGACACCCTCCCGTATGTGCCTCTCTGGTTTGAAGACCATTATGCTCTGGCCGCCACCAGCATCACCGGATATCAATTGAGTGCCGATGGCAATTTTGACGGACTCAGCCAGGTCCGGTGGATAGGACCTCCCATAGTTCCCCCCAAACACCTCGCACGGCTCAACCCATGACCATGACACGCTACGATGACCGGGGCATGCGGGCTCCCTTTTTTAACATACACTTTCCCCAAGTTGCTATAAACAGATATATAGTTCCCGTGTTGAATCAAAACCGTTTTGTTAGCTCCACTGATGACTTGAAT
>JBGSSO010000010.1:0-3386 GCA_041737015.1 Nitrospirales bacterium
CCTGTTTTTTCCGTATGTCTCGTAAGCGATTACAGACGGATTCTTGAGGCGAGACCTTCGCCTGCAGGGAGGTTTTTGGACTTGTAGGAACGTTTTTCCTCATGATCGTATTGTTCTAACGGAATACTACTGAGGATGCCCGATGGTCGCCATAACCTGCTAAAATCGTATTGATCATCTTTGAGCCGCTCTCTATACCCAACCTCATTGCTTAATAAGGACTCGTAGATGTCATTTCCGCCCTCTTAAATCCCATATCGGTCAACTCAGGAATCCAGGCTTACATTTTCATCATCGACAATCGGGAAAGATCGAGAACGATCTCGCCGCTATGTTCGTCTCCCAAAATAGCCTCCCAAAAGGTTTTCTTTTTCGGCAGCATGGTCTCTTCTGTCTCATAGAGTAAATCTACATCAAGTGGAGCAAGAGAAAACAGTGGATATCGCCGATCATAGATCAGCCCTGCAGGGGGAATCTCATAGCTTGTGCGGTGATTACTGATGATGACGTGGAGATGCCCATCTCTGACATACATTCCTCCAGAGGTCACTTCCCGTTTCGTGGCATTGACCGGCTGACTGATGTAAAACGTAACCAGTTCCTGTGGAACAGCTAATCCTAATCCCTCCAGTAATCGTGGCACCAATAATTCGATTTCTTCTTTATTGAAAGCCGGCTCAGGATCCGCGAGACCACGAAACCAACGAATGGGGCCGGAACGATACTCACGCACCCGCAACCCGCTCAGGGCCTCGGTCATTTGGCGACGAGACATGGTAGCGGGATGCTCGTTCAATGTCTGAGGAACATCAGGTTCGACCCAGGGGGAGACCTCAAGTCGAACAAACGATGTGGGATTTTCGTAGACCAGGTAGGAATAGAATGGAGGAGCGACACAGCCCGCGAATAGCCATCCAATAAGTACGCAACCAGGCCAGACCTGCCGCCACTTCTTAGGCATTCGCTTCAAACACACTCATGGTCATTTCAATTCGATCAAGGGGATTATCATTGGCATCCCGCTTGGCGTTGACGATTCGATCGACTGTCTCCATACAACTCACCACCTCACCAAACACGGTATATTGCCCATCTAAAAAACTTGAATCCGCCACACAAATAAAAAATTGGGAACCCGCGCTATTGGGATCTTGTGATCTCGCCATCGATAGCGTCCCGCGTTTATGAGGCTTTGAGCTAAATTCCGCATTGACCCGATGACCAGGACCACCCATTCCATGGCGCGACCGATCGTGATCCTTACTATTGGGATCTCCCCCTTGAATCATAAAGTTGGGAATCACACGATGAAATGTCGTGCCGTCATAAAACTTTTCTTTGGCTAATTTCAACATATTTTGAACATGATTAGGCGCGACATCCGGAAAAAGCTTCAAGTGAATATCCCCCCAGGCCTCGCCGTTCACCTGAATGTGAATAGTGGTTGCCTGATCTTTCTGAGTTGCGTCGCTCATCTCCCGTCCTTTCCGTTACCTGGATTTATTCATAAGGGCCTTTGGGAACCAACTGGACACCCAACCCTTGGCTAATATTCGTCCAATGCGCACCCCGGTCTTGACTTCGAAATGCTCCACTACTGGTTCCCGCATATAACTCGCTGGAATCCGATATCGTGAGACTTTGAATAGCCAGGTTAGTCAACCCGGTATTCATGCCCATCCATTGTTGCTGATCCGTTTTCCACCGAAAAATTCCGTTTCCGGTCGCCACAATAACATCTTTATGATCGGGGACAATGCTTCTGATTGAATCATTGGGGAGATTCCGACTGAGAGAGGACCAAGATTTGCCACGATCCGTACTCGTGAAAATCCCCCCATCCTGTGTCCCTAAAAAAATGTGTTGCGCCTCATTGACCGCAATGACTCGAAGATAACGATGCGGCAATCGTTCCCGTGGATCGACAAATATGGATTGGGAGTCCACCCATGTAGAAGGAGAGGAATGTTGAGTCTCCAGATGATAGAGACCTTTGCCAGAAGTTGCGGCGAAAAGTTTCCCATCATCCATGATCGCAAGACCAGGAACCAGAATTCGATCCAAGCCGGCTCCGACGATGACCCACTGTTTTTGGGCTTCTACCCACCGGTACACCCCGGTTCCTGTTCCCGCATACACAGCATCCCCGTGAACCAGAAATGATTTGACTTCCGCCTCATGTAATCCTGTTCCAATGGATTCCCACGTCGTACCCTTAAGCCCAAGACGATATACCCCACCACGCATCGTCCCGGCATAGATGTGCTTCCCGGGAACCACGGCAAGACACAGCAAAAATGGGTCAGTCAAACCTCGATTCAACGCCTCCCAGGACTTCCCCTTATCCTGACTCCGAAACAGCCCCATGCCAAAGGACCCCGCATAGACCACTCCGTCTGGAGTCACCACAAGAGTTTGGATACTAGGGGCAAACCCTTTGTGGGTATTTTCAGAGTCATCTGGATGAAGAGACGGAATATTCGAAACGGAATACAGCGACGATATCAGAGAATAACTTTCTCCAAGTCCAGAAAACCCCAGAAGCCAGAACGAAGCGATGGTACCCACAAGACAATTCCATAGCGGCCTTTGTACTCGTGTCGATCCGATAACTGGTCCCATCCGTTTAATCTTTTTCTTCATCGGCTACTGCCTCATCCCCCTCAGACGCTTGACTCTTTTCCCCCGCCGGCTGAGGAACACGCCCAAAGATCTTTGCGCCCCAAATGCCTATTTCATACAGGATGATCAACGGGACAGCCATTAATAACATGGTGAACATTGTCGCATCCGGGGTGATCACGGCAGAAAGAATCAACGCCACCAGAGCGGCATGCTTGCGGACCCGAATAAGGACAGATGATTGAATGACTCCCACACGGGCCAAAAGGGAAACCACCAGTGGGATTTCAAACGCAAAGCCAAACGCCAGAAGAAATTTGACATTAAAATCGACATAGGCGCCGACAGCTAATTCTGGAGTAATAGCTCGATCCATACCAAACGTCACAAAAAAGTTGATGACCAACGGCAGGATCACCATATTGCAAAAGCCCAACCCCAAAAGGAAAAACCCCAACCCGAGGAAGAAAAGCGGCACTGCCCATCGTTGCTCCTTCTGAAGCAACGCCGGCTCAATAAATTTCCAAAATTGGTACAGAATGATAGGGACACTGGCAATCACCGCCGCCATAAAAGAAATTTTTATGGAGGCAAATAATGCCTCTGCCGGAGCGTAAAAGATCAGATCATCTTCAAAGGGCCGCTTAAACCAATCGATGAGAATGGAAGAGTAGGAAAACGCTATAACAAAAAACACCATGATCGTGGCTCCCACGATCAGTAACCGGCGTTTAATATCACGAATGTGGCGCTGAAGGGGATGC
>JBGSSO010000082.1:0-5794 GCA_041737015.1 Nitrospirales bacterium
GGATGTGGAGCGCGGTATGGTGTTGGCCAAGCCGAAGAGCATTACGCCGCATACGAAATTCAAGGCGGAAGTGTATATTTTGACGAAGGAAGAGGGCGGGCGGCATACGCCGTTTTTTAATGGGTATCGTCCGCAGTTTTACTTCCGGACGACGGATGTCACGGGGGTGGTGCAATTGAACCCGGGGGTGGAGATGGTGATGCCGGGGGATAATGTGTCGTTTGAGGGCGAGCTCATCTCCCCGATTGCGATGGAGCAGGGGGTGCGATTTGCAGTGCGAGAAGGGGGCCGAACGGTTGGAGCCGGGGTGGTCACGGAAATCGTCGCGTAAGAACATAGGGGTGTATCGATGAGAGTCATTATTTCTCTAGCGTGTGGAGATTGCAAGCGCCGAAATTATTCGACAATGAAAAACAAGAAAAACGATCCAGATCGGTTGGAAGTAAAAAAATACTGCCGATTTTGTCGAAAGCATAGTCCTCACAAAGAGGTGAAGTGATTGATGGTATGGGTCATTTAGGTTGCGTGCAGGTTGGAGGGGCATGGTGTCAACGGCTAGCACGTCGGTCTCCAAAACCGAAAGTCCGGGTTCGAATCCCTGTGCCCCTGCCATAATAGGCCGTTGATGTAATGTGCAAAACGATAAGAGGCATTTATTGGCGGGGTTTCGAAAAAGGCTGAGGGGGTAAGTCGTGTTTAAGAAGATATGGTTTTCCATTACGGAATTTTTGTCGGACGTGCGTGGGGAACTTAAAAAAATTTCTTATCCTACTAAGGCTGAGACGATCGGGTCGACCACGGTGGTTTTATTATTTTGCGTGATCATGTCCTTGTACCTCTCTGTGGTAGATTCGTTTCTTGTTTGGTTAATTAGCAGGGTTATTTAGCATCTATTAGAAGGGAATTCATGTCGAGTCATTGGTATGTCATTCACACCTATGCAGGATATGAGGGGCGGGTTCGAGCTGGAATTGTCGAGCGGGCGAATCAATTGGGAATGGCGGATTCGGTGGCGCAAGTCCTTGTTCCTACGGAAGACGTAGTAGAGTTTAAGGAGGGAAAACGCCGAGCCTCGAAGCGAAAATTCTTTCCCGGGTATGTTCTGCTTGAAGCAAATGGCCCACTTGGGGATGAGGTAGTTGCTATGATCAAGGAGACCCCAAAGGTCACTGGGTTTATCGGAGGCGGAACCAGGCCAATCCCGCTTGATCCAGAAGAGGTGGCCACGCTTTTAAAGCAGTTGGAGTCTGGTGTGACGGCCCCAAGGGAGTTGGCGAATTTTTCAAAAGGGGACAATGTCCGAATTGTGGATGGCCCATTTTTGGGCTTCAATGGATTAGTGGATGAGGTGGATCAGGATCATGGCCGGGTGAAGGCGCTAGTCAGTATTTTTGGTCGTTCAACACCGGTGGAATTGGCGTTTTCTCAGGTTGAGCGCGTTTAGAGACAAGTGGAGTATTCCTTTTTTAATTTAAGCAATACGCAA
The DNA here is from genome assembly GCA_041737015.1 of Nitrospirales bacterium. Classification (GTDB taxonomy): domain Bacteria; phylum Nitrospirota; class Nitrospiria; order Nitrospirales; family UBA8639; genus Nitrospira_E. The sequence continues at coordinate 1,487 of JBGSSO010000082.1, forward strand.
GTCGATGCAAGGTAGGTGAAGGCATGGCCAAAGAAGTAACTAGTCAAATTAAATTGCAGATTCCGGCTGGAAAAGCCAATCCTGCTCCTCCTGTTGGGCCTTCATTGGGGCAACATGGAGTGAACATTATGGAGTTTTGTAAACAGTTTAATGCTAGGACCCAGAAGCAAGAGGGTAGCATTATCCCGGTGGTCATTTCTGTTTATAAGGATAGAAGCTTCAGCTTCGTGACCAAGACCCCTCCGGCATCAGATTTACTAAAGAAGGCTGCAGGTATCATAAAGGGTTCAGGTATTCCCCATAAAAATAAAGTTGGGACAATCACCATGGCACAGCTAGAAGACATTGCTAAGTTGAAGGTAGAGGATTTGAATGCGAGTGATATTCCAGCTGCCATGAATGTGATTGCAGGAACCGCGAGAAGTATGGGCATTACGGTTGAAGGGTAAATAATATTGTGAGGCTTTTAACAGAGGGTATGCGCCGTGGGAAAGAAATTTGAATCGGCTTTAGCGAAGGTAACAAAGGCCCTGTATTCATTGGAGGAGGCGAGTGACCTGGTTAAGCAGGCTGCTTTTGCCAAATTCGATGAGACGGTAGAGCTGTCACTTTGCCTTGGGGTAGATCCCAAGCGTGCGGATCAGATGGTTCGCGGGACTACCGTCCTTCCTCACGGAACGGGGAAAAAGGTCAGAATTTTAGTGATTGCAAAAGGAGAAAAGGAGCAGGAGGCCAGGGAAGCTGGGGCGGATTTTGTGGGAAGCGATGACCTTTTGCAGAAAATCCAAGATGGGTGGCTGGACTTTGACTCCATGATTGCCACCCCAGACATGATGGGTGCTGTCGGAAGAATGGGGAAAGTTTTGGGGCCACGAGGGTTAATGCCAAATCCCAAAACTGGAACGGTGACCTTTGAAGTTGGCAAAGCCATTCAGGAGATTAGAAGAGGGAGAGTTGAGTATAAGGTTGATAAGGCAGGCAACATTCATGTTCCTGTTGGAAAGGTGTCTTTTCAGGGGCAACAAATTAGAGAAAATGCCCAGTCCGTTTTTGATTCCATCATGAAGGCTAAGCCCTCTTCCAGTAAAGGCAAGTATGTGAAAAGTGCGACATTATCCAGCACGATGGGACCAGGTATCCATCTAGACGGAGTCGCGATTGCAAAGCAGGTCAGTTGAAACTTTAATCTCAGCAGGTGAGTTCGAGGTATGAAAAAAACTGATAAAAATGAAGCTGTGGCAGTCATGCATGAGCAATTCGCTCGAGCGCGGATAGCCATTGTAACGGAATGCGCGGGTATGCCCGTGAATCAAATTAATGATTTGCGAAAAAAACTTCGGCAGGCGAAGTCAAATTTTCATGTGGTGAAGAACACTCTTGCCGTGAGAGCTCTTGGGGGAACGGACCTCGTTCCGTTGCAACCATTCTTTAAGGGTCAATCGGCCTTGGTTATTGGATACGATGATCCGGTATTGCCTGCGAAAGTTATTCGGGATTTTATTAAAAGTGAAAAATGTGAAGAGAAATTGCAACTCAAGGGGGCAATTCTGGACGGGGTTGAGCTAGATCCAACTCGTCTCTCTACTGTGGCGGATTTGCCGTCAAAGGCAGAATTGTTGTCGATGTTGTTGTCGGCCTTCCAAGGGCCAATTCGGGGGTTTGTCGGGGTTTTAGGTCAAATTGTCAGAAGTATTGTTGCGGTATTAGCCGCAATACAAGAAAACAAAACGCAGAAAGGAGAAGGGGAGATGAGCGCAACAGAGACGAAAATGTCAAAGGAAGATTTCATTAAAGTTATAGAGGGCATGAGTGTCCTGGAATTGTCTGATCTTGTGAAGGGTCTGGAGGATCGATTTGGTGTGACGGCAGCGGCGCCTGTTGGGGTCATGGCTGCTGCAGTTGGCGCTGCGGCTCCTGCCGCCGAAGAACAGACGGAGTTTACGGTAGTCCTGGGTAGTGCCCCAGCGGATAAAAAGATTCAAGTCATCAAGGTAGTGCGAGAAATCACTGGGTTGGGCTTGAAAGAAGCGAAGGATCTCGTTGAGGCGGCCCCGAAGGCAGTGAAGGAGGGCGTGTCCAAAGAGGAATCCGAAACGATTAAGAAGAAACTTCAAGATGTTGGTGCAACCGTAGAGGTGAAGTAGTGTTTCCCTCATTTTGAGGATTCCGAGTAAAGACTTAGGAAGGTTCGTGGGCCAGCAGGAAGCTGAAGTGGCCGTTAATCCTTAAGGAGACAGGAATGGGACAACCAGCCTTTGAGGGCAGTGTTCAGCGACATAGCTTTTCAAAAATTCGCTCACATATTGAAATTCCGGATTTAGTCGAGGTACAGCGCCGTTCCTATGAGGAATTTTTGCAGGCGGAGATATTGCCGGATCGTCGTGAGGACAAGGGATTGCATGCAGCGTTTAAAAGTGTGTTTCCCATTATGGATTATAATAATTCGGCCATTTTAGAATTTTCTAGCTATTCCCTGGGAACGCCCAAGTATGACACAAGGGAATGTATAGAGCAGGGAATGACCTTTGCTGCACCTTTAAAGCTTCGGGTGCGATTGGTCGTTTTCGATCAACAAGATAAAAGTGTAAAAAACAGGGTCTTGGATGTTAGGGAGCAGGAAGTCTATGTCGGTGAACTTCCGTTGATGACGGAGCGGGGCACCTTTATGGTGAATGGCACGGAGCGAGTGGCAGTAAGTCAGTTGCATCGATCCCCTGGTCCCTCATTTGGCCATGACAAGGGCCGAACTCATTCAAGTGGGAAAGTCTTATTTTCAGGTCGGATCATCCCCTATCGAGGGTCATGGCTCGATTTTGAATATGATGCCAAAGATATTTTGTATGTACGAATTGATCGCCGCAGGAAGATGCCGGCCACTATTTTATTAAAAGGTTTTGGTTTTAGCACTGATGACCTTCTTAAGATGTATTACCCCGTAGAGGAAGTGCGCGTGGTTAATGGTGCTTTGCTTCGCAAGCTTGATCCCGAGATTCATGCAGGATTGCGATCTCCTGCAGACCTTTTTGAGAAGGGATCGAGTGAGCCATTGGTTAAAGAAGGTACCAAGCTCAATAAAACCCTCATGGGGCGTATTCGTTCAGCTGGAATCAAAGAAATTCCTATCAAGCAAGAGGATTTGGTTGGACGAGCCGTTTTAACAGAACTCGTGGACCCTGGAACTCAGGAGGTAATCCTCGAAAAAAATCAACGACTCACGGCACCGGTGATGGAGCGAATTCTGGAAAGCGGAGTTGAAGGATTTAAGGTTATTTACCTGGATAGCCCTACGACCAGTCCTGTCATTCTGGATACATTGGAAGCCGAGCGGACCAATTCCAAGGAAGAAGCCTGGGTGGAAATTTATAAACGCCTTCGGCCTGGGGAAATGCCATCCATTGAGTCGGCAAAGTTGTTGTTCGAAAATCTCTTTCTGAATCCCAAGCGGTATGACCTTTCCCCCGTTGGTCGGCTAAAGATGAACAAGCGATTCAACCTTGATTTGCCATTGGAGCAAAGGACCTTGTCCGCTCAAGACATTGTTGAAGTAGTGAGATGTTTGGTGGATTTGAAAGCGGGGAAAGGTGCTGTTGATGATATCGACCATCTAGGGAACCGTCGTGTTCGATCAGTTGGTGAGTTATTGGAAAATCAAATCAGGATTGGTCTGGCTAGAATGGAGCGAAGCATTAAAGAGCGGATGAATCTGTTGGATATGGAAACTGTGTTGCCTCATGACCTGATCAATGCCAAGCCTATAGTGGGTGCCATCAAGGAGTTTTTTGCTGGAAGTCAACTGTCGCAGTTTATGGATCAAACTAATCCGTTGGCAGAGATCACCCATAAACGCAGGCTGTCTGCTTTAGGGCCAGGGGGGTTGACCAGGGAGCGTGCAGGTTTTGAGGTACGGGACGTTCATCCGTCTCATTATAGTCGCATTTGTCCTATTGAAACGCCTGAGGGACCAAATATTGGGTTGATTACTTCATTGGCTACCTATGCTCGGATCAATGAGTTTGGGTTTATTGAGGCTCCTTTTCGGAAGGTGAGAAAAGGTCGTGTAACAGACGACGTTGAATTCCTTTCCCCATTGGATGGAGATCAGGTTGTTATCGCTCAAGCTAATTCAGCGATGAATAAGGAGGGGATGCTCACCTCAGAAACGATTACGGCCAGAGAAGCAGGGGAATTTGTGACCACTACTCCCGATAAGGTGGACTATCTCGATGTGTCTCCTAAGCAAGTGGTCAGCGTGGCGACTGCATTAATTCCATTTCTTGAGCATGACGACGCAAACCGGGCGCTTATGGG
>JBGSSO010000091.1:0-10281 GCA_041737015.1 Nitrospirales bacterium
CGATCATCGTGCCGATCAAGTAATTCAACTTCATGCCATATTGCGCCATGGTCTGTTGCGCCACCTCTTGAATCAGTTCTTTCTGAGCTTTCATCTCTGACGGCATCCCCACCAACGGGATCATAATCTCCGGCACAATCTTCTTACCTTCGCGCGCGACTTCACAGGCCGCTTCAAAAATCGCCTGAACCTGCATGCGCGTAATTTCCGGCATGGTAATCCCAAGGCGACATCCCCGAAGACCCAGCATGGGATTATATTCATGTAACTCTTCGACCCGATCCAGAATACGCTGTTTTTCTTGAATAACCTGGGGATCTCCATTGGTCACTTCTAACTTCGCCAGTTCAACCAGCAGGTGTTCGCGTTTGGGTAAAAATTCATGGAGGGGAGGATCGAGTAAACGAATCGTGACCGGAAATCCCTTCATTTCCCGATAGAGTCCAATAAAGTCCTGCCGTTGAAGGGGCAAAAGCTGCTCTAAATATAACTCCCGCTCTTCTCTGGAGGATGCCAGGATCATTTGCTGCATGATGGGTACGCGGTCTTCGGCAAAAAACATGTGCTCCGTCCGGCAGAGCCCGATACCCTCGGCCCCAAACCCTCGTGCGATGTGCGCTTGCTCGGGAATGTCCGCATTCGATCGAATCTTCAGCACTCTGAAGGCATCGGCCCATTTTAAAATCGTCGAAAAATACTGATACTTTTCGGAATCTTTCTGATCCATCCTTCCCTGAATGACTTGGATCACTTCGGAATCCACCACGGGAATGTCTCCCGCATAGACCTGTCCTGTAAACCCGTTTAAGGAGAGAAAGTCTCCTTCAGACAGAATCATGGATCCAAATTGCACCTTTCCGTTCGACAAGACTTCCACGGCATCACAGCCGGCAATACAAACTTTTCCCATCTGACGGGCCACCACAGCCGCATGCGAGGTCATCCCGCCCTTGGCCGTCAGAAATCCTTCCGCTGCATGCATCCCATGAATATCATCAGGGCTTGTTTCATGACGGACCAGGATGGCTCGCTCCCCTTTGGCTTTCATGGCCACAGCTTGATCCGGGGTGAGAGCAATATGGCCAGCCGCAGCTCCCGGACCCGCTGGAAGCCCCTTACCGACTGACTGAAATTTGGCCTCATCACTACTTTCGAAAATGGGGTACAGATATTGGGAAAGTTGTTCCGGGGCGACCCGCTTGACGGCTTCTCTCCGGTCGATGAGCCCCTGACGAACCATATCTACGGCAATCCGAACCGCAGCGATGCCGGTCCGCTTTCCAACCCGGGTTTGCAACATATACAATTTGCCCTCTTGGATCGTGAATTCCAGATCGAGCATGTCCCGGTAATGCTTTTCCAGAGTACGCTGAGTCTTGATGAGATCCTTATACGCTCCCGGTAACGTGTCTTGTAACGCCACCACCGGCATAGGAGTTCGAATCCCGGCCACAACATCCTCGCCCTGGGCATTCAACAAACATTCGCCAAAAAAGACTGGGGCACCATTCGCTGGGTTTCTGGTAAAGGCCACCCCCGTCCCGCTGGTGTCGCCCATGTTGCCGAACACCATCGACTGGACATTCACAGCCGTTCCCCATTCATCGGGAATATCGTAGAGCCGCCGATACGTCACGGCACGATCCCCAAACCAGGAATCAAACACCGCATCCACCGCCATCCGAAGTTGTTCAAAGGGATCTTGCGGAAAATCTCGCGCAGTTTCGGTTTTGACCAATTCCTGATACTGCACCACTAACTGCGCCAGGGCCTCTTCAGTCAAATCGGTATCGTGCTTGGCCCCTTGTGCTTGTTTCATCGCCTCCAAGGTATGTTCAAACCGCTCACGAGGAATGCCCATCACCACGCTGCCAAACATCGTAATGAAACGCCGGTACGCATCAACGGCAAACCGTTGATTGCCGGTTTTTTTGCCTAAACCCTGAACCGTTTGTTGGTTGAGGCCCAGATTCAACACCGTATCCATCATACCGGGCATCGACGCTCGTGCCCCTGACCGCACCGACACCAGCAACGGATTGTCCGGATCGCCGAGTCTGGCCTTCATGGTTTTTTCGACCTGCCGCAGGCCATTCAGCGCCTGATCCCACATCCCGGCTGGAAAGCGTTTTTTGGAATGAAAGTATTCCACACAGGCCTCAGTGGTAATCGTAAACCCGGAAGGAACGGAAATTTTCAGGTTGGTCATTTCGGCCAATCCCGACCCTTTCCCTCCTAAGAGTTCTTTCATGTTGCCGGATCCTTCGGCTTTGCCGCCGCCAAAGAAATAGACATATTTTTTGTGCCGCATTTCTTCGCTCTCCTTTACCCGACCCACGGGCCCTTCGAAAAAAAAGACGTTATCACAGGAGGAGACTGCATACCTGGCATTCTTCTCCCGACCATTCTCCCCGATGTCAGGACCCCCTCACGGGCAACCGTCTTTTTTCTCAGAGATGCCTGAGACAGGCGTGGTGGATGATTATGAATATATGAGCTGGCTGTCAGAACAAAGGTGGGATACACGAGCATTCAGGTTGAATGATGATTTACAGATTGAAGACGATCCTGATATTTGGCTATCAGCCTTTGCTTTGTCCACATGCCGGATACTATGACAACTATGGCAAAAATCATGAGCGCAATCAATCGGTAATTCTCGGCTGGGTTCCCGGAGACGTACAGGTTCCCATCCGGCCCCATAGCCAGGGTTTTTCCCTCCGGCAACAGATGCGTTTCACCCGAGATATCGGAAAAATCTAGCCATTCGGAGCAGACCTTCACCAACCCCTCTACGCCCACAACTTTTAACCAGGTGACCTGCACACAATGCCCATTCACCGGATCATAGAGTTCCGATTTTGATACGATTTTTTCCAAATCAACTCCGCTTACCCAAAGACCAGTCAGGATTAAGGCATTGCAGCCAATAATAAGGGCCACCGTCACGACCAGAGTAAAGCGTTTCAGTCGTCGTGAAATCTCGGGGCTCTCTACACGGTGCGTTCCATCCCCCATCGGATGTTCCTTCCCCTGACCGTCTCGCTTTCACATCGGCGTCCAGGGATCTTCTTCTAGCGACTGTTATCCACTTGCCGATTGCAGACAGGACAAATCGGCTACCGTGAGAAACAGGTCATCCGTCGCCTTTAATAGGGAAAGGCGATTGGCCCGTGTCTGTGGATCTGAATCATTGACCATCACGGCTCCGAAGAACTCATCAATTGGGCCCTTGAGTTCCAACAACGAGTGAAGAGCCTTTCCGTAATTCCGGTCATTCACTGAACCGCGGACTTGTTGTTGCATCACCCCCAAGGCCTGAAACAGCCGACGCTCCGATTCATGCACAAACTGTTCAGGCAGGGCCTGAGCGTTAGTCCATTGTTCTTTTTCGACAATTCGGTGAGCCCGCTTAAATCCGATCATCAGGGGATCAAAATCCGGTTGAGGCACCATGGCCTCCAGGGCCTGCATGCGTGCGACCAAATCAGCCATGTCACAGTCCATCGCATGAGGAACCCGGATGACCGCTTCCATGACATCTTCCCGTAATCCCAGATGTTGCCTGCCATAAAACCGAAGCCGGTCGAGAATAAAGGCCACAACATCCGAACCGGTCTGAGGGGTGCCACGCACCGCCCCACCTTGTCCATCTAAGATCTGCAGCGCCCGATTCACAACGGAGGTGATACTCAGCCGGAGTGGCGTTTCAGCGAAAATTCGCACCAACCCATACGCGGCTCGACGTAACCCCAACGGATCTTCCGAGCCGGAGGGGGACATTCCGGCCGCAAAAAAGGCCACGATTGAATCACACCGATCGGCCACCGCGAGTAGGACGCCAGGCAGCCCAGTCGGCAATTGGTCTTCTGGAAATCGGGGGAAATACTGTTCACCAATGGCGCGACACACCTCTTCAGATTCGCCATCATGCCTGGCATATTCCTCCCCCATCACCCCTTGCAGGGTCGGAAACTCACCAACCATTCCGGTCGTCAAATCCGCCTTGGCCAGAAGAGCGGCGCGTCGGCACATTTCGTCCAGATCTTTTCGGCCGATCTGCTCAGCCATCCATCCGATCAGGTGACCCATCCGATCCACTTTTTGACGAACGGTTCCCAGCTTGTGATGAAAGAGGACACCTTCTAATGCCGGCACTCGTTTATGTAGTGGGCGTTTCGAGTCCTCTGTAAAGAAATATTGAGCGTCACTCAAGCGAGCTGCCAGGACTCGTTCATTCCCTTTGGTCATGAGCGGGGTATTTCCCCACGGCATATTCGTCACCGCAATAAATTTTGGCAGGAGCGCCCCATCCTTTGTCATCAGCGAGAAAAACCCTTGATGCTCTTTCATCGATGAGATCAGCACCGGTTTGGGAACCACTAAAAACTCTTTCTGAAACGTTCCGAGAATAGCATGAGGATATTCCACGCCGAAGACTGCTGCTTCAATCAGCTCATCCCGGTACAGGGGGTCAACCTGACCCTTAGCAGATTTGGCCAACAGAGAGACTTGTTGCGTAATGATGCTCCGACGCTCTTCAGGATCAACCAGCACCCCGATTCGCTTCATGGTCTCGATATAATTGTTGGCGGTGGTGAGAGGAAGCGCCTGTCCCGGCTTTTTTCCTTTCGCCCGATAAAATCGATGTCCTTTCGTCATGACGCTGGATTGAATTCCGGCAAATTCTATAGTGAGCGGTTGATCCCCTAATAGCGCGACCACCCAGCGAATCGGACGGCCAAATTTTGCCCGCGAGGCATTCCAGCGCATCGCTTTCGGAAAGGCCAATTTACTTAAAATCTGCGGAAGCACCTCCGTGATCACCCGTTTGGCCGACTGACCTCGTTGATGCGTTTCCACCGCCATGTAGGCCCCTTTTGGGGTTTCTTTAATACGAAGCTGGTCAACGGACACCCCTTGAGATTTGGCAAATCCCAAGGCTGCCTTGGTGGGCTGTCCCGATGCATCTAAGGCGGCAGAGACCGGCGGACCCAAGATTTCTTGAGTCAGGGAGGCTTGCTGAGGTTCCACCCCTTTGACCAGCAAGGCTAAGCGCCGTGGCGTGCCAACGGTCCTCAAGGACTCATACTTCAACCTGCTATCCGCAAAGAGCCGTTGCCCAAGATTTGCCAGATCTTCCAGTGCCTGCGGAAGAACAGCCGACGGCAATTCTTCCGTCCCAATTTCTAACAAAAAAGGTACAGTCTTTGGCTGAGGTTTCGAGACAGCCTTGGCCTTTACATTTTTGCGGGTTGTTCTTGATGGTGCCATACGCGTACTTGCCACAGCCCCGCATCGGGGCATCGATTCAAATGATCTTCTGTTTTTTATGAGGACGGGCGGAAGCCGCCGCGTGTTGTAAGAGCGGAAAACCCATCTGCTCCCGTTGCCCAAGATAGGCTTGCGCACATTTCCTGGCAAGATTTCGAACACGGCCGATATAGCCTGTCCGTTGGGCCACACTAATCGCTCCTCTCGCATCCAACAAGTTAAAGAGGTGGGAACACTTCATACAGCAATCGTAGGCCGGTAGCACCAGTCCCCGTGGATGCTCCAGTAACTGTTGGCATTCCTTTTCGTAGCGATCAAAGCTGGTTTGAATCAAATCCACATCCGCCGCCTCAAAGTTATAGACGGAAAACTGGACTTCGGACTCATGATAGAGTTCCCCGTATCGAACGTCTTCTGTCCACATCAGGTCATACACGTTGTCGACCTGCTGCAAATACATGGCAATGCGTTCCAACCCGTAGGTTAACTCCACCGTGACCGGATCTAACTCCAACCCCCCGATCTCTTGAAAGTAGGTAAATTGCGTGATCTCCATTCCATCCAACCGGACCTCCCATCCCAACCCCCAAGCCCCTAATGTGGGAGACTCCCAGTCATCCTGAAGAAATTGAATATCGTGTTGGTAGGGATCTAACCCCAAATGGGCGAGACTTTTGAGATACAGATCCTGCGAATCCGCAGGAGCCGGTTTCAACACTACCTGATATTGGAAATAATGCTGAAGGCGATTCGGATTATCTCCGTATCGGCCATCGGTTGGTCTTCGACAGGGTTCAATATACGCCGCACGCCAAGGCTCAGGGCCGATCGCGCGAAGAAATGTCGCCGGATTAAACGTCCCAGCCCCTTTTTCAGTGTCATACGGCTGAGTCAAAATGCAGTGGTGGAATTTCCAAAACTGATGAAGGGAGAGAATAATGTCTTGAAAGGTCACAACACTTGACCTTGGCCCCTAGGTTGACCCTGGAACAGCCGAGCAATGAGGTTTACCATGAATAATTCCGTCCGTTCTCTGCACGTAGGGGAAAATTTTACCGTAGCAATAAACCCTATACCAGTCAAGATAATCAGATGGGAAACGACCCATACGCGGAAGGGATCTGTAAAGAAGATTTTGACCTCCGCACCTTGTTTTTTCCTGGAGTCTCAAGTATATTTCGCGACTTGTTTATCCATTGAGGAGGGGTTCGACCAATGAAACCATTTTCTACACTGTTCCTCTATGCATCCTTGGGCCTCGCAACCTTGACCATGGGCTGTGCTGAGATGAATGGCGGCGCAACCGGGGCAAGTGGCTCTGCCGCGTCACCAGCTTCATCATCGTCAAGCGCTGAAGCTAAAGCCGTGACCACAGGACCGACTCGAGTCTCCACTGGCACGCAAGGCGACACACTTGAAGCCTGTATTTCCCGCATACCTAGTGATGCAACTGATGGCCAACGCATGATCGCCACGATGAGTTGCGAACGTGACGCCAAGGCCAGAACCTCCATTGACGCCGTTCCAGGCAAATAAGACATCGCTTGCTGGTGACTCACTGACACCAGCAAGCATTCCGTCTGTCGCCTCCATTTGAATTTCCCAAATTCTCTAGATAATTGAAGTCCCTCAGGTTTTTGAGGTTCTTAATTTCAGGCATACGCCAACAAACAATCCAAGGCTATTCGGTTCCCTGACGATCTTTTTGTGATTTCCTCCATACAGCAGTCATAATCATGAGGAAAGATCTTTAACGAGGATCGTGCCCTCCATGCCGGTGTGCCCTTTTATCCAACATCGAAAGGGATAGAGACCGGCAAACGCGGTAAAAGACAACTCAATCGATTGACCAGGCTCAAGCACCACGGCATTGGCTTCTTGAAGCACAACCTCTGGCTGATGCCATAGGACGCCACCCTCCGGCCCGAATAATTCCTGGCTGTGAAACACATGTCGTTCCCGTCCCTGATTCCGAATCAGAAGACGAAGAGGCTGGTCGGCTACCCATTCAATCCGGGTAGGACTAAATCGAAACTCTTCGGCAGTCACAATGATGGTGGATGAACCACCCCATTCACACGAACCCTGCAGAGCGAGGCAACCGATGACCCACAGCAAGCGAGGGCGAGCCTTCCAGCGAATCCACCGCTTGCGGTAGATCCATTTACCGAATTGCATCAGCATCTCCTGAATGAACCACACCCCAGCCCTCTATATTGGAACAGAATCCGGACTACGAATCGCCTCCTTTCACAAATCACATGCACACGACAAGGAAGTTCTGACATAATGGCCCATGTCCTCATCTATCGTCGTCAAAGGTATCCAGTTGTCCGCACGGTGCGGGGTCACTGAAACGGAAAGACAGCAACCTCAACCTCTCCTGGTCGATCTCATCTTCCGATGCCCCAATCAATCGGCCTTTCAGAGCGATCAAATTTCCGATACGGTCGATTACGGAACAATCACGCAACGGATTCAGGACATTGGGGAAGGGCAGGCCTTTTCGCTGATTGAAACATTGGCGGAGAGAATCTGCCAAGTCCTGCTTCATGAATTTCCCATAACCCGTCTCAAAATATGGGTCAGAAAAATCCGCCCTCCGTTAAAGCGGATTGAGGGGTCTGTCGGGGTCCAATTGATCCGGTCGCGCAACCCAAACACCTCAATCGATCGCAAGCATCTTTCTCCATTTCTGGTAGACCACCTTACCCGACTTCCTCACGGACCAGTGTTGGATGTGGCAACGGGACGAGGTCGGCATGCCATGTATCTGGCTTCCAAAGGGTTTCCCGTTCATGGAATCGATCGTGATGCCGATGCGCTACATGAGCTTCAGGAACAAGCCCAAGAAGCCGGCCTATCCTCGATAACGACCGAATGCTTAGATTTAGAAGTGAATCCGCACCATCCCCCGGACTTGGGCACAGCCATGTATGATGTCATTGTCGTCTTCTTCTATCTGTACCGGCCGCTTTTCCCTCAACTTGTTAAGGCGCTGAAATCCGGTGGCGTCATCATGTATGAAACCTTCCTTCTGGACAACCATATCCATCGGCAACACCCACGCCGAAAAGAGTTCTGCCTTGAAACCAATGAATTGCTCACCCTTCTTCAAGGGTTCAGAATTCTCCATTACGACGAAGGGGATCATGAGGGCTCTTCAGCACAGGCGTTTACCGCACGAATTTTGGCACGGAAACCATAACACCCAATTCATTTCATGAGCCGTATCGACCTGCATACTCATACCCATTTCTCGGACGGGAGCGTGTCGCCCACCGCACTCGTGGAACTTGCTCATCAACAAGGCGTGAGCATCCTGGCGGTTACCGACCATGACACGACCGAGGGCCTCCCGGAAGCCATGGAAGCCGCTCAACACCTCCCAATTGAAATCATACCCGGTATTGAATTAAGTACAGAGTTTCAAGGGCGGGAAACGCATATGCTCGGGTATTTCATTGATCTCGCTGATCCTGAGTTTCAAGCCAGGCTCGAGCAGCTTCGCGCAACACGATTTGATCGGCTTCACCTCATCCTTGACCGGCTTCACACCCTCCATGTGGAGGTTTCTTTCGCTGAAGTGGAGCATGTTGCCGGAAACGGAACCATCGGTCGCCCACACATCGCGCAGTTATTAATTGAAAAAGGGTACGTGAAGGGGATGAAAGAAGCGTTCGATCGCTTTCTGGGGGTCAGAGGGGCAGCCTATGTTCGGCGAGTCGTCCCCGAGGCAGCCGAAATCATGACGTGGATTACTGAGGCCGGCGGCATCCCAATCCTTGCTCACCCCTATTGGGAGGGATTGGGTGCGGATAAGACGGAGGCCTCCTGCCGGACGTTAGTGGACCAGGGATTACGAGGGCTTGAAGTCTTCTATGGAACCTTTTCCGCCCGGCAAATTTCTATCAATCTCAACTTGGCCAAGAAATTTGACCTGCTCATGACAGGAGGCAGTGATTTTCACGGAGCCTTGAAACCTGAGATTGCGGTCGGAACGGGGCGCGGTTCGTTACGGGTTCCTCCCAAGTTGATCGATCACTTACGTCAGGCGGCTGGCCGGTCACACCCCATAAAAACGAACGAGGCTCCATGACCGCCCACGACGATTTTTAATTGTCCGTGGCTTCCACAATGTGATTTTCGAATCGCGTGCAGCCCTCGGCCAGCAGGCGATTGGTTAACAATTCCCCTGGCCATTCAATTGGCAAATCTGCGGTAAACACCCACACATCCGGAGACGTCCAAATCGGTCCATGGTCTTCAGGAAGATCCGGATCAAACAGATCGGTCCACACAGGCATATACACGCCATTCCCGCATTGAGTATGCAGATGTACCACGGTTCGACTTCGAACCGGGCCTTCCAGGTCATGCCACACCGCCGCAGTTTCATCAGCTAATCGATGAAGACGAACCGCGTTTTGTGCATCATACAAGGCATAGGCCGCGTAATTAGGAGCCTCCAAGAGTTGTGGCGCCTTGGCCACTTCTGGGCATTGATTCACCAAATGATCCATAATAGCCTGACAGTCCTCCTCGGAAAGGGCTTCCGGCAACGTCGTGTCAGGAACGCCAAGAATTTCAAAAAATAAAAATGCAGTGGCTTCCACGGGTGGATGAAGCCTCGCCGCAATCGTCTGACGTACCTGCCCATCAGCCAGGTTGGAAATATGGTCGTGAATCTTCTGCAAGCTTAAAAATTCCAATGTGGAATCGGTGAGAAGCCTTGGTTCGACGGTAATCACCGCCCCTGGGGGGACATGCAGGTGTTTCCGTAACAAATCCGCCGTTCCCACAGGATCAATTTTCAATTTCAAAGGATACTCAAGATTGGCTTGGAGTGATAATTCAAATGAGGCAAGAATGCCATACATCTCGCTGTCTTCGCTCTCATCTTCCATCAGACAGGAGCTGGCCGCTTCCGCCAACAAATCGAATAACCACTCCGCCATACTTTCGTCTAAGGCTGCAAGAACGGTGAGGACCTCATGCTCGCGATCC
>JBGSSO010000104.1:0-4308 GCA_041737015.1 Nitrospirales bacterium
GCCAAACTGGGATCCCCATGTTCATGCCGCCGGGCATTAATGAGATGAATCAAATCCCGAGTGAGGGGATCAGGACGATACCAACTAGACATTGCATTCATGGGTTTACACGATTCCAGGCGAAGGTAAAAATTTCCTGAGAAGGCAGATCATCAAAATTTCCACAGTATTTTCACATGACTGGAACCCGTTTGCCAACTCACTACTCTCCAATGATCTTCACCAACACCCTCTTGCGACGTCTGCCATCAAATTCCGCGTAAAAAATTTGTTCCCACGGACCAAAGTCCAGGCGTCCATTGGTGATAGCCACCACAACTTCCCTGCCCATGATTTGACGCTTGATATGCGCGTCACCATTGTCCTCTCCGGTTAGATTGTGCCGGTAGGTTCCCGTCTGCGGCACAAGGCGCTCAAGGAACTGTTCATAATCCTCCAGCAACCCGGTTTCGTCATCATTAATGTAGACACTCGCAGTGATATGCATGGCATTCACCAGGACGAATCCCTCTTGAATCCCACTTTGTTGTACCACACGTTCCACCTGAGAGGTAATATTCCGATATTCCCTTCGTTCTTTGGTCTGAAACCACAATTCTTCCCGATACGATTTCATTTTGCCTCCCCATCACAGATTCCATACGAGGTATATTTTCCATAACGCTGATCCCGATATCAATCCTCATCGCCAGGCACAACAGGCGGCTCGAATCATTTCATCCTTACGAATGGACTGGATCGTTTCCTCCTGGACGCGCTGTTCGCCATGAGAAGAGACCATGCTCCCTCATCAATATGCCTGGAAGATTTGACAGGAAATAGAAGTGATGTTAATAAACTTCATGAATGGGTATTTCTTCGTACGCGACCCGCTGATTTGGCAATTTCATACCACGCCAACCCGGCACTGACACTGCTTGCAGACCTCACGAAAAAAAAGGAGATAGGCATGATGACCTCGACAATCGGTGCGGTGTTCTCCCCAGAACAACCTTCTCGATGGAACGTGCTCTTTGCCCAGGAGCCTGACAAAGATTTGGAATTTGACGAAGGATTGGAAGAGGACGATCTCAACCAATCCAAGCCCCCTTCAAGGAAACCGCTTCTCTGGATTGTACTTGTATTGTTGATTGTTGGAGTGGCATATTGGGCTCTCAACTCCAATACCTTTATGCCTCAAGCGACTTCCACCGATACGGCTGCCATCACCGGTAATCAAGAGGGCCATCAATCCCAGGCTGGGATGACTCCTCCAACCTTTCACGAGAATCAGGAAGTGTCGCTGACAGATACTCTTGGAAGGTCCTTGTTGATGGGTGATCCAGCTAACATCACGCCTGGTCCCATAGTAAAACCAGGAGAAACACTCACGATTCTGGATGGAGCCTATCAGCCAACCGGATGGGTCTACCAGGTTCGAACGCCAACGGGAAAAACAGGCTGGATCTCTGCCGAAAAACTCAAGTCACAGATCCAAAATATGGGGAAGGTTTCCACCCAGTAAGGAGAAACCCTCCAAACTTTCAATGCGTTGATTAGCCTTGTGCCACTTAAGGATCAGGGATTCGGTAATCGAGAATCATCAGGTGTTCTGTTGAATCAACTGCAAAACATTCCACACCATCCTGGATATTACCCGCTCACCATCCATTGAAGACCTTCGCATTCCTTGCTACCCTGCACCGATGTTCACGGTAGTGCATTCGGTAATAGGATCGTTGTCAAAATGGAGCCTAGTGCCCCACCTATGAGTCAACAAGCGCTATGCGAAAAAATAAGGGAGTGCTCAAAATAACCGTCCAGCTCGGCCAAGAAGCGAAAATGTCGTTGGCGGCTTAATCCCCACTCTTGAGTCTTGGAATAGAAAAATCGCCGTTATCCAGTCATTCATATGTCCCCGCATTTCACGATCATTGCCTGACCACCGCCTTTGGGAAATACTCCATGAAGCCCATGACCCCTATTGAAGCGCAGACGTTCTGCACTAAATATACAAAAGAAAGTGGCAGCAACTTCTACTACTCCTTTTTGTTTCTGCCACAGCAACGGCGGGAAGCCATGTACACCATTTATGCCTTTTGCAAAATGGTGGATAGCGCCGTTGATGAACCGGCACCGGGAAGCCAACCCATCGAAGAAGTCCGCAAATGGCGACAAGAGGTGACGGCCACCTATCAAGGCCATCCGACCCAACCGGTCACGACGAGCCTCGCCGCCCACCTGCAGACCTTTGACATCCCTGAAGCACTCCTTCAAGAATTAATTTCTGGTGTAGAAATGGATCTGACGACCAATCGGTTTGCGACGTTTGCCGATCTGTATCAATACTGCTACAGGGTCGCTTCAGTGGTTGGGCTGATTTGCCTCAAGATTTTCCAAACTCAATCCCCTGCGGCAGAAGACTATGCGGTCAACTTGGGATTGGCGTTTCAATTAACCAATATTCTTCGTGATCTCAAAGGGGATGCCGAGCAGAACCGTATCTATCTTCCGCTCGAGGACTTACAGCGCTTTGGCTATCCGGAAAATGCTCTCCTTCACCAACAAGGGTCGCCAGCGCTGGTTGAACTTGTGAAATTTGAATGCGAACGAGCTCACACCTATTACCGCCAAGCTCAAGAAATTCTCCAAACCCTTCCCCCCTCCGATCAAAAGTCGCTAGTGGTTTCAGAAATCATGCGTGGAGTCTACAGCCGCATCCTCAAACAACTCGAAGATCCGCACTACCAGGTGTTCGGCCCACGGATTCGAGTCGCCCCAATACAACGACTCGGGATTGCCGCTAATATTTGGATTCGGTCTTTTCTTTCCCATAACATTGCCCCATCAGTGTGACACACCACATTCTGATACTGAGCGGAAATCTGCCAGGATTACTCACGGCTTATCGGCTCATCCCCTACGGATTCCGGATCACAATTCTCGAGGACCACAGCCCTGTCTCTCCGGCCACATCATCTCTCCATTTTTCGGAATCAATAGAACCGGAACATCCACCATCCCTTCAACGCCTCACGACACAGCCCTCCCCGCTCATTCTCCCCCGGTATTACCATGCAACATGGGCACTCTTCCAGGAACTGGTCCTCGAACACGCAGCCCAACGCATTCAACCGGTTGACCTGGAGTTTGGGACATCCGAAGGTCAAACACTAACCCTATCCAACGCGAAGGGAATTGGGACTCTTCATCCCATGATCCGACTCGCCGGCTTTCGCGGCCTTACCTGGTCAGATCGCTGGCACTTGATGAATTTTTTAGAAAAAAAATGGGAAGAACCCCATTCACCAGATCACCACCCTGACATGCTCACGGTCGAATCCTGGCTGAATTCCACTCAGCAATCGGCTCTTGCCCGACAACGTATCTGGAATCCATTCTGTCGATTGTTTTTAGGATGTGATGTGACCCGTGCCTCACTCGGGTATTTTCTGGAGGTACTCTCTCGATTCTGGTTATCCAAACCCAATGGGCCAGAGACATTCCTCGCCTCACCTGACATGCTCGACCATCTACAACAACAGCTCAGACGAGTCTTACTCGGAAAAGGAGTGACGTTTTATCCCTCAAACGAAATCACCCTCATTCAGGCCGACACAGAACGCATCCGGGCCATTGTCCTGGATAAGGGCGAACGCCTCACCGCCGACATCTACGTCTCGCCGCTCTCCCCTCCAGAGCTTCTTCGACTCTTGCCGGAAAGAGCTCCGGCTCGCTTTTCGTGTTTTTCCCATTTGGCTCACCTGCAGGAATCCTCAGGGACAACGGTCCAATTGACCCTGAACGACGCATTTCTTCCTCCCCGCCTTATCCTCAACTCCGGTGTATTTGATTGGATAACCAGCCAGCCAGTTCGGAATACTGATGGCGCCAAGACGTCGATCACGGGCGTTAACCTTTCCCCTTCGTCATCCTCAGGACAAACCGACGACTGGCTGAAAAAAACGGTCTGGCCTCATATCAAAAACATACTTCAAATTTCTCCTGAGCAACCATTCCCGTCCGGTGAGTCACCCGTCACGCAATCGGCTTACCCATATCTTCCTTGCCTGGCTGGTTTCCGCACCTTTCGCCCTCTGTCCAACACGCCCATTCCCAATCTCTTTCTTGCCGGTCCCTGGACGGCCACCCCACTCCCCCCTTCTCTGGAAAGCACGGTCTTGAGTGCCTATGCCTGTGCCAGGTCTGTGACTGAATGGGTTCAGACCTCTTCACATTGACATCCTAAACTGTCAAATCTAAGATCCCCTCTCAATGGATCTTCCTGAACTCAAAACATTCCTTCACGAATGCCAACGATGTGGATTG
>JBGSSO010000130.1:0-9037 GCA_041737015.1 Nitrospirales bacterium
ATCATTGGCACCATTACCTCCGGCCACTTTCCCGCCAACCCAGAAACCTTTTTTGATGGGTACATCACTCCCTGGTTGCAACCTTTTCCACTAGGCATGGGATTGTTGACCCTCTTGCTGTTTTCTTATCTGGCCGCCACATATCTTCTTCTGGAAACCCGCGATCCCACCCTGCAGAAGATTTTCCGGAAACGGGCGATTACGGCAGTCCTCCTGGCGGGCTTACTTGAAGAAGTCGTGTTGTACCTGGGAAGGTCCGGGGCACCGCGACTCTGGGGAGAGGTCACGACCAGCCTCTGGGGAGGATTCATTCAACTCGGCATCGGCAGTTTGACAATTACAGCTATCCTATTGCTCCTGACGCAGCGCTACTGGTGGGCCAGGACCTGTGCCATCCTGCAAGTCACCCTGACAATTTGGACATGGGGCATCGCACAATTCCCCTATTTGATCCCTCCCAACCTGACGGTCTTCAATACCTCAGCTCCCGAGGTCACCCTGCATTTTATCGCAGGGGCGTTATTGGTTGGCATATTGTTCCTGTTCCCTTCATTGTTTTATCTGTTTCGAATTTTTAAAGGGAACACCTTGTTCCGGCATAAGGAGCATCATGAATAAGGAATCCTATACGGGCTGCGGCCAAACACCCCCCGATGGACACCACACTGTCGTGACTACCCAGGGAACCAAACCCTATCCCTTGATCGTGTATTTTGATGGCGACTGTCCAGTTTGTCGTCGTGAGATCGATCTCATGAAAATATTCAACCGGAAGAAACATCTGGAATTCATTGATTTTGCAGCTTCCTCCTACCATCCGGCAGAACACAGATTGAGGCCCTGTGATTTGGGCCAAGTTATTCATGCCCGGTGGGCGGATGGAACGCTCATTACCGGAGTGGAGGTGTTCAGGGAAATGTGGGAAGCCATCGGATTGCGCGCTCTCGCAAAATTGGCCAGACGGCCCACGATCAACAAACTTCTGGTTCGAGCGTACGCCTGGTTTGCCAGAAATCGGTTGCGATTGACCGGCCGGGCCTGACCGGATTAACTCAACCGGAATTCAACGCAATTTATGGGGTTGCCTCATGGCGAAATCGCCTGAGTAACGTTCCATTCTTGACCCCCTGGATTGCCCAAAAGGCAATGGATGATTTTTTCAAAACGCTTTACTCCTATGCACAGGAGGAAACAGACGAAACTGTATTCTCATTTTAGAGAATCAACTTTACGATGACATAAGCCCGTTGACCCGGGAAGACCTTCATAGCCATGGGGTGATGTCCATCAAGTCTCACAGGAAACCCAGAAGAAGATCCGTATCCAAAAAATTTTCAATGAAGTAATCAAGATTGGCGAGGATGATTCAGGAAATAGTTGACCAAGAGTTTGATAGGATGATTGAGAAATCGTCCGTCCCGGTTTTGGTGGAGTTTTGGCAACCAGGATGTGGACATTGCCGAGCTCTGACCAAAGAATTGGAGCGCATCCAGGAAGAACTTGGGAAACGCATTCTCATCCTCGCAATGAACGTGCAGGAGAATTTCCTCATTCCCGGTGAATTAGAGATTCAATCTCTTCCTACCTTAGCCCTATTTGTGAATGGGGAATTCGAGCAATTCATTGGTGGAGTTGGCAAGAAGGACCTGATCCTCGAGCAAATCTTTCCTTGGCTGGAAGATTCCCATTAGCCCGGGTTGAGGGTTAATGGAGATTTTCACAGATTCTTACAAAACAACGTGCCTCAAAAATGCTTCACACTTGAAGCAAATTTGCCAGGCTCATTACTATTAGGGTTTTCTTCCTCCACCTCGCATGCCTCTAACATACCCCATAGCCTCTATTCACGCCCTATTGTCTAAGGTTTCATCATTTTCCTTTGACGCCCCAATAAATGGAATCGATATGATAAAGATGAAGATGAAATTGCAATCAAACATATATAAAAGTTGATTCATGAATCAAATGGGCACTCCATGAGCAAATGTATTTTGGTAGTCGATGACCAGGAAACTATAATTCTGTTTCTTCGCGACAGATTGGAAAAACTCGGCTATAAAGTGACCACCGCCTCGAATGGTCTGGAGGGGCTTGAGGTCCTCAAGACGGAACCCATTACCGGGATACTCCTTGACCTCGAAATGCCGTTCATGGATGGCTTGACAATGCTGAATAGACTCCGGCAAAAATTTTCTACGGTTCCGGTAATCGTCATGTCTGCAGATCCTACTCGATCAACGATGATCAAGGCGATCGAAGGTGGGGCAAGAGACTATCTGTTTAAACCTATCTCCGATTATATTCTCAAGCACAAATGTCTTCGGCTTTTCCCCTAGAAGGCCTCACCGGTTTATTAGGAAAAAGTCTGAACAAATAACGATACGGTTAATATTTTTATCCAGGCCAATTGCTCTGACCAGAAGTTGAGAATTACACTGGAGTATACCAATGACTGATTGTCTATCATTTTTGGAGGATCCGCCATGCCAGACCCAAATCCATTCGCTCCGAGTTATGCCTTTTTAGCCAGCTTGTGTGGGCTGGTAATCCTAGGGGGATGTAGCCAAGACTATACAACCTCAATAGGAGAAGCCATTGCCAAAGAACCTCCGCCTCAAGTACTCCCTTCAAATCAACAGTCATCAAAATTTGAAATCACAAAGAATAAGCCGGCATCACAAATTTACGACTTCACCATGGAAGATATTGAGAATAAACCACGCTCACTCAACGAGTTTAAGGGACAGGTCATTATGATTGTGAATACGGCAAGCTTTTGTGGAAATACGCCGCAATATGCCGAACTGCAAACGTTATATGAACGATACCGCAATCAGGGATTTACGATTTTGGCCTTTCCCGCTAATGACTTTGGCAAACAGGAACCTGGAGACAACAAGGAAATCGCCGAATTTTGCTATACAAAGTATTCCTTGGAATTCCCATTGTTCAGTAAAATCACTGTGATTGGAGAACAGAAGCACCCCCTCTATCGCTATCTCACCGAAGAGACCCACTTTAAAGGTGAGATCACCTGGAATTTCCAAAAATTCCTTATCAACCGTAAAGGAACTGTCATTGCTCGGTATGATCCTAGACAGAAGCCCCTATCGCCACAGATCGTGGACGATATAGAACACACCTTACGATCTTCCTAAACCCAAGATCGTTTCTTAATATTGT
This sequence comes from Nitrospirales bacterium, assembly GCA_041737015.1. Classification (GTDB taxonomy): domain Bacteria; phylum Nitrospirota; class Nitrospiria; order Nitrospirales; family UBA8639; genus Nitrospira_E. The sequence goes on from JBGSSO010000130.1 coordinate 3,184, forward strand.
TGCTACTCATTAAGAACCAATCATAGCGGTAAAAAGGTGTATTCCCATACATGAGAACCCTTCCTCCGTCGGACTCTTTTTTGTGAGATGATTGTTCAGAAACGTCCGCTCCAGCCTTTTCTAGGCCGGGGATGGGATATCCAAATGTTTGGGATGCTTATACTCCTGACAAGTAACTTGGATTGAGTGTGGATTGCCAGCTACCCTCACTATGCACTCAAGGTTTTCGGAACAACATTCAGCGGATGGGCAGGAAAATTTGTGAAATCCCAACACCCGTTTATCCAGCGGGTATTGGGATATGATTTTTTGAAAAAATACCTATGGGCCTTCTGGGGTTACCTAATCTATATTGGTCTGGGCTGCCTCAGTGAGCTGACGACCCAGGTAGTCGAAGGATTCCCTTACCACCTAATCTTCCCCCGCAACAGCGGACACAGAGTTAAGCTGCCTGTTCAAATACTATCGGGATCTGATAGCCGATAGCGGAATGCCTTCTCTGCCGATTGTAATACCTTGCAATGTACTCAAAAATACTGACTTTCGCCATGCGTCGTGTCGTGTAAGGCATTCGATGAACAAGTTCGACCTTCAGCGTATGAAAGAAACTTTCTGTGACGGCGTTATCGTAACAGGTCGCCCTCCGCCCCATGCTACAACGCAACCGATTGGTCCCCAGCAACCGCTGATAGCGTTTTGAGCAATACTGGCTGCCACGATCAGAATGGAGGATGGTGCCCTTTGGGAAGCCACGACGGAACAAAGCCATGCTCAGGACGTCACACACGAGTTGTTGCGTCATGCGTCGGTTCATTGACCATCCCACAATCGCTCGTGAATACAAATCCATCACCACTGCGAGATAGAGCCACCCCTCGTGCGTCCAGACATCGGTGATATCACTGGTCCATTTCTGATTCGGAGCCTCCGCGCGAAAGTCCTGTTCGAGCAGGTCGGGTGCGACTGGTTTTGAATGAGTCGAGTCAGTCGTGACTTTGAATTTCTTCGCCTGAATGGCTTTCAGTCCCAGTAGACGCATCCTGCGGCCAATGCAGTTTTCGCTACACCTGAAGCCCTCATGGCGTAAGGTCTTCGTAATCCGTGGCGCACCATAATGTTGGCGGTGCTCAGCAAAGATCTCCCGTATCCGTCTATCTAGTTGATGGTTCGAGCTCACGTGCTGACTCTGGCCACGCACGGTCCAGTCATAGTCCCCACTTCGGGAGACGCCCAGAATGCCACACATGAGGGTGATGGGCCAGGCCTTCTTCTGCTTATCGATAAATCGATATCTCATGGGTGTTCCTTGGCAAAGAAGGCCGTCTTGAGTTCAATGGATCAATGCAACACCATATCTCAACTTTTTGGCAGGGAGGGTGTTGCGTATGGCACAATTAGGCCGTCCTGGTCTAATGAGTTCTCAGAAAGCGGTTGTGTGGCAACAGTGGAAATGTGGACAGTCGTTGAGCGACATTGGGCGTGCGCTGGGCAAGCATGCGGGCTCGATCCACGGCATTATCGCCGCTCACGGCGGCATCACCCCGCTGCCCAGGCGACGGTCTTGCCGGGCCCTCACGCTGGCCGAGCGCGAAGAGATTTCTCGAGGCATTGTCGCGGGGCTGTCCATCCGGCACATGGCTGCTCACCTTGGGCGACCGCCCTCAACGGTCAGTCGCGAGATTGTCCGGCATGGCGGGCGTAGTCGGTATCGTGCCACGGTGGCTGATGAAGAGGCTTGGGCGGCTGCATGCCGCCCCAAACTCTGTCGACTCGCCCTTCATCCGATCCTGCAGCGGATTGTCGCCGATAAACTGAGTCTGGAGTGGTCGCCCGAACAAATTGCCGGATGGCTGAAACGACAGTTTCTGACGGAGCCTCAGATGCGGGTGTCTCACGAAACGATTTATCGGAGCCTGTTTATTCAGGCCCGAGGGGTGCTCAAGAAAGAACTGACCCGGCGTTTGCGTTCACACCGAACCATGCGACGCTCCAAGCGTGCGAGTACCGAGGGCCAGCCTCGGGGTCAGATCATTGATGGCATTTCGATTCGTGAACGGCCAGCTGAAGTCCATGATCGGGCCATTCCTGGACACTGGGAGGGCGATTTAGTCTCCGGCTCAAACAACACTCATATGGCCACCCTGGTCGAACGGCAGTCTCGGTTTACCCTCCTCGTAAAAGTCGCAGGCAAAGACACCGCGAGTGTGGTGAACGCCCTCATCCCTCAAGTACGCCGCCTGCCTCTCACACTCCGTCGTTCCTTGACGTGGGATCGAGGGATGGAGATGGCGGCGCATAGGCAGTTCACCGTGGCCACGAAGGTGAAGGTCTATTTCTGCGATCCCCAGAGTCCGTGGCCACGGGGCACGAATGAAAATACGAATCGATTGCTCCGCCAGTATTTTCCCAAAGGAACGGATCTGGCTCGGTACTCACAAGCGGAATTAGACCACGTGGCATTACGGCTGAATCAACGCCCACGCAAAACTTTGGCGTTTCAGACACCAGCGGAGAAACTTCAAGTCAGTGTGGCAACGACCCATTGAACTCAAGCTCTCTTTCTTTCGAAATGACAGCGGATAGTCGTTCTATAGATTTTTGATGATTCTCATAATGCCTATGCAGAGAGCTACCTTCAATTTATACCAGGTACTCAGTTGTGTGGGGGGATCTTTGGGAATGTAAAAAATGGAGGAGAATGCCTTGATTGTCCGAGAACGGAGTGCCTCTTACGAAATCTCCGATCTTAGGATCACATGAATTCAAGCACCAACATCCAAGGAAAACTCGGAATGAGCAGGCTTAGGAAGGAGCTACTGCAGACAAGGCGTCCTGTTCGGACTGGCACACTGAGATAAGTTCATGGATTTGGAGATTTTGAAGCAATTCCCCGACACATCCTTGTGGTTGAATCCAACTTATCCTGCGACGTAGCTCCTTGAATTGATAGGAGCACAACACCAGAAAACCTAACCCAGCGCTATCCACAAACGTTAAGCCTTTGAGGTTAAGAATCAGATGCTCTTCTTCGGTATGGCAACATTGATTGATAATTGCTTTAACATGCCATCGGGAATGCATATCCAACCGACCATGAAAATCTACGACGGTGGCGCCTCGAATTCCACGTATAATAACTTCAATGGCCATAATCTTACGAAACCTTATCGGTCCAATACGCCAGACCTTAACGACCGTTTCTTCCTGCTTCTCATCTTCCACTACCCATAATGACGCCAAAGAGCATGGTTCGTTTTCTTTTACTCGACCTGCATCATATTAGTGTTTTCACCCACCGACTCCTGCTACAATTTCATTATCCATGCCACCGGCCATTCACCCTGTCGATCTCATAGAAATTCTCCGCCAACATCGGTTGACTCCGGCGATTGTCTTTTTGACGTCTCGCCGGGCCTGCGATGAGGCCATTGATACCTTCGCCCACAGTTCGGCCAGGATGTCGATCCAACGCTCGGAGGCTATTCGTGAATTTCTGGAGAAATTCACCAAAGACTTTCCCAGTGTTGAGCATCATCCCTTAATTCCTGTTGTGCAAGAATTTGGAGTCGCAGCTCATCACGCAGGGCATCTCCCGTCCTGGAAAATTGCGATTGAGGAACTCATGCGCCAGGGTTTGTTGGATGCCGTGTTTGCCACAACGACCTTGGCAGCTGGGGTCGACTTTCCGGCACGAACCGTCGTTATTACCCAATCCAGCGTCCGCAAATCGCAGGATTTCACGGATCTGACAAACAGCGAAATTCAACAGTTGGCCGGACGCGGTGGCCGCCGAGGCAAAGATTTGGTGGGTGTAGTGGTCATCACTCCCTCTCCTTACATTGACTTACACATTCTTGGCAAAGGACTCACAGGCTATCCGGAACCGATTGACAGTCAATTTGTAGTGTCCTACCCCATGGTGCTTAATCTGCTAAAGGCCCATTCACTGGATCAAATTGAGGGACTACTTGCAAAAAGCTTTGCGCAATTTCAGCTGAATCAACGATCCAGTATCCATCAAGATCATCTGGATCAGATCAAGGAACAATTAACACCTTACGGACCACGGGAATGCGCCGATTGGATCACTCAATGGAAAGGCTTTGATCTTGCCCGACGACGCAAAGCGCACCGCCATCCTATCGTAACCAACGACACGCCATTTTTGACGGCCTGTCTGCCATTTCTGACTCCAGGGCGCCTCATCGGACTGCCAAAAGGTCCGGCGATTATTCTCCGTCAGTATCGAAGCCGTGGAACCTTTGCCCCAATGTTATCCGTGATTCGGGCGAAAGGCACCTTGGGTGAGTGTCCCGCCCATTCGGTCACTCAAGTCTATGACCGCGTGTTTGAGTTTCAACCCTCTCGCACGATTCCCTGGTGTCAGCCACAAGTTCTCTCTCAACTTAAGAAAGAGCTCTCCCAATTACCTGCGCGTCTGCCAACAGTCCCCATTTTGCCGGAAACCCAGGAAACAGATGATCCGCTCCTTGCAGAAATATTAACGGAGGAATTTCCCTGTCCTACCTGCCCGTCCCATTCAGCATGCAAGAAGGACTTTCCCCTGGCGTCGAAACTTCGCCAGAAATCCCAGCAATTGACCAAAACGATTCAAGCCCTCCGTGATGGATTGTGGCACCGATTTCAACAAAAGGCTGATGTACTTCACAAATTCGGATATATCACGGCCAACTCGCAACTCACCGCTGACGGGGAATGGGCTAGACTTATTCGTATTAACCATTCCTTACTCATCACAGAATTAATTCGTATGGAGGCCTTCTCAGGTATTGCTCCAGGATTGTTAGCGGGCGTGATGGCGAGTATTTCCCATGATGATGATCGTCCAGGATCCTATATGCGCCTCCCATCTGGACTGGCCACCATGTTGACGCAGGTGCGGGCCGTAGCTGATTCCTTGAGCCCTTATGAACCCCCGCCCTTGTTACGCTCAGATGTCGCCGCACTCGTGGAAAGCTGGATCGGGAATCCTCAACTCACCTGGGCTTCACTGGTTCGTTCCACCTCCATGGCCGAAGGGGACGTGTATCGCCTATTAGCCAGAACCTTGGAATTTCTCTCTCAAATATATGGACTCAAGGTCACACATCCCGGCTTGGCCGATACCGCCCACTCCGCGATGGTGACCATGCGGCGGGAAGTCCTGCAAGAACTTCCATAGCCACAGATGGGAACATAACGCTATGCATCATGATGATCTCAAACGTGAACTCCAAAGTTTACCGGTCAAATATTTGCATCACATGGCAAGAGGCCGCATCCATCGCCATTTTCGTCTCGGGAAACATCGACTTGTTGAATTAATGCTGGCCTTTCCGCCGGACCAGATTCTGGCCATCGAAACCGAGCTGCAACAGATACTAACCACTCGCCAAGAACGCCTGGCCGCACAAGAAGCCCGCGCTGCAGCACGCCCTCAAATTCCTGCTTCGCCCTTTCAAGCAAAAAATCGTCCAAATAAGGGGAAGCCCAACTTCGGCCACTCTCCGCCATCGACTACGCTTCAGCAAATCTTGGAAGGGATTGGAGTTCCTGAGCCTCAACCCTTCGTTCCGGATCCCTGGCAAACCGAAGCGGTGGAACATCTGGCGCATTCAGATGTCATCGTGAGCGCTCCAACGGGAAGTGGAAAAACCTATGTCGCCATACAAGCGATCAGACAGGCCATGGCACTTAACCAAACGGTGATTTACACCTCACCCCTGAAAGCGCTGTCGAATACAAAGTTTATGGAGTTCACCCAACTCTTTGGACCGGATCAAGTCGGGATTTTAACCGGAGACAGGCGGGATAACGCCCAGGCCCCGCTACTGGTGATGACGACCGAAATTCT
>JBGSSO010000132.1:0-38596 GCA_041737015.1 Nitrospirales bacterium
CAGACTACCCCCCCTAAATATATTAGAGGAACCTCCTGATTATTTTGGAGGGCGGGGTGGGCTGCCTTATCCGATTAGGTGTTGGGTCTGAGTCATTTTTAACCGCTGATTCTTAAGATTTGGGTTCTTTCTGGCGAATAAATAGTCACGCCTTTTATTTATTTCCCTTGCATGACGATTGATTCTTCCAACCTTTGTGTCGCTGAAATGGCCAGTTTTATGAATTTAGTGGCGGTTGACGTAGGTTTATCGCCGTTTTTGAGGTTGTGTCGATTATCATCGGAACCCTGGCTACTTGAAAAAACCAGGTGTACCATCATCCGAGGGTGAGATATCTAACAATCTGTTGGAGGATAGCCCTCCATGGAGGTTTCTAGGATGCTGATTCAACTCAATGGCCAAAAGGGATTCAGTTTAACTGAGCTGATGATTGTGGTGGCAATTATTGGGATTTTGGCGACCATAGCCATCCCAAATTTTTTGCGTTACCAAGCCAAAGCCAAGCAAACGGAGGCAAAAAGCAATCTGGTGGCAATCCATACCGCAGAAATTGCCTATTTCGCTGAAAATAATGGGTATATAGATGATTTTAATGCGATTGGATTTGCCATGAGTGGATCCTCGCAACGATATTTTTATAAAGTCGGCAATGCCAATCTTGGAACATTACCTCCCGGTTGTACCGACCCGAATTTAGATTCTGTAAGTGCATTGGGATTTACTGCAGTTGCAATTGGAAATATTGATGGAGATGCAACCTGCGACGTGTGGACAATTAATGAGGGAAAGATCATCACGAATGTGACGAATGATGTGTCTTCTTAATATTTTTGTGTCAGGGCGCTATGCATTCAACGGGAATCAATTCAAGAAAATTTGATTTTCCCCGAACTTTAACTGAATCGGTTTAAGTAGCCTCAAGAGGAGGGCAAAAGTGGACATACTCGATAAAATTAAAAATCGGTCAGCCAACGTTGGAGTGATTGGGTTAGGTTATGTGGGGCTTCCATTAGCCGTTCTTCAGGCGAAAGCCGGGTACCGGGTGTTTGGGGTGGATGAAGTGGTAGCCAAAGTTGAAATGGTGAACCAAGGGCGTAATTATATATTGGATATAGTGGACGCTGATTTACGAGAAGTCGTAGAGCAAAAAAAATTAGAGGCGACAACTGATTTCTCTGTGCTACGGCAGTGCGATGTTATTCTTATCTGTGTGCCGACTCCCCTGACCAAAAATAAAGAACCGGATATCTCGGCCATTGTGAAAGTTCTTGGGCGTCTTGCCGAATATTCACATCCGAACATGCTCGTTGTATTGGAAAGTACAACCTATCCTGGAACAACCGAGGAAGTCATTTTGCCCGCCTTAACGGCAACGGGCTTGACGGTTGGGAAGGATCTGTTCGTTGCATTTTCGCCTGAGCGGGTTGACCCTGGAAATCCTAAGTTTAAGACTCACAATACATTTAAATTGGTGGGTGGTGTCACAGAGGCATGCGGGGAAGTTGCCAAAACATTTTATGAGCAAACCATCGTGAAAATCTTTCCTCTCAGCTCTCCACGAGTAGCGGAAATGGCTAAGGTCTTTGAAAATGTTTTTCGCTCAGTGAATATTGCGTTAGTGAATGAGCTCACTTTGTTGTGTGACCGAATGAACATTAATGTCTATGAAGTGATTGATGCTGCAGCCACGAAGAACTTTGGTTTTATGCCTTTTTATCCTGGCCCTGGTGTGGGTGGACATTGCATTCCCCTGGATCCATATTATTTAGCGTGGAAGTCAAAAGAATATGATGTCCATACCAGGTTCATTGAACTGGCTGGGGAGATCAATGAAAATATGCCCTATTTCGTGATGAATAAACTTCAGCGGATTTTAAATCAACGAGGGCAATGCTTAAATGGTTCAATCATTCTCGTGTTGGGAGTAACCTATAAAGCTGATATTGAAGACCCACGTGAATCGCCTGCCACAAAAGTCATGGAGCTACTGCAACATGAAGGTGCAGCATTGCAATATTCGGACCCCTTCACTCCTTCCATTATTATTCAAGGAAAGGAATATAAATCCCAACAGATAAATGCTGAATTGTTGAAACGCTGTGCCTGTGCCCTGGTTTTGACCGCGCATTCTGCTTTTGATTACCAGTTGATTGTTGATCACGCTCCCGTGGTGTTTGATACGCGGAACGGAACACGTCAGGTGAAACAACACCGTGATCGTATTGTTTTGCTTTCAACCTAAGGAGCGTTTCAATACAGAACCTATTCCCTGTTAAAAAGGTGTCGGCTTGACAGTCTAGCCGCATTTCGTTATAAAGCCCTGTTTAAGCAGGGCTTTTTGCGTCTTGTGAATCTCTCATTTGTTGGTAGAACTCCCCAAAATTGCATTATTAACAGTTGAATCTCTGAAAGAACGGCTGCATGAAGTTGCTCAAGCAATTCTTGGTACGGTTATCGGGGAATATTTTTGAAACCCTGACCCCAAAGTTAATACCCTATCGGGGAAAGCAAAAACCACCGCCCCTTAAGCTGGTTTCTCATAATCTGCATCCTGAGGTTTCTCACGATCCTACCCTCCAGCGAACTGCCAATCTTGGGCATATGAGTGCTCTGGAATCAGCTCTTCAAAAAGGGGAGGACTGGTTATTGGGCATGCAAGATCCTGAACGGGGATTTTGGGTTGAGGAGTTGGAAGCGGATACGACCCTGACGTCTGAATATGTGATGCTTCGACGGTTTCTGGATATGGTTGATCCTGAAAGAGAGCGGAAAGCTACTCGGTATTTACTTCATACCCAGCTTGAGGATGGAGGGTGGCCGATTTTTTCCGGAGGGCCTTCAGAAATCAGTGCATCAGTAAAGGCGTATTTTGCCCTCAAACTGGCTGGGGTTTCTCCAGATGAGCCTGTGATGCAACGTGCGAGGGATTTAATTCTCGGAAAAGGTGGTGTTGTTCAGGCCAATGTCTTCACGAAAATTACCTTAGCATTATTCGGGCAATATGATTGGCGGGGGATACCATGTATGCCTCCGGAAATATTCTTAGCCCCACGATGGTTTTATTTTAATCTATATGCGGTTTCGTATTGGTCTCGTGTCGTCATTATCCCGCTTTTAATTATTTTTGCCCATCGCCCCATTTGTGTAATCTCCAAAGAGCAAGGGATTGATGAACTGTTTCTTCAGCCTCGTCAGGAGATAGACTTTGCGCATGTCCCACCGTTGCACCGGGATTCCACGCTCGTAAGTTGGCGGAATTTTTTTGTGTGGGTCGATGGGCTGCTTCGTTTATATGAGGCTTACCCGATAAAGGCTCTTAGGAAAAAGGCGTTGAAAAGCGCACAGGCGTGGGTAATTGAACATATGGATGGAGAAGGTGGGTTAGGGGCCATTTATCCCGCCATGGCCTATTCGATTTATGCGCTTCGAGCTTTGGGATATTCTACGGATCATCCGTTGGTTCAGAAAACATTGAGGGAAATTGAAGACCTTGAAATTTACTCGAATCCTGGTAATACCCCAACACCCACTATGCTGCATTTACAGCCTTGTCATTCTCCAGTGTGGGATACAGCATTAACTATTAATGCGCTGATCGAGCGGGGCCTTGCGCTGGACCATTCGTCATTGCGACGGGCAGATGCTTGGTTGCGATCCCGTCAATGTCAAAAAGTGGGAGATTGGGCCGTGTCGGCTCCGGAAGCTCGGTCTGGTGGATGGGCGTTCCAATTTGAAAATGAATGGTATCCCGATGTTGATGATACCGCAGCTGTGGTAACGGGGCTGGCCAAGATCCACCCTGCCGAGTTGTTCGGTTCTGACGAGGCCATTCAACGAGGATTTCGATGGGCTTTGGCATTGCAGGGGTCTGATGGTGGGTGGGGGGCATATGATAAGGATAACAATAAATTAATTTTCAATAAGATTCCCTTTGCGGATCATCAGGCTCTCTTGGATCCCAGTACAGCCGATTTAACCGGTCGATGTTTGGAAATGTTAGGAACGTTAGGGTATGACCAGTCTCACCCTGCCGTGAACCCAGCAATTGAGTTCCTACGCAAGGAACAAGAGCCAAATGGAAGTTGGTATGGCCGATGGGGGGTCAATTATATTTATGGGACCTGGTGTGTCCTTTCAGGCCTTCGTGCAATAGGCATGGATATGACGGTGCCCTGGATCCAGCAGGCCGTGATTTGGCTAGAGTCCGTTCAGAACTCTGATGGGGGTTGGGGGGAATCCTGTGATTCCTATGCCGAAATGCAGAAGGCCGGCCAAGGAGAAAGTGGGGCATCTCAAACGGCCTGGGCTCTCATGGCACTTCTCCAGGCTGGAGAATCGGACTCCATTAGTGTTGTCCGGGGAGTCAATTGGCTTATTCGCCATCAACGTGAGAATGGGGTTTGGGAGGAGCCGTTTCATACAGGTACCGGGTTCCCCAGGGTCTTTTATTTACGATATCATGGTTATTTTAAGTATTTCCCCATCTGGGCCCTGGGTATGTACCGGAATGTAAAAATGACCGGGGAAGCAAGGGCCGACCAATTACGAAAGGCCGCACAAGTGGCCAGACACCACAGTAAGTTTGTGTAATTTCTGTCCTGCCCCCTCGTTTTTGGCGTATCTCCCTTTTGCGGATGATATGGCAGGAGCCTCTTCTGACCAGAATCGTCATATTGACTGCAACCAGAGTAGAGTTTAATGCTGTTGGTCGGGTTCTTCCCCGAGTGAGCTCTGTTACTTACCTGGGCCATGCTGGATTTGAGAGTCGGGCTGCGTCAACCCATGTATTGGTCATTCAGACGGGAATAGGTCCCGACAAGGCCAAATCGGCTACCCAGAAAATTTTAGAGAGCGAAGCATGGGATGTTGTTATTTCTACAGGTTTTGCCGGGGCTCTTAATTCCTCACCAATCGGATCGCTGGTGATTGGGCAAGAGGTTCTTCTTTTGGGAAAGCCTGGAGCCTTGCTGTCTGATTTCGATCCACAACCAATCGAGTGCCATCCTGATTGGGTTAAGGCCTCATTAGGCATACAATTGATAGATGGGTATCCTCTTCAACGGGGCCGGTTTGTGACGACGGATCGGGTGCTTACAAAGGCTTCAGAGAAACGTATTCTGGGGAAACAGACCGGAGCGGTAGCTGTTGATATGGAGAGTGGAGCGATTGGGAAAGTGGCGAACCAGTATGGTCTTCCTTTTCTGATTATTCGTTCGATTTCTGATGGTATTAACGAGGATTTGCCGGTAGACTTCAATATGTTCCTCAAACCATTCGGATGGGTTGGAGGAATCGGACAGGTTCTATCCACACCTCGATGTTGGAAGGGATTCTTTCGTTTGTACCGGAATTCCAAACAGGCAGGTATCCAACTGTCTAATTTTTTTGAAAATTTTTTTGCCATTATTCCCACGACAACCTTCTCTATGGCCATCAATAAATCTCGCTCGGAAATTCCATGATATTTTTGCAACACATTGGAAAGCGGACTCTTTTCTTGATAGAAGAAATGGGGGCCATGGTTGTGTTCTTGATCCGGACGTTTGGATGGTTGTTCCGACCACCCCTGAGAATCGTTCAAATTATCAAGCAAATGTATGTTGTGGGGTTTAAGTCGTCCTTTGTAGTGATTCTGACGGCGTTATTTACCGGGATGGTGTTAGCTCTCCAAGGCTACTATTCACTTAGAAAGTTTGGGTCTGAAGGTTTGCTAGGGTCTGCTGTGGCAATAAGCATGATCCGTGAACTGGGCCCGGTATTGGCCGCATTGATGGTGACGGCTCGTGCGGGATCCGCCATGACCGCAGAAATCGGTATTATGCGTATTACCGAGCAAATTGATGCATTGGAAACCATGGCGATCAATTCTTTGCAGTATTTGATTACTCCTAAGGTTGTCGCGTCTCTTATTTCCGTCCCCTTATTAGTTGCTATATTTGACGTTGTGGGAATTTGGGGAGGGTATCTGGTTGGGGTCAAGTTGCTCGGAGTCAGCGGGGGATCCTATTGGAGTTCAATCGAATCAGCGGTGGAATGGAAAGATGTCTATGGGGGAATATTAAAGTCGATTAGTTTTGGTCTGATTATCAGCTGGGTCTGCTGCTATAAAGGGTACTACACGAGAATGAGTGCCGAGGGTCTGGGGAGAGCGACCACTGAGTCTGTGGTATTAGCGGCAGTTCTCATCTTGGTGTGGGACTATTTTTTAACCTCTGTTCTTATGTAACGTTAGGCATGCCTACAAGTCTACCGATTGTCATTAAGCTGGAGGGGGTGGAAAAGACCTTGGGGGGCCAACCTGTGCTCAAAGGGGTCACGCTCGATATTCCTAAGGGTAAAATTACGACGATCATCGGTCCGAGTGGTGAGGGCAAAAGTGTGATGCTCAAGCACATTATTGGATTGATTCGCCCTGATCGAGGCAGGGTCATTATTGATGGAACAGACCTTACGCAAGTCAATGCACAGGAATTGAATGACATACGGAAAAAGTTTGCTATGTTGTTTCAATCGGCTGCCTTGTTTGATTCCATGAATGTATTTGATAATGTCGCTTTCCCTCTGCGAGAAAAGCGTATGATGGCTGAACAGGAAATTTGTCGATGGGTACCAGAGATGCTGGAGCGGGTAGGGTTGGACAAGATGGGCCATAAATTTCCTGCAGAACTGAGCGGAGGAATGAAGAAACGTGCAGGATTGGCCAGGGCACTGGTAATGGGGCCGGAGATCATTCTGTTCGATGAACCGACGACCGGGTTGGATCCGTTGATGGCCCATGCCATCCATGATCTCATTTTGGCCATGCATAAAACCTTTGGGTTTACCGGTATTATGGTGAGTCATGAAATTCCAGAGATCTTCCCTATCTCTGATTGGGTTGCTATGTTAAAGAATGGGAAGATTATTGCGATGAGTCCTTCGGATGAATTTCAACAGACTGCCGATCCGGTGGTTCGTGAGTTTATTTCCGTGAATAATGGCATTCATCTCGCTCCAGTCTGAATCGTGGCTCTCGAGAGTGGGTTAAGGAGTCAAATGAAAATTTGTGTCATGCTGAACCATGAGAATTATCCTGCCTGGTCCTTGTCCCATTAACACATCAATTAACCTAACTGAATTATTATGATGGAACGTGGAAAGCTTGAATTAATTGTCGGCATTTTTGTGTTGGTAGGGGTCATCTGTCTTGGATATTTGGCGATTAAATTGGGAAAGCTTGAACTGGTTGGTGGGGATTATTATGAACTCCAGGCCGAATTTTCTTCAACTTCCGGACTGAAAAACGGTGCTTCGGTAGAAATTGCCGGGGTAGAGGTGGGCCGAGTAAAAAATATCGGACTGAAAGAAGATCGGGCTCAAGTGGTCCTTGCGATCCAGGATGGGATCACGGTGTTTGACGACGCGATTGCTTCAATAAAGACTCGTGGCATCATCGGAGAAAAATTCATGGAATTATCTCCCGGGGGGGCTGGAGAACGTTTGAAAACTGGTGGGACTATTGTGGACACTGAATCTGGGATTGACCTCGAACAGGTGATTAGTCAATTTATCCACGGCAATGTGGAGTGATACTCGTTTGGTGAAATAGAGGCGGAGGACATATGCAAAGGGAATTGGTTGAAAAGCCTGAGTCAACGATGGGCATGGAACTATGTGGACTTCGAATGGTTCAGTTTAAAAATTCTTCCAGAAATTTGGCAGTAACATTTCTTGGTTTGGTAGTAGTTTCTCTTGCCTGTTTCACCACCGCGTGGGGAGGAGGTACTCCAACGGGAGCAGTCAAGGAAACCGTTGATCAGGTTTTTGTGGTGCTGAGGGATCAAGCATTGAAGGACCCTGCGAGAGAGACGGAACGGCGTGCGAAGCTGGAAGAAATCATCGGGCAGCGATTTGATTATGCCGAAATGGCCAAGCGTACCTTGGCTTCCCAGTGGAAGGGGTTAAGTGCAGCGCAACAACAGGAATTTGTGACTTTATTTCAGCAGTTTTTAGCAAATTCCTACGTCGGCAACGTAGACGGGTATTCGGGGGAAGAAGTGGAGTATCTGAAAGAGCGCGAAAAAGGAGAATTTGCTGAAGTCCAGACCAAAGTAGTGTCTCCCAAAGTGCAAATACCCTTGGACTATCGTCTGTTGCAAAAAAATGGAGAGTGGCGGGTGTATGACGTGGTAATTGATGGAGTGAGTTTGATGAAAAATTACCGTGGCCAATTTTCTCGCATTATTAACTCCTCATCGTTTGAAGCTCTTCTCGAGAAACTTCGTTCAAAAGCCGACCTGGGGACTTCGTCCTAAGGAGTCGGTTTTGTGATATCGTTTCGTTTGGGGGGCCTGGCGTTGTCGTGCCTGGCCTTAGGCGGCGCTATCCTTTCCTCTTCCGTGGTCCTCGCCGAAAATTCTCTTTTTGTGGTTCCTGCGTTTTCTACTTCCAAAAATGATGGGCAAGACTTTGGGCTAATTGCGCCGGTATTGAATTCCGATGCGGAAGGTAACCTTCGTTCTCTCTTTGCCCCGATGCTGATTCACAATTCGTTTTTAGGAGTCCGGGGAACCTTGAACTATTTTCATTATTGGTCTGGCGGGAGGCAAATGGAGACAGTCGGTTCGTATACCGAAGAGATTGAACGAAAGCTGAAGTTTCGTTACCAGGACCCTGGGTTTATCGAGGGATTGTTCTTTGTGGATGTTGGAGCGCAGTTTTTCAAAAATGCGACCAAGCGGTTTTATGGCTTAGGGCAAACCACTCCCCAAGATAATGAAACAAACTATACGGGGCGTGAAATTCACATCCATTGGAACTTTGGCATCCATTTGAATGATGTGACGCGGATATCAGTCAACCAAAGATTTCGAGATGTTGAAATTCAACCGGGAGGTGTCGATGACGAGCCATATACTAAGGATCGATTCCCGGGGGATCCGGGGATAAAAGGTGCGACGATTTTGGCCCACCGTCTGGTGTTCCAATATGATTCCAGAGATAACCTCAATACCCCGACAGCAGGCACCCGCTTTGAAACATTTGGGGAATTGGCGCAGAACTTTGATTTTGGGAAGGAAGAGGATCTGATGTATTTTCGGTCAGGGTTTGATCTCAGGCACCTGATTCCGAGTCCCTCCAAACGGTATATATTTGTGGCCCGAGCGATGCTGCAATTAAGTTTTGGCGATGGGATACCCTTTTACGAACAAAGTTCCTTGGGAGGAGAAGACAATTTGAGAGGATATGGGAAGGACCGGTTTATTGATAAACATATGGTGGCATTTAATGTGGAGGAACGTATACATCTATTTGGGATGAAGATGTTTAATGTCAGTATAGAATGTGAATTAACGCCATTTGTGGATATGGGGAGAACCTATAAGGATTTTAAGTTTCGCCAATTTCATGATTGGGAAATTACGCCTGGAGTCGGATTTCGAGCGATTGTCCGCCCCAACGTCATGGCTCGGGTGGATTGGGGGTATAGTAGGGAAGGTGGAGCGGTATTTGCTGGCCTCAACTATCCTTTCTGATGCAGCCCATATTCTATCTGCCCTGCAGGAAAAACATGTGCTGACAAGGCCCAAGGATATGAATCTATCTGTGCATATAGGTTTACTCTCACTGGTAGGAGTCTTCATGCTCCCTTCTGGGGCATTGCAGGGTGAAAATTCAACCCATCAGCAATATCCCGAGAGTCTTGAAAGGGAGCTGGGGACCTTGGTGAGGGAAGGGGCAGCTAATTCCACCGACTTCACCCGCTTGCTTCGGATGGCCGGCTTGTATTTGGATCTTGGTTACGGGGTGTACGTTGATCGGGGGGAGAAGTTGGCAGCTTTCCAGGAGGGAGCCCGTATCGCCCAAAAAGCCCTTGATCTTCGTGAGTCTTCTGCAGATGCCCATTTTTTGTATGCCGCCAATCTCGGGAGTGCTGCGGAGTTGAAGGGGTTGGTCGCGGCGGCATTGACGATTCAGGAGTTGAAGGAGCATGTGAATCGGGTGTTGGAACTTGATCCGCAAAATGTTCAGGCTCACCATATGTTAGGCCGGATTTATGAGGAATTACCTTGGGTGTTAGGAGGCGATCAGGCAGCAGCTGGCGACCACTTGAAAAAAGCGGTTTCTCTCGATAGCGAGTATGCTCCGGCAGGGCTGGATCTTGCGAAGTGGTACGTGAAGCACGGGCAGACTTTGGAAGCGGTGAGGGAGCTAACGCGGGTCGTTAACACACCCCCTCTTAAAAAGCGATGGATATGGGAACGGATTCATCGACCGGAAGCCCAGGCCTTGCTTCAGCAGATCCTCAGCCAGGAGGATGTTGATCGTTCCAAGGCTCATCCCTGAAGTTAGATCAAATGCTTGACAGGCAATAGCAGCTATGGGAAGATTTTGGTTAATCATGTCGGATTTGGGACATTTTTAGTTATTCCCCTACAACACGTTACGTTCTTCAAGAAAGGATGCGCAATGTCCTTGCTAAAAAGGATTGAAAGTCCAGCAGATTTAAAGAAACTTTCTCGGGACCAATTTCCTGAACTTTGTCAGGAAATTCGGGAACTCATTATAGAAGTGATCTCACATGTGGGCGGGCATTTAGCCTCCAATTTAGGTGTGGTGGAGTTGACGGTGGCTTTGCAGTACTTATTGAACACGCCGGACGATAAAATCGTTTGGGATACCGGTAATCAGGCTTACACACATAAATTATTAACGGGCCGTCGTGAACAATTCCATACGGTTCGCCAGTTTGGGGGAATAAGCGGATTTTGTAAACGAGAAGAAAGCATCTATGACACGTTTAATGCCGGACATGCCGGAACCGGAGTATCCGCTGCGGTGGGCTTTGTGGAGGCTCGTGAGCAATTAGGCAAGTCCAATAAGGTAGTTTGCGTCGTAGGAGACGGGGCTCTCACTGCCGGAATGACTTTAGAAGGATTGCAACATGCCGGAGATATGGGGCGGGACTGTGTGGTGATCCTGAATGATAACCAAATGTCAATTTCCCGAAACGTGGGAGCTATTTCCGCCTATCTTAATCGGACCTTTACCGGGGAGTTCTACACAAGACTTCGCGAGGAAACCTCCCAACTCCTGGAAAACATTCCGCAGATTGGAGAACCCGTAAAGCGAATGGCGATTCGGGCCGAAGAGCTGGCCAAAGGCTTACTGCTCCCTGGTCTGCTATTTGAAGAATTAGGGTTTCGATATGTAGGTCCAATTGATGGACACAATTTTGAGCATTTACTGCCGACGTTGGAGAATGTTTTGAAATTAAAAGGGCCAACTCTCCTGCATGTGATTACCAAAAAAGGATTAGGTTTTCAGCCGGCCATGAAGAATCCGGTTTGGTTCCATGCCTGTTCACCTTTTGATTCGAAGACTGGGCAACCGATGAAAAAGCCCGGTCACCCCTCGTATAGTTCGATCGCCGCTAAAACACTGATTCGTCAAGCCAAAAAAGATAACCGGGTGGTGGTCATAACGGCTGCGATGTGTGAGGGAACCGGAATGTCTGAGTTTGAAAAGGAGTTTCCCTCCCGTTTGATTGATGTAGGGATTGCTGAGCAACATGCAGTGACTTATGCGGCTGGTCTCGCGGCGGATAATATGCGGCCGGTTATCTGTATGTACTCGACATTTCTGCAGCGGGCCTATGATCAGGTTGTGCATGATGTGGCCACCCAAAACCTTCCGGTGACCTTTTGTATTGATCGGGGAGGATTGGTGGCCGAAGACGGAACGACCCATCATGGGGCTTTTGATTTTGCGTTTCTACGGCATGTTCCCAATATGGTAATTATGGCGCCAAAAGATGAAAATGAACTTCAGCATATGGTCCAAACGGGATTGGTGCATGATGGGCCAGTGGCGGTTCGATATCCTCGGGGAAGTAGCCTTGGGGTGCCTTTAGATTCTGACCCAATTCCTCTTTCGATTGGCCAGGGTGAGTTGTTGTCTGATGGGCAAGATGTGGCGATCATCGCGATTGGAGTTATGGTTTCGGAGGCGATGAAAGCGGCTGAGCGATTACAAGAAGAAGGCGTGTCGGTGGCTGTCATTAATGCCCGGTTTGTGAAGCCTCTAGATAAAACCCTTATTCGAGAAATTGCCAAAAAAGTGAAATGCCTAATTACAGTTGAAGAAGGGTGCCGAATGGGCGGGTTTGGATCCGCTGTTCTCGAGTTTTTATCCGAAGAAGAATGTTGGAGTATGCCGACTAAAGTACTGGGATTGCCCGATTGGTACATTGAACAAGGGCCTCAGGATTTGCTCCGGGAAAAGTATGGCCTCACGGCGGATGGGATTTATGATCAGGCCAAGGCATTGCATGACCGGGTTTCCCTGCAAGCAGTGATACGCTAGTCTATTCTCGTGTATATTTCTCGACGAAAAACCAAACAAATCCAGGTTGGATCGGTCAAAATTGGTGGCGATGCCCCCATATCGGTCCAGTCTATGACGATTCCTCATCCGAGGGACGTTGCTGGGACCGTGGAGCAGATTCACCGGTTAGAGAAAGCTGGATGTGAATTGATTAGGGTAGCCGTGCCCGATATGGAAGCGGCTGATGCGCTTCCCAAAATTAAATCCCAAATGACCACACCCTTGATCGCTGATATCCATTTTGACCACCGTCTTGCTCTAAAAGCCGCTAAAGTTGTGGATTGTGTCCGTATTAATCCAGGGAATATTGGGCCATGGTGGAAAACCGAAGAGGTGATTCAGGCCGTCAATGACTATGGCATTCCACTCAGAATTGGCGTGAATGGGGGTTCCTTAGAGAAGCATCTTCTTGAAAAATACGGCTATCCCACGGCTGAAGCACTTGCCGAGTCGGCGTTGAATGCGGTTCATGCTTTGGAGGATGTTGGGTTTACCAATATGAAGGTGTCTCTGAAGGCCTCTGACGTGCACATGGCGATGGATGCCTATTGGTTGTTTGCCCAGCAAGCCAATTACCCATTGCATATCGGCATTACCGAAGCAGGAACGGCGATGACCGGTGCGGTGAAATCTGCTATTGGGTTAGGTTGGCTGCTTTCTCAGGGTATCGGCGATACCCTTCGGGTCTCTTTAGCGGCCGATCCGGTGGAAGAAGTCAAGGTTGGATTTGAAATCCTGAAATCGCTGGAGCTTCGTCACCGTGGTGTCAACGTGATTGCTTGTCCGACATGTGGGCGAGTGGAAATTGATGTGGTGAAAATGGCTAACGAATTAGAGCATCGACTTGGACATATCACCACCCCAATCACCGTATCCGTCTTAGGTTGTGTGGTGAATGGAATTGGCGAAGGGAAAGAAGCTGATATTGGAATTGCCGGAGGCCAAGGCGTAGGAATTCTGTTTAAAAAAGGGAAATTATATAAACGTGTGCCATCCGAAGAGCTTCTTCATACCTTGATTGAAGAAGTGGAGTTGATGGCCAAAGAGCAGGGTGGTCAAGGCCCGGGCGTCAATGTTCATGAGACACCTGATGGCATTCCCATTCATCCCTCCCCAATGGAAGATCTTTCCTTGAACCCAATTCGATCTGTTTCCAGAGAGCTTCCCGTGTTGCCTCGTCAGTAATGATTCCAGCCTTTTGAGGACTAAAGAAAGAAAAAGCCAGACTTTCTCTTGTACAAGAGAAAATAGACTTCTTATAATGAGCCCGGAAAGGCGCCGTACCCAAGTGGCTAAGGGAGCAGTCTGCAAAACTGCGATTCAGCGGTTCGAACCCGCTCGGCGCCTCCATTCATTCTGTTTAAGCCAGGCCTTGGTTTTAGGATGTATGCCGGGAATAGGAGTGGATGGTCTTGAAATATGGTGAAAATCTACAGGGAGTAAAATAACAATGTCGGTACCTGTGTCTCAAATGTATACCGTAGCTCATTATGCCCTCTCACAGCACTTACGGGGTGTGAAGCGATATCCCCTTGTGCTCATGTTAGAGCCGCTCTTTCGGTGTAATCTGGAATGTGCAGGGTGTGGGAAAATCCAATACCCGGATCATATTTTGAATCGGCGCCTGACGCCTGAGCAATGTTGGGCTGCCGCTGATGAATGTGGCGCGCCCATTGTGAGTATTCCTGGAGGAGAGCCCCTCATTCATCCTGAAATGCCAGCTATTGCCGAAGGGCTCGTGCAGCGAAAGAAATACGTTTACCTCTGTACAAATGCCATTCTGCTTGAACGAAAAATACAGGACTATACTCCCTCGAAATATCTCACCTTCAGCATCCATATGGATGGTCTTAAGGAAGAGCATGACCATGCCGTTTGTCGAGATGGCGTCTATGACGTTGCCGTGAAAGCCATTAAAGTCGCTTTGGCCAAAGGTTTTCGGGTGACGACCAATACGACATTATTTAATGATGCCGCGCCTGCTCGTGTCAGGAGATTTTTTGATGAAATGATGGAGTTGGGTGTGGAAGGTATGATGATTTCTCCTGGGTATAGTTACGAAAAGGCTCCAGATCAGCATAGTTTTTTGAGCCGAGATCGGACGCATTCGTTATTTGCCCAATTACTAGCTCAACGAAAACGCACTTGGCAGTTCAACCAATCTCCGTTATTCCTTGAATTCCTGATGGGAAAACGGGAGTATGAATGCACCCCTTGGGGAAATCCCACGTACAATATTTTTGGATGGCAGCGGCCCTGTTATTTATTGCAGGACGGGTACGTATCCACTTTTCGAGAACTAATGGAAGAAACGGAGTGGGAGCGTTATGGAACGGGACGACATGAACAATGCCGTGATTGTATGGTGCATTGTGGATATGAAGCCTCTGCCGTGAAGGATACCTTCAGCTCATGGAGTGGGTTTTTTGGGACCGTCAGGGCGACCCTGTTTCCCAATGCTGTGTGAGGCCTCTTCTCTTTGTCTTTTCTTTGTCTTTTTTTCCCCTTCCTCAACTCTGGATCATCTGGTAATTTTCTCAACGTTTAGTTGTAAGTAAAGGGGCTTCATGGGTTCAGATATGTCTTCAACTGATACTCCTCAATCATGGGAAGGCCGACGTCTGCAGCCTTCGAATAAGGAAGAATTGCACGAAGCCATGGATCGCGTATTTGATTATCGAGGCGATGTGACGATTCAACTCCAAACAGGGGAGCAGGTTATAGGATTTGTATTTGATCGTCAGGAGGAGGCTCCTCAGCCGTATATAAAGCTATTCCTGCCAGGAGATCAGCAGCCTCGTATGGTTTTATATCAAGAGGTGGTTGGAATCGTATTCTCAGGACAAGATACGGCGTTTGGTCGATCGTGGGAGGACTGGGCACAAAAGTGGAAGAAGCCTGAGTCAAGCTCTTAACCCCACCATTCCCGCAAGCATTGTTATCCCTTCAACGTTCTGAATCGTCCTTATTATCCAAAACAGGTTTTCTTTGTACTCGGATTCTAGGTGTGATGAGAAATTTCTTTCTCACTCGACTCATGGACTGGTATATTTATTCTCTGAAAACACAGGCATGGCGAGTGGTAAACTGCGCGCAAGAATGGAAGGAATAATTGACGGTTGGCTTCTAACTGTGATAGAAGTCCTGAACTTTTTTGGGCCCAAGAGACCTATGTAGCCCAAAGATTTTTGAATAGGATAAAGGGGGTTGCCAGGGTATTTTCATTGGAAGAAATGTGAAGGCTTGCGAAAACTGAAGATTGTACTGTGTACGCATATCGTGCCATCCGGTCAATTCGTTCTAGCTGCCGTTTTTTCCATTTGGTCCCTTTTTCCGGTCAGTGTGTTATATGCACTTCATGAGGTAGACCATCGCTTTAGGATCGAGGGTCGGATTTGTGGAAATGACGGGGATGGCATTGAATGGTTGTTTCCGTGAATGATACTCGGGCAGATGTTTCGGGGAATGGAAAAGCAGATAGCGATGGATTTTACAAAGTTGATCTTCACTAGCACAATGAATACCAGGTGGATCCCTTGGTTATTCAATCCGGGGAGTTTGAGTCGACAGGGCAAGTGGAGCTTGACCAGGCTGATCCAAAAACAGAGCGAATCATTACTGTTAACCTTGGGCACCACTGCCGTGCCCTGCCGTTTTGTCCACAGACTTGAGCTCTTCCCGGTGTAGCCGCTCTATTGGGAATTACCATGATTGGGACCATTAGGCAAAGGCATGGGAATTTGGGAATGGGTTCGATGGGCACAAAAAAAGAGGAAAATCTGGAAGAAATAATTTGTAGATGAAGCGATTCTGGTTTATAAGGCCAGAGAAATTATTATTTGGTGAGGAATGTCGAATTTGGAAAACCAAGAATCAGGTAAACGAGGGGGAACAATGAACGAGTTTCAAACAGTAAAAAGCCTTTTAGTTAGTGGTTTGGCCGCCATAGGCCTTTTGATGTCAGCATGTGGTGGTGGCGAAGGTCCTCCGCAACCGCCTCCTCCTGCTCCACCGGAATATGCGGATAAGCATATGCCAGCTGGCTATTGGAATAATCCGGAAATTTTGAAAGAGGGCGAGGCCATCTTTACTGGACAACAGAATATTGATGTGAATTGTGCGAGTTGCCACGGCAAGGATGGAAAGCCCGTTAAGGCCGGTGCTCGGGATTTCCGTCGAACTGAGCAAATGCAGCTATATTCGGATGCGGTATGGTTTTGGCGAGTGTCTGAGGGAGTTTCTGGGACAAAGATGAAAGCGTGGAAAAGCAAGCTTTCGGAGGACGCCATCTGGAAAGTCATTGCGTATGAAGCTACCTTTGGCCTCAAGGGCATGGAGTATGATGTTGCGAAAGGTCAATGGGTTCCTTCAGGAGGAGCTGGCGCGGCCCCTGCAGGTGATGCTCCTGCTGCCGAAGCGCCTGCTGGAGGAGAGGCTGAAAAAGCGGCAGAGTAATCCAGGAATTGAATGAAAAATAAGGAGGGCGGGGTCCCTTGAAAACACTGAATCGAAGTCTATGGATAGTTCTAGCGTTGGGCCTAAGTGGGGTGGCTATTGCCTTTGGCCAAGTCCCAGATGCTCCCCTTGTGGATTTTCCGTATTCGGGAAATCGAACGGCGGTGTGGGTCGTCGCTCAGCTTCATATCTTATTTGCGGCGTTTATTTTAGGCGCACCGATATTCGTGGTGGTGGCTGAATGGCTTGGGTATAAGAATAACGATCCGAAGTATGACCGTCTGGCCAAGGAAGTCATTAAGGTCACCGTCATCCTGTACAGTATGACTGCCTTAACCGGAGGTTTGTTCATCTTTGTCCTGCTCGGGACGTATCCCGACTTTTCGACATGGTTGATCAAGCATTTTTTCCTTGTGTTTGCGGTTATCTATCCTCTGCTGTTTATCCTTGAAACTATCATTTTGTATACCTACTTTTATTCATGGGATTCCATGAAGGGAGCCAAAAAGGGACGACACATCGCTCTTGGTATCCTGCTGAATATTGTCGGAACGGTGACACTCTTTGTCATTGATGGACCGACCTCCTTTATGAATACCCCAGCTAAAGCTGTGGAAGGTGTGTCGTTGGTGGAGTTTATCCAGACTGCCACCTTGTGGGACAAGATGGCTAATTTTAGCTGGATGCCACTCAACCTTCATCGACTGGTAGGAAATGTGACGTTTGGTGGATTTATTGCCGGGCTTATTGCGGCCTATATGTTTATGGGATCAAAAACAGATGAGGAGCGAGCCTATTACGACTGGATGGGCTTTGTGGGGAACATGATCGGCGTGGGAGCGCTCTTGCTTCTTCCATTCATGGGTTACCTCCTAGCCTACGAGTTGTGTGATTATGATGCATCAATTTGTCCCTACATGATGGCTGACCAATTGTCGATGTTTTTTGAGATGCAGGGGGCCATGATTGGACTGATCTTTTTAGCCAGTAATTATTATATCTGGCTAAGTCTAAAGCGAATTCAGGGTGTGGACCAGGTACGAATATCAGGATTCGTCGCGGTGGTGGTGCTGTTCATGCCAGCCATCATGGGATTTACATGGAAAATGTTCCCTCCGCCTGAGTGGCAGTCCTTAATTGTTTTAGGGATCTTAGTCGTTCTTCCTATGGTTCTTGGCAAGATTCCTGGTCTCAAGAATTTCACGGTGTCGGCATTCACCATGATCAAGGTTGGTTTTTTAATGATTGTGGTGGCCGATGCGATTTGGATGACCCCTCATGGTTTTGTCCCGACGCAAGGACTAGCCACCGAGGAAGTAGAGTTGCCTTCATGGGCAAGTGAATTAGCACTCATGCCGGCAAAAAATGCTGCAGCCTTTACACTTGTGTTCCTGACCGTGGTCAATTACCTGTTATATAACCGGGCTATCAAGCGTGGGACGATCATGTGGGGAAAAATTGATTTCGCTTCCCAGTTCGTCCTCATATTCCTAGCATTTAGCGCGATCTGGACAATGGGCCTCATGGGCGCGGTTCGCTCGTTAACTCGGAAGTATTACCATGTTTATAACCTCGTTCCCGATTTTACGCCTGAAGCGTTTACCCCGACCTTGGCCTACTCGGCATGGTGGATAACTGGGGTGACTATTGTGTTTTACGCTGTTGTGAGTTTTGCCATTCTTGTCACGCTAAGAGCTGGAAGTCCAAAACCGGCAACGTCAATGGCATCATCAGTGCCGGTTGAAGCTAAATGAGAAGTTTGAAAAAAGAGGAAACAAATGGCTAACCAAAGTTTTGCCAAGAGTGTCATGAAAAAGACCACCTTGGGGGTCATTATTGGAGTCTTGTTGGTAGTCGGCGCCAAATATACCCATTTCCCACCAGTCTTTCAGATCATGTTTTTTCTTTATGCGATGCTAGGGGCTTTGGTGTTCATTCTTTTGGATGCTCCAGCGATGAAACGGTTGGAAGGTGTGAAGGCGGTGGGGGCTTTAGTGGTATTTTACCTCCTGCTTTCTGGTCTCTATATTGCTGGGGCGTCGATTCTCCCTCAGTTTGACCCAGAAGATGAGAAGGGGAAAATTGAAAAAGTCTTGAAGCTTCGTCGCGCTGAAACGGAGCAAGGGAAGGCAGATGAATTGATAGCCAGGGCAAAAGAATTGGATGAACGGGCTAAGGCTATTACCAAACAACTGAGTTCTCTTGGGGCGGATGTCAAAGTTGAAGCGGTGGCTTCTACCAGTGCAGCCGGGGGGGGGGCCGCCTCAGGTGATATCGTGGCCCGTGGGAAAGAACAATGGGAACTTCAAGAATGCTATAACTGCCATAAACTGTATGGCCAAGGTGGGAAAAAGCGTGGGCCAGAGATGGATAATATCGGTAATCTCATGACCCCTGAACAGTTGAAGGAAAAAATTATAGATCCAAAGAGTTGGAAAGCAGAAGGATTTGATAAGGATTACGATAAGGGAAAAATGCCTGATAAGTATAAAGATCTTATGTTCCCGCAAGAAATTGATGCGCTTATTGCCTTTCTGGCTTCGTTAAAAAATGAGTCGGTAAAAACTCCGAAGCCCATTAAAATGAACTAATCAACATCTGAGGTTTTCCTCTGGCTATGCAACCAAAATTGACAGCAAAAGCATTGTGTGCGGACAGGGAAGTCGGGAAGATTTCAAAGGTTATCGTTGATCCTCTTTCCCACGAAATTAGCCATATTATCGTACGGGAATTGAATGGTCAGGGAGTCGAACGTCAGGTACCTATCTGCCAGGTTCAGGAGGTGGTGAATGAGGAGGAAATTGTCCTTCGGTGTTCACAGGAAGAATTCGGTCGATTTCCAGTACTGGAGCGAGATCAGTATGTCACGATTAAGGAAGTTGAAATTGCGCACTTAGAGGACCATCTACATGTTGAGCCTGGGGAAATCTTGGTACCTCTGCCGCGTTTAGAGCAAGGAGTTCCACGACGAACGTTTTTTACCAACATGACGCATGCCATTGGGACGTTAATTGCCCTGCCCTTAGTGTTTCCTGTGTTGAAGTATCTCATGAAGCCCATGTTTAAACCCTACGATAATGCCTGGTTTTCCGTTGGCAATGTCCAAAAGGTGAATAAAGAGAATATTGGGTTCCAATTTAAATTTACCCGTGGGTTTAAAGAAGCTTTTATGCCCGAACAACAGATTGAAAAAAATATTTGGGTGGTCAAGGCCACTCCGGCGGTACAGAAAGCCGTATACGAGGGGAATGATAGGAAGTTTTTCGATGATAAAGGTGAGGTTATTTGGGTGAACAAGTCAAATTCTCCCTATATCGGCTATTCTGGAAAATGTCCTCATCTTGGTTGTGGGTATAAATGGAGAAAGACGAAAAACTTTCCAGATGGGGTATTTTTGTGCCCTTGTCATCTGAGTATTTATGATGAAGCTGGAAAAGTTATCGACGGGCCGGCACCAAGACCACTCGACGTGCTTCCTTTGCAAGTTGATGCCGGTGGAGAAGTGAAAATCATTGATGTGGAGTATAAAGCCGGGGTTAATAACCAAATTCGGCTTCTATAAAAGCCTGGGATGGAATGGTGAAAGGCGCATGAAAGAAGACAGTCAAATCGCAAGTCCACAAAATGCTTTTGAAAAGGTTGTGGAATTTGTGGATGAGCGGGTAGGCCTGAAAACAATTCAGGCCAAAATGCTGAATGAGCCAATCCCCGGTGGTTCTCGCTGGGCCTATGCTTTTGGCTCGGTGTTGTTATTTATATTTATTCTTCAAGTCGTCACTGGGATCCTGTTGATGTTCTATTATGTCCCCAGTACAGATCATGCTTATGCGAGTACTCAATACATCATACACGAGGTGGACTACGGATGGTTTCTCCTGAGCTACCATTTTTGGGGATCTTCTGCCATGGTGGTAATGGTTTTTGCGCATATGTCTCAAGTATTTTTATGGGGTGCCTATAAAAAGCCACGAGAACTGGTCTGGTTAGTGGGCTTGGCATTATTTGGAATTGTGATGGGTTTTGGCTTTACAGGCTATCTTCTCCCATGGGATCAACGCGCATACTGGGCAACGGTCGTTGGTGTAGAAATCATGGATAAGACTCCACTTGTTGGTGATTTTATAGCTCGATTTCTTAAGGGTGGACCTACACCTGGGCAAATGACCTTAAGCCGATTTTTTGTCATCCATGTCATGGTCTTGCCTGCTGCGTTAGCGGGGCTGGCTGGCCTTCATATTTTCTTGTTTAGAAAGGCCGGGCCCGCAGGTCCGTTCAGGGGAACTCCTGAAGAGATTAAAGCAAAAACGGATTATTTCTTTCCTCGTCAAATCTGGAAAGATATTGTGGCTATGGCCACTGTGTTCTTAATCATTTGTTCTCTGGCCTTCATTGAGCCAGTAGTGCTGCTGGAAAAAGCGACTCCTGATCCTGGTGATTATCATCCGGAGCCGGAATGGTATTTCCTGTTCTTGTTTCAATTGCTTCGATTGAAAATATTTGGCGGGGAGTTTGGGCAATTCCTTGGAGCTATGGCGATACCAGGTGCCTTTATGGCTTTTTTAGCGGCGCTGCCTTTTTTGGATACAAATTCAGAGCGAAATATTTTTAAACGCCCCATTGCTCTGATTGGGTGGACGGTGATCATGGTCTTTATTCTGGTGTTTACTGTATCAGCCATTATAAACCGACACTTTTTAGACTAATCTCTGGAAACATATGTCAAATACGAAGTTAGGACTTCTTGTTTTTTGGCCGACATTCTGGACCGGTTTTCCAATAAAGATGGTTGTCGCCTTGTTGTTGCTCGCGGCACACATGCATCCTTGGGAAGGAGCCGGGCTATTTCTATTGTTACTTGTTTCCATACCGGTAGATATTTGGGCGCTTGGTCTTTGTGCGAGAACAGTATTTATTGACCGGTTGAAGGTGGATCCGAAGCCGGGCATTGGTCTGCATCTTTGGATACGATGGGCCGTCTTTAGTGCTTTGGCATTACCGATCATCATGATCGTGGTGTCCACGGTGACGGAAACTGCTCAGTCGGTGGTTTCCAGTATTGTTGAATCTATTAAGGAGAATATCTTTGTCATTCCCGTTGCCGAGCAGATAAGTCTTGAGCTGGTGATGTGGGGGAGTGTGGCGACTGTCGCACTCATTCTTTGTATTATGGGGTGGCTGTATGGCCTAGGATGGCTCGCTCAGCCATTTGTGAAAAATGCGAATCCGGTAGTCGGTTCAGAAATGGACCAGGCTAATTTTTGGGATAGTTTGCGAATACCAGCGGATCAGCCTCTGCTCTTAACAGCCTTTACCGGGGTAGGAGTCGTGCTGGTGTTCCTTTTCTGGGTTCTTCTGCCTTCAACGACACCCCATCCACATGAAGAATATGTCTATACTTTTGAAAAAAAGGAAAAGGTCGTAGTTGAACCAAAAAAGATATTAATGGAAGCAGAGCAAGTTTTGGCCAATGCGGAGCTTGTAGTTATAAAGCTTCAGGATGAAAAACCACCGGATTCAAAATCGTCTGAAAAGACTAGCGAACTTTCACCGGAAGCCAAACAGAAAAATAAATTAGGAACACAAGAACCGATTAAGGATGAGGAAAAACCCTAGGCAAGTTGTGTGGGCTCTGGGGAGTAGCCTTGAACAAAATAATGAATGATCGAAGGGGGGCCAGAATGACATCGGCCAGCCAATTACGACGTGCAACCGTTGTGCAAGGAATGAATAGAATGCCTGGATTGCTTAAATTAGGAAGTTTTTTGGCCCTTCTCTTTTTCCCGGCTTTGGCTATGGCGGCTGGAGGTGCTGAGATTCAGGCCATGTCGGTGGAATATCGGGATGTCCCTGGAATCGGTAGCCGTAATCTCGTATGGGTTGTCGCGCAACAACATTTGTTGCTGGCTGGCTTCGTGTTAGGTGTTCCGATATTTGCCTGGATTTGCGAGTTGGTTGGATGGAAAACCAAAGAACCTCGGTATGATAAGCTCGCCAAAGAGTTTACAAAGCTCTTAACGTCAGCTTATGCCACCACAGCCCTTTTCGGAGGAATCCTTCTGTTCCTTCTAATCGGCCTTTATCCAAAGTTGATGGCCTATCTGACCGATATGTTTTTTCCTTCCTTCCTCGTGTATTGTCTGCTCTTCCTATTGGAGACGGCCACCCTCTATATGTATTGGTATGGGTGGGATTATATGCAGGGCAATAAAAAGACTTTCCATCTTTTTTTAGGCTTTCTTCTGAATCTTTTTGCCCTCGGGATCATGATCGTTCCCAACTCATGGGCAACCTTTCAGGCCAGTCCTGTTGTGGTGGGGGAAGGGGATGCCTGGGCTAGGGCATGGATGGCTATGCAAAACCCAACGTGGTGGCCTGTCAATATTCATCGGTTGATCGCCAATGTGGTATTGGGTGGATTTATTGTCGGAGCGTATGCGGGTGTCCGCTATTTACTTGCGGTGTCACGGGAGGAGCGGGAGCACTACGATTGGATGGGGTATGTCGGGAATTTTATTGGGGTGTTTGGTATGTTGCCCCTCCCATTTGCCGGCTATTGGCTTATGCGGGAGGTCTACCAATACAACCAACAAATGGGGATTACCCTTATGGGTGGTTTCTTGGCATGGCTGTTTATCCTTCAGGCCATGCTGATCGGGGTGCTCTTCCTCGGAGCAAATTATTATTTTTGGATGGGTATTACCCACAGAATTCCAGGTTCAGAAGGCCAATATAAAAAACCGGTTATGGCGATGTTGATCGTCCTATTATTGTGTCTTGGTGTGTGGATGACTCCCCATTCCTTGGTGGCGAGCTTGGCGGAAGCTCAAAAAATGGGTGGCACCCACCATCCGTTACTTGGGGTATTCGGGGTGATGTCCGCAAAAATGACGGTGGCCAATATCATGATCCTCGTGACGTTTATGAGTTTCATTATGTATTGGCGTGCGGGAAAACAAGAAACCGCAGGGTGGGCCAAAGCTGCCAAGGCTATTATGGGAGGCCTGCTGGTCATCGCAGGTATCGCCGTCGTGGTTCTCGGGGTATGGGGGTATTTTGTCCCAGCCATTATCCGGATTAATTATTTCTCGGTTGCCCAAGTGTTAATTGTGCTGTTCATCATGGTGACGTTCACCCCATTAACCGCTTTGTTAATGAAAAGTGCCAAAACGACAACGGAAATGGTGTGGGGAAAAATGCCCATTCGAGCAGGGTATAGCTTGGTCTTAAATGCCGTCATGGTGATTTTACTCATGTCCCTAATGGGATATGCACGGTCATCATCTCGGGTACACTGGCACATCTATGGGGTCATGAGAGATACCTCGGATTATGCCTTTTCCCCCGCGTTAGGGTATGCAGCGGCATTTATGTCCCTTAATACTTTTGTGTTTTGTCTCATCGTTGCGTTTATCTTTTGGGTGGCGACCTTGGGGGATAAAGCTAAAGCTCAGCCACCTAAGGGATCTACCTTGGATATTCCTGGTAACACCGCTCCGGCTATGGCTGGTGGTGCTCCGAGTTCAGGGGAAAAACTTGAATAGGGATGGAATAAGAGAAAGACTCAGCTACACATCTTTGAAAAGCATGGGTGAAGAAACATGAGTGAAGTCGCGCTATTGCAGATAATCGGCATGTGTGTCATTGGGGTGGGTATTCTTATCCTGTTGTTTATTAAGGGCATGTTCCTTCGAGTGCTTGGTTTCGTCGCGATGGTGTTGGGAGTCTTTAGCTTGATTGCCTTGAGCGTTCCACAAATGGCCTCCTTGCCTCCGGCGGTAGAAACCTTCGATCTTGCCAGCGTCCAAAGTCCAGATGATTTGGCCTCCATTGGGCAAAAGATATTTTTTAGCAAGGGACAATGTGCTTTGTGCCATTCCATTGGACCGAGCGAGTCGGCCAGATGTCCTGATTTAAATGGCATTGGAGCTAAACTGGCTCCTGAATTTATCTATGAAAGTTTAACCCAGCCTCAAGCCTATATATATTTAGACTTCAGGCATGATGGTATTCCAAAAGAATATCCGGCACAGATGCCCCATATCGACCAGGATCCCATTGGCTTAAGCAAACAGGAAATTTATTCGGTCATTGCGTTTCTCCAAAAAATGAGTGGTGAGCCCATCACTATCAAAGTTGAAGACATAATGGAGGCTGCGAAAGAAACAGCCAATTCCTTAAAGGTGGCTTCGGTCTCTTCAGCACTTAAAACTCAAATGCAGAATTTGGCCGATCGCTAAAGGAATAGCCAGAATGAGGAGAACATCATGAAAGGCCCTATCATAAGTGGAGCAATCATTCTTGCTGGAATGTTCATTTTTTTGAAGTTCCTTCTTCCCTTAGTAACGGCACCGCTTCCAGCCAGTTTAATTTACCTGTATTTGGCCCTTGTTCTGAGCGGCATTATGATCTATGGAACCATGAGTGCTCCTTCTTTAGAGGCCATGATGGGTCCAATCTTCAGATTTTTATCCGGGAAAGGACAGACGGGAGCAGGACAGATGGCCCGGTTGGCGGTGTTGGTAATGTTCCCGCTTTTGGTGGGGTGGCAAACGTACAGCCGTTTGGTACCTAGCGATCTTCCGCCTGCCGAAAACAGGACCATTCATCCGGCCCCTCCCGGTGAATTTGTCGGATTATCAAACCCTTATCCCAAAACACCTGAAAATATTATGATGGGCAAAGGCCTGTATGCTGCCTACTGCTCCCCCTGTCACGGAGCAAATTATGATGGAAAGGGTCCGGCGGCGCCTGGCTTTAATCCTCCTCCTGCCAACTTTAGTGATCCGGGGACTATTGCGCAGTTACAGGAGGCCTATTTGTTCTGGAGAATAAAAAAAGGTGGAGTGGGTTTACCCGTAGAAGGAATGCCGTGGAAATCGGCTATGCCAAGATGGGAAGTTGAATTGCCAGAAGAATTTATATGGAAAATTATTATGGGTGAATATGATGGGGCACACCAATCCCCTCGGACTTGGGAAGAAGAAGAAGAATAAACTCAAGCCAATTATGTTGTGGATGAATGAGTGGAGAATATGACATGTGTAACGGACTAGGAAGCCTAAGGACACTATCCATTATTGGGCTGTTCGGGGTCCTGGGATTTTCGTCAGCTTTTGCCAATGAGCCACCTGCTTCAGAGGAGCCAGGTAGTGTCTCGGTTCGAATGTATCAATTAGAAGGCAGCTTGCCTTCCGAAGATCCTAATTCTTCACAATGGGATTCAGTGCCTGGTTCTGAATTTAACCTGGCGCCTCAGGTGCATTGGCCTCCTAGAATCCAGGAGGTGACTGTGAAGTCGGTCAAGGTCAAAGGTGTTCATAATGGCCAAGAGCTGGCTATTCTCGTGGAATATGCAGATCCTACCCAAGACGCAGCCGATGCCGCGGCACTTGAATTTATGGTGGGTGATAAACCAGCTCATTTCGCGCATGGTCAAGAAATGTTGCAGGTTGAAGGGGGACCGGTAAACATTTGGTTTTGGAAAAATGAAAGTGGCAAGGCAGTTGATATGAGCGCGAAAGGGTTTAAGACTTTGGAAACCCAACCACACCAGGATGTTCAAGCAAAAGGAGTTTGGCAAAATGGCATCTGGAAGGTGGTCTTTTCCCGTTTATTGAAAACAGAGGATGGCCAGGATGTTCAAGTGGAGGAAGGCGAATGGCGTAATGTAGCATTTGCCTTTTGGGATGGGGCGGTTGTCGATGGTCTGGTAAAGGAAAAAGGGGGCCAGAAGGCCGTCTCCACTTGGTGGTATATTCGGGCAGAACCGAGTGCAGATAATTCCATTTTTGGTTGGGTCATTTTGGGATTAGCCCTTGCAGCGGCCTTCGAATTGGTGATAGTCAGAAAACTGAGAAAGGGGCAATCAGTATGAAACGGGTAGCGGAAGGCGGTCGCGATATGACAGTCATCGGGTTGGCCGTACTCGGAATAACCTTCACGCTATTTTCTGGCTGTGCGCTTTTCGAGGATGAAAGAACTGCGAAGGGTCGAAAGCTCTATAACCATTATTGTAGCCATTGCCATGGGGAAACCGGACAACAGGGGGAAGGTTTTAATTGGGAGCGCATGTCGGACCCCAGACCTAAAAATCTGGCATCCACCGCCGAGATGTCCACTTTCAGTGATGAAGAGATTTTCCATACCGTTTATCGGGACATGAAAGATACGACGGATCAAAAAGTCATTGATGATGAAAACTACTTTGCAGTACCCACCATGCCGACATTTAAGTATACGTTATCGGAGGAAGAAATCTGGTCAATTGTGGGATACGTTCGGACCCTTCATGGGATGTCGCTGAGCTATGATTTGGAAACCAGAAAAAAAGAATTAGAAGAGGTCTTTCAGGCAGCACGGCAAGAGATGGAAACCACAAAGGCAGCCTTTGAGGCGGCAACCGAAAAAGTAGAGGCCGCACAGGCAGCCTATGAAGAAACGTTGACCGATGAGCAGCTTGAAAATTACGAACCCAAAGAAGTGACTCTTCCTGAAGAGGAAGTGTTTCTTGCAGCCAATGAAAAATATGAAACGGCAAAAGCTGCCGTTGATAATTTTTTAAAACGACCGAAAAAGCCACAAGTATCACGCCCCGATCTTTCCATACCTGAAGAAGCCCGTGTGGCCCAAGCTAAACTGGGAAAGCAATTATATAACGATAAATACGGATGTCAGGGATGTCATAGTCTCAACGATGAAGGTGGGTTGGTTGGCCCCGCATTAGATCGAGCAGGGTTTCGCCTCAATCCTACATGGGTCTATAGATGGATTTTGTATCCTCAAGCCATGAAAAAACATACCAGGATGCCGAATTTGGGGATTTCAGAGCAAGATGCAAAGGCCCTCACGTATTATCTAGGGACGCTCCAAGCCCCAAAGCCTGAAAATAAAAGTTCCCCGTCAGAATAACCTCCCAACAGTCCTTTCCCTCCTCGAGAAGTGTCTTTTCTAGGCTAACCATTAGCCTAAAAAGATGCTCTTCTATGATTTTTGTTCTGGCCAGAAACCTATAAACGCTGGTAAGTCCTATGAGATGATGGGGGTGAAAAAGATAAAAGCAAGCGGTTGGTTTTCAGTCTTACCCTAATCTTGTGTACCTATGGAAGCCCCATCAATATTCCTCCTAAAATAAGAACACCAATCCAGATATGTTGTTTGAATAAACAGAAGGCTTGCTCTCCTGAAATTTCTGAGCGGAGAAGAAGAACTTGATAGCCTAATATGACAGCTACTCCCATTAAGGTCAAAGAATATTCAATTCCAAGAGGATTGATTCTGGCGACAAAGGCCAAACATCCCAGCATGAATAATCCGGCAATTCCCATCCCAAGCCAAGTGAATGATCCAAAGAGAATAGCGGTGGATTTGACTCCAATCCTTTGGTCATCATTCTTATCCTGTATGGCGTAAATCGTATCGTAGACCATCGCCCAGCACACCGTTGCTGCGAAAAGAACCCAGGCTGACAGGTCCAATTCGTTGCGAACAGCGGCCCACGCCATGACGCCACCCCACCCAAAGGCTAACCCCAAAACTAATTGAGGAATATGAATGAAACGCTTGCAGAAGGGATATACCCCAGCAAGCAGCAATGCCACAGGACTCAGCAAAAGCGTCAGGGGATTCAAGAAGCATAACAAGATGGCGGCTAGCCCAAGCAAGACGGCCAGAAACGCTAAT
The DNA here is from genome assembly GCA_041737015.1 of Nitrospirales bacterium. Taxonomy (GTDB): domain Bacteria; phylum Nitrospirota; class Nitrospiria; order Nitrospirales; family UBA8639; genus Nitrospira_E. The sequence goes on from JBGSSO010000132.1 coordinate 28,501, forward strand.
GCTTGGGAAGGCGTTAATTGTCCAGAGGCGAGGGGGCGATGCCGTGTTCGTTGAACTTCTCGATCGAATGACTGGTCAGCCAGGTCATTTATAATCACCCCCGCACTTCGCATGAGGAACGATCCCAAAATGAAAATCAAAAGGAGTTTTAGGCTGGGCCAACCCTGGGAAGCAAGAAACAGGGACCAAAGCGTGGGGAAGAGTAAAAGCAGAGTCCCTGTTTGATTAAACAATCGGATTAGATTGGCAAAGGCAACGGAAGGAGGCATAGGGTAGGTCGAGCTGACTAAAATAATAAGTGAAACACATGGCGTGACATGAACATTGCTTAATTCGCCTGATCAGAGCAAATAACCCATGAGCTCTGGTTCATGTGAATGCTATGACTCAGGAACCCCCACAGTCTTATTTCACAGTAAATCTTGCGATACAGAGAATTCGATCCGGTTCTTTCGAAGGGGCAACCACGATCATCCATTCGCCGGTGTGTAAATCCGGATGGAGTGATTTCATGCTCCACATGCGATAGCCTGGAGAAGGTTGAATGGGGATGTTCACTTCTGAAATTTTGGTCCATGTTCCATCGGTTTTGTGATGCCAGCTGTGACGAATTTTTCCTGTTGTGGTTGCCTCCACCTTGGTCCAAAATATCACTTGGGAGGTTTGTGAAGTTTGGACCACAGGAATGGCCGCTTGCCCATTTTTATCTTTTTCGCAATAGGCCGGAGGGCGGAATAATCCCTGTGGGTTTCTCTTGTTCACTTCTTTAGATAAAACAACGGCTTTAACAAGAAAGTCAGCCTGTGCCAACAGAGGTGTACCTGCCAAACCGATCAAGAGCCCGATACCCCTCAATATGTGTTTTACTCGATCAACCACCTTCCGCCCTCATATGGATCGTGAGACAACGTCAACCCAAGAAACTAAAATATACCTGTGGACTTGTCAATGGAGAGGGGGAAGGGAGGATATATGTGCGGAACCTACAGATGGTCGGCCAAATTCATCAATTTTTCGAAAAGAGTCAGGATCTTTTGAAGTTGACGTTACTAAGCGACGAAAGGTATAAACGACCACAAAGAAAACCTACCAAACTCGTGCTCCAGAGCTGTCTGTCTTTCACGATTTGATTCCTTCCAATGTGAGCCGGCGTAGCTCAGTGGTAGAGCAGCTGATTCGTAATCAGCAGGTCGGTGGTTCAATCCCACTCGCCGGCTCCAGCCAACGTCCAATCGGACAAATTTTTAAAGTAATAGGCCCAAGGGATTCCGGTTCTTTTACTTTCCCAGCGAGTGTTGGCAATCTAATCTGAAAGAATGGAGCTTCCATGGCATCGCCATGTGTATTTGAGGTCATATTGCATGTTTAGGGCAGATCATACCATCGGGATGAGGAAGGTCGTCGCATTTTTCCCACTCTTGGATGAAAAGGTGATGTGGTGAACTGCTTCAAACGCTCCCCAGGATTCAGGGAAACTACCTTGATAGTTTTTGCGTTGCTAGTGAATACTGGACTGCCATGTCTTTTTACTTCTTTGCCTTGAGGTCATACCAACGGCTGGGCCAATATATTCATCCTTCCCTAGTGGAATCGAATCCTGTCACTTTCCCTTGGGTTACTGACAAACAATCCCTCTGTAGGATTTTGACTGTAAATCGGTCGATTTGCCTTCCTACCAATTCCTTTCTGTTGCGAATCTAAGTTGTTTGCTATTCTCCTTATCTTCATTTGAAATTCAGGCCCTCTAGCAGAAGAAACCTTCCGGTCCCTTATTGAATTTGGGTGTGATGACTCTTGTCAGGATCCTTAACGGGCTTGTCACCATACAACTCTAACGAACCTGCTTCAAAAGTACATGATCACGCCCTGATGCCCAAGGTTGTCCTAAGACATCTGTCAACGGTTTTAACAGCGGGCTTTTGTCGATCCAGACTATCGTGTTGTTCCAACACTTCAATCAACCCTGTTCATTTTGATTTTATGGAAATGGTGGTTGTTTGTTGAATTCGGGAGAGAGGCACATGGTTTGCTTAACCGAAGCTGAGGACAGGGACACTTATTATTTGAGGGACATTATGAAAATCTGTGAAAAATGTCAGGGGTCAATGGTGCTAGAACGCGCTGTGGATTTGGAGGTTGGATTAAGTCTTTTGTATTTTGCTTGCTTGAATTGTGGAAAACGGATTCAGGCCGAAAAGGAACCGCGACCACTAGTACATTAATGATTGATATATAACCATGAATACGGAGGAGTTATGCAACAACAGATTCGACCATTGACTTATGATGAACGGAAGGCAGCCGAAGCAGCGTTTCGAGGGGCACCGTTCGACCCGCAATTGTCTGAATCAGCCAGAAGGGTTTATCTAGGGATTTCCTCCGCAATGGCGAACAAACGTAATGAAGCGTTCCAGGATTATGATCTTTCACAACCGGACGTCATGGCCAAAAGCGCGTCAACAGAATCGCAGAATCGATCGAGAGCAAAATCTTCCTTATGGTAATATCTGCCCGCTCTTCTGAGGACAACCCGGGAATCGGGTCGTCCTCAGCCTAACCCCTTCTATTAGCCTCGACAGCGCGATATTCCTCATCTACAATAATTTTTCGGTTACGGGATCACCTTGGCGTTGGGCTTTGTCGGAGAGAGTGTATCTGCATTGTGGAGTTGATTATGCCAAAGAATGTTCGGGTGTCTTCCTGGTATTGGGTCAGGTTTTTCCACCAATTTTTGGGGTGAGGTATAATCATCATCCTGTCATTATGCTACTCAACCCATTTATGAAATTGTCAATCAATGCACATAGTTTATGGGCTCGATTTCCACGGAATACAGGGGCCATTCACGGGGTGATTCTTCTTATGGTTCTTTTTGCCGGGACCTGGGTGTTTGCCTATGAGGAGGAATTGAAGTCGGAGGAGGAGGTGATCAATCAGGCACGGGCCGCGTGGATGAACGGATCCGCCAATCAAGCATTAGATATTCTTGATCAGGAAATTTCCCATTTTCCCAAAAATGCAATTTTCCAAAAACTTCGAGGAAATATTCTGACGACAATCCGCCGGAACCAGGAGGCCTTAGAAGTCTATGATGCCATACTTGAACGTGAGCTCGATTCATTGGGAGTTCGTTGGGCAAAATGGAGTGTATTGACTCGGATAGGAGAGGGAAATTTGGCCATTGACGAGCTAAGGGGTATCGCCCAACGATCATCTCATAATCCCCTGGTCCATCTGCGTTTAGCACAGGAACTCCGGAAACTTGATCGTTTAGAGGAATCACTTGAATCATATCGCCAAGCGGTTCTCCTGGCTCCGGATATGCCGGGATGGCGATTGTCTTTAGGACGCGCACTTTTTGATGTCTTGGATTATGAAGGCGCCAGAAAAGAAGTGGAAGGGGTATTGCAAAATGTCCCCAAAGGCTCTCCGGTCGAAGCCGCTGCTCGCAATTTGTTAATGGTAGTGTATGGGGCCACAAAAGAGAGAGGGCGACGTTTTCAACCCATTTTTACACCGGAGGGCACTGGGGCAGATCTTAAGCAATGGGCGTTAATTCGCAATAAGGCCTGGAAACTCTTTACGGCTGGCAGGTATGAGGAAGCCGAGCAAGTATTTCGAGAAGTTCTCATCCTTAAACCTTCCGATCATCGAGCGGCTTATGAACTCGGTCAGACTTTAATGGAACTGGATCGCTACCAGGAAGCCATCGATTTTCTCCAGAAGGGGATTGATCAGGGTGCGTCCAACGAGGTGTATTTGGACTCTATTTTTCGTATCGGTCAGTGCCTGGTGGAATTGGAACGATGGCCTGAAGCGTTGATGCATTTTGAATTACTTCAGGAGGTAGGCCCTGCACCAAGAGTTAATGCAGAGGAGAATCAGGAAAGTACCGATGATGCTCCGATCATTGCCGGGGCACCAGTTCTCGATATGCAAAAGGTGGCACAATGGATAGAGAAGATTCGGACGCATCTTCCCAGTCCCCAAAAGTCCACAGTGATTCCCAACCCAGTCAGCCCTGATCCCGTCATCCCCGATCCGCCGCCGGTTCAATCTGAGGAATTGCCAACAAGGAGTCTAGAGGGTTTGGAACCGGTTCATTCCCGAGCATCCCTAATGGGGCGTGACGCGGATTTCAGTTGGTTCCGATTCGCCATTCCCGCAAAGATGGTGATGCGTGATGATCTGCTTATGGGGTCCCATGAATTTATTCCCATTGATCCGGGAGACACTTTTCCCGTCACTCAACAAGAAATTTATGTGGTGTTTGGCTTAGTCACACCTTCCTACGATGAAATTCCCTTAACGGCCAAATGCTTTCTTGAAACGTCTGAGATTTCGTCAAGCCAGGCCGCGTTAGTTCAGGATCGGGTCATTATGAGCATGAATGATCAATCCGGATACTTTCGGTTTCAAATTTCACCGGAAGGAGGCTGGAAACCCGGACTCTATCGTTGTAGTTTATTTGTGGGAGACGAGGCCTCGGCTTATAACGTAGCTGACGACGTAAGATTTCGAATTGTCGTCCCTGATTAAGTCGGGGGAGGCGACAGTGTTACCCCAAATATCCTCGATTTATCCCGTTATCACTGAAGAGGGAGGATTGTGCGGCCTTTTTCATTAGGCCGTGAATCCGTGAGTCATTGTTCAGAAGCGAGGCGTGAGGTTGACAACTTTTCGAGAGCAATCTGTTTTAATTTACGCAAGTCCAATTTGCCTGTTCCCAATACAGGGAGGTGATCCACTTTGATAAAATTGTCTCGTTTAGGAATAAAAAGATTGGGCAATCCATTAGTCGTAACCTTTTCCAAAATTTCCGGGATGATCGATTCTTCGAGGGTGTGTAAGACCACCAGCTGCTCCCCTTTCCGTTCATCAGCTATGGCAGTGACAGCCAAAACCATGGTTTCGGCGTTTGCCGCTTCCAGTAACGCATTCTCAACCCGTCCATGAGGGATCATCTCGCCACCGATTTTGGAAAACCGGGACAGGCGATCGGTAATTGTAATAAACCCATCCTCATCCAGGGCGGCAATATCTCCGGTAATGTACCATCCCTGTCGTATCACTTTTGCGGTCAAATCTTCTCGGCCTAAATACCCATCCATTACGTTGGGTCCCTTGACTAACAGCATGCCAGGGGTGCCCACCGGCAATGGTTGCTCAGTATCAGGATCGACAATTCTGACAGACACGCCTGGAAGTGGCTGTCCGACCGTTCCCCGCCGAGAGGCGGATTGGAAAAATCCCGAAGCTCGAAAATCTGGACAATTGACCGCAATCACGGGCGCACATTCTGTGACTCCATATCCTTCGATGGGACGGATGCCAAATCGTTCTTCGAATGCGATCAGAAGCCGATCGGGTAATTTTTCTGCGCCTGTGAGCACGATCCGAAGGGAACCGAATTGTTCCGGGGTGCAGCGGCGAAGGTACAATTGTAGGAAAGTCGGGGTCGTTAATAGGATGGTGATGCGATGCTGGTGGATTAGGTCTCCAATGGGTCCGGCATCCAATGGAGAAGGATGATAGACCACGCCGGCTCCATGGATGAGGGGAAACCACAGTGTTGTCAGATATCCGAAAGAATGAAAAAACGGCAAAATTCCCAAAAGCCGGTCATTGTGATCCAGATGCAGGACTTGGGCAATACCTTCCACGTTTGAATCAAGGTTGAAATGACTCAGCAGGACGCCTTTGGGTTCTCCCGTGCTCCCGCTACTAAAAATAATTGTGGCGATATCATCAATGGAGGGATGCCTTGTGGCCCCACAGTAACGCTCCAACATCCGGATTGGAGCGAAGAGTGCCAATAAGGCTGCTGTGAGTTGAGCCTGTAAATCAATCGTGTTCCGGATCTCCTCGATCCAAATGGGAGTGAGGTACGCCGGCAATTCGACTTTGGCTTTTTCCAAGAAGACGCGGCTGGTGAGAACCGTCATTAATCCGGCTTGTTTGGAGGCAGACTCCAACCCTTGTATCCCAACAGTGTAATTCAAATTGACGGTGGTTCTTCCCGAAAGAGTCGCCGCCAGGTTGGCGAGTGCGCCGCCCACACTCGGAGGCAACAGAATTCCCACCGTGTGTTGCCCTTCCCAGCGAGGTCTGAGTGCTCTTGCCAAGGCGATAGCGCCTGTCAGCGCCTTGAAGCAGGACACGTGAGATGTCGTCGCATCTCCAAACACGAGGCGAAAGGGGTGTTTGCGCATGGACCATACAAAGCTGTGATGGAGAGGGCGTCGGCTGGGTTTTCGTAAACGCCATGCGGCTTCTCCTAATTCCTGAACGGCTTGCCGTACCTCTTCAGCAGATGTGGTCGAGGGGAGGGGATCGCCGATAGAGAGCGTGATGGGATATGGGAAGCAGGTCGGCCATTTTGCTAAAAATCGTCCACCGATGAAACTGAAGATACTCCCCCAGACCCGGTCAATGTTGATAGGAATAATGGGCACATCCCGGCCTTTGACAATACGGGTGAATCCTGATCGGAAGGGTAAGAGGTTGCCTGTGCGAGTAATCTGGCCTTCTGGAAAAATGCAAACCAGTTCTCCTTGGTCAAGACGCTGTCCCGCAAGCCGTAACGCGTGTAAGATTTCTCTAGGGGATCCGTTCGAGGAGATTGGAATCACCCCCATGATTTTGGCAAAAGGTTGGAGCACGCGATGGTCATAATAATGTTGGTCGACGAGAAAGCGAATAGGGCGATCGGTGGTGGCGAGTAGGAACAGTCCATCGATGAAGGAGACGTGGTTGGGTACCAGGAGTGCCCCACCTTCTTGCGGAATACGATCCCGTCCGGTGATGGTGAGTCGATAGATGGTGTGGGTGAACAAGACTAACACCAACCGAATAAACATTTCGGGGAGAACTCGAAGCGCCCAAATGGTTATAGCCGCGCTCCCAAGGCCTGATACGAGAAAGATATTGCTGGCGCTAAGTCCGATCTTTGAAAGGAATCCTGATCCCAGAGATCCCAACAGGACTCCTCCAAAGACCAGGGTATTGGCAAAGGCAATCACGGCGCCTCGTCGATCAGCTGGGGATCGCCATTGAATGAGGGCGTTGAGCGGGACCACCACAAATCCGCTGGCGAGGCCTAGGCAGCCCATGGCCAGAAGGGTTCCTCCCAACTGGGGCGCCCCAAATCCTAAGGCGAAAAGACTGGCGCTTAACCCGATGCCTCCCAAGGGAAGATAGCCTAATTCCACTTTGGCTGCTGATAGGGTTCCGGCCAAGAGGGCCCCGATGCCTATTCCGACTCCGAAGGCTGCCAGGGGTAGGCCTGAAAGGGAATCAGATAATTGAAGAACGGCTTTTGCGTAGATCAACACATCTTGCCCAACCAAACTGGCCAACGTCCAAAATGCAATGGCCCCTATGATGCCCAATTTCAAGACTCGATCTAATCGAATGGCTTCAATGGCGGCCTGCCAGGTTTCTCGAACTCCACCCTCAAGTCGAGCCCGTGGGACTGTGGGAATAAACAATGAAGCCCATAATCCTATTCCCGAGCACATCATGAGCACTAATCCTGTCAGCCATGGGGTTTGGCCGGAAAGGTCCAGCAAGGGACCCGCCAATGCGGTCCCTGCAATGATGGCGATGAAGGTCCACATCTCGAGTTGACCGTTTCCCCATGACAGGCGATGGTGAGGCAGGAGTTCAGGAAGAATCCCATATTTGGAAGGACTAAAAATGGCGCTTTGGGCGCCCATTGCGGCTAGTACCAAGAGGGGGAGAACCCCTCCCAGCGGATTCCAAAAGAGGGCTGCGGTACCGGCTCCCATCAACAAGACTTCTACGGCCTTCATGACGACGATGACGGTTCGCTTACTGAACCGATCGGAAAAGACTCCGGCAAAAGCCGAAACCATCATCAGGGGAAGGGTAAAGATGACAAAGGCTTGCGTGGTTGTCGCTTGTGAGGCTGCTTCAAACTCCGGCCCAGGGGCACCTGCCGAGGCGGCGACTTCCTTGATAGCCAGGAGGGCGACAATGAGTTTCCAGGCATTATCGTTAAAGGCTCCAAAAAATTGGGCGACGAGCAGTCCGCGAAGAGCTGCGGATTGAGCTGCGGGTGGCGGGGAGGCCGAGGAAGATTCAGTCACCGGGATTACGCTGTGTGAGTATTGGTTTTTTCTTCTTTTAGCCTAGAGGCCAAGGAAATATTAAACAAATATGGTACATAACGAAACCGAAACTATCTGTTGGTTGTTGCCCTGAATAGGACTCCAAGGGCTGAAGGATCTGGGTATCCCCTGAGACCGAGATGGTTGAATGGTAGCATGGTTTCCATTATTTTCCAGTAAAAACATGTCTAGACGACCACGAGAATTCAAAAGGGGGTGAGTCATTTTTAGGATAGTGAGACAACTAAGTTGAGTTATCTTGTAGGAGCCATCCTTTCCCGTCAATCATTTTTGGGCCATATTTTTGACCCTTTGTAGGGAATTGGCGAAATCATGGTTCGAACCATGAAGGCATATCATCCTATCAAAGAAATCCCACCGGTACCTACTTGCAGCTCCGATCGATACCACTCGTGAAGTGATGCTTCCGTTTTAAATGATTCGGAAATCCGTTACCGTTCTTGGAGTGGATGCAGTAGGCTAGAAACCGCCCGTTCTTTTTCTCCAAAGATTGGCCTTTTTCTCTTGAGAATCCGGTTTTTCCCTGGATGCAGGAGCATGCGAGTTCTGCTCCTAATTCTCTTAAGGTTCCTTCGCATATAGCCGATCCATTTCCATATGCCGCGCCAAGGATTTGGTTTAGATGTTTTGGCATGTTCTTTTCAGTTTTCATAACGTGGCTTCAATAAAAGGCTTTAGAATCAATCGATTTCACAATGTAAGTTGAAATGCCATCTCGGTAAAGGGACCTCGACGGCTATTTTCGCGATGACGACTCAAACGAAAACATCAGGGGTTGCGGAAGGACAAATGGGAGCAGGGGGGGAGTCCATCTTCCATCGAATGCGAAACGTATTGAATAGCATACATGTGTCTGCCGGGCTCATTAACCATCGGCTTCGGGAATTTCATGTGGCAGATGTTGGGCGGGTTGCGGATATGTTGGAGGCTCATAGCCATGAATATGGGTGGTACCTCACTCAGGATCCCAAAGGGAAAAAGATTCCACATTTCTTGGGCCAGTTGAGTGAGGAATTGGCACATAACCACCTCGACACTCTGACAGAATTGACCACACTCAATTATCACCTTGAACAATTGGAATATTTTCTGACGGTTGGGCAAACACCCCTTCGGGTGGGGGGATTTAAGGATACCATTCAGTTTGCAACGATTATGGACGAGGCCTTGGCTCCCCATCAGGGTGAATTGGATCGGATGGGGGTCCAAGTGTGTCGGGAGTATCAAATGGTTGGCGAAGGTATTCTGGAAGTATCCAAGCTCCTCCGCATTGTGGTGAATTTGATCCGGAATGCGATCAATGGGATGCGGAAGATAACCGACCGGACCCATCGCCTCACTCTATATGTGTTGCCCTGCCCGGACCGAGAAGGGTTTGTCCGCTTGCAGGTCGCTGATACTGGAAGCGGAATCCCTTTGGATTGTCTGACACGGGTGTTTTCTCCACAGGCTCCGGGGGAGCAATCAGACCTGTTGCCGAATCTTCATTCCAGTGCTATAGCGGCCAAAGAGCTAGCTGGATCGCTGCGGGTGTGGAGTGATGGCCCAATGCAGGGAGCAATATTTACTCTTGATTTGCCAGTTATTCACATGGAGGGAGAACGGTAATGGAGAAGGAACAAGGCAACCGGCGTATTTTAGTGATTGATGATAATGTGGCGATCCACGATGATTTTCGAAAAATTCTTGAGCGATCATTAGACACCTCGCTGCTGCAAGAGGTTCGGGCGGAATTGTTTGACGATGTGGAAGAGCAAAAAATTGTTGAAAAGTTTGAAGTTGAAACTGCGGACCAGGGGCAAATGGGACATCGGATGGTGCAAGATGCCATGAAGGCTGAACGGCCGTATGCGGTTGCCTTTGTGGATATGCGTATGCCTCCAGGTTGGGATGGTGTAGAGACTGTGGAGCATCTGTGGCGCGAAGATCCTGACTTGCAGGTC
>JBGSSO010000196.1:0-8623 GCA_041737015.1 Nitrospirales bacterium
TGTTTCAAAAACAATTCCAAGGCTTTCAAGTCATCTTCCAACGCGAACCCGACTCACCACCACTTTCCCAGTCATAATATATTAAGGCTATTGAGACTCCCATGAAAATCACCACATGGAATGTGAATTCCATAAAAATGCGAATTCCCCACTTGATGGAATGGGTCAAACTGGCCAACCCGGACATTGTCTTGCTGCAAGAACTTAAAACGACTGAGGACCAGTTTCCCAGAATGGAAATCGAGGAGCTGGGCTATAATATGGCCATAGTCGGACAAAAAACCTACAACGGAGTCGCAATCCTCTCCAAAGCCCCAATCGAGATCGAACACACCGCACTGCCTGGTGCCCCTTCTGACGAACAAGCCCGCTACGTGGAAGCAGTGGTAGGCAACGTCCGAGTAGCTTCCATTTATTTACCCAATGGGAATCCAGTGGAAACAGAAAAGTTTGTCTATAAACTTGCCTGGTTGGATCGACTGATCACGCATGCGCAGTCGCTCTTAGCCCTGGAAGAAGCTGTGGTGTTAGGGGGAGACTTTAACGTGTGTCCCACCGACCATGACGTCTATGATCCAAAGGGGTTTGCCGACGACGCCCTCTGCCGCCCCGAATCCCGTGCCCGCTTTCGCGCCCTTTGCCATCTCGGATACACCGATGCCCTTCGAGCCCTGCACCCCGAATTAGGTCTCTACACCTATTGGGATTATCAGGCTGGCCGATGGAATCGGGACGAAGGGTTGCGCATCGACCATCTCCTGCTCTCTCCCCAGGCAGCGGATCGGTTAGTCGCAGCAGATGTGGATCGGAGTCCGCGTGGGATGGACAAACCTTCCGACCACACCCCAGTCTGGTGTGAACTATCCCCCTCGTAAAAGAGACATCGCCTGGTCACAGGCAAATCAATACAGGAAGGTCAACATATTCTTTCTTCCTGAACTATCTTTTTCTTTCCTTCTAACCAAGATCAGAGCCCGTTAAGAAAATTTCTCAGACATCTTTTAAAAAACTCACGCTACCCGATTGGCAAATGAAGAAAAATCTTCTATTCTGTAAATCTTTTGGGAATTAACACCCAAAATCCTGTAATGCTTATTTCCTGCTGAGAAATTCCTGCTCCATTTCGACCATTCATCACACATGGACTCCATTAAATTCGGGACTTCAGGGTGGCGGGCCATTGTGGCCGAGGACTTTACGGTCCGGAACATCCGGATCGTGTGCCAGGGTATCGCTCAATTTCTCCGTCAACAGAAGCTGGGGCAACAAGGTATCCTTATTGGCTACGACGCACGATTTTTAGGGGAGCATTTTGCCAAAGTGGCCGCAGAAGTCATGGCGGCCCATGGCATCCCTTGTCTGATTTGCGACCGGGATACCCCGACTCCGGCCATCTCCTACCATGTGGTGAGCCGTAAGTTATCAGGCGGCATTAACTTTTCAGCCAGCCACAATTCTCATGAATGGAATGGGATCAAATTTACACCGGACTGGGGAGGACCGGCCCTGCCGGAAACCACCAAGGCCATTGAATTGCGCATCCTACCCCTGTTGCATGGGGAATACATCAAATGGCTTCCATGGGAGCGGGCCACCCACGAAGGCATGGTGCGGCATTTCGACCCGCAACCCGAGTACTTGAAGGCCCTGGAATCGCTGGTGGATCGCGACCGCATCCGGAACGGCCGGATCCGGGTGATTTTTGATCCCCTCTATGGAACCTCCAGGCATTATCTGGATGAATTCCTCCGACAAGCCGGTGCAAAAATGGCCGTCCTCCATCATTGGCGAGATCCGTATTTTGGAGGATGTCGACCGGAACCGACCGACGAGACACTTCAGGACCTGAAAGAGACCGTTCGCCGCGAAGGTGCACACCTCGGCCTGGCGACCGACGGAGACGGAGGCCGGTTTGGGATCGTGGATGCCGACGGCACCTTCATTCAGGCCAACTACATTTTGGCGCTCATGTTGGATTATCTCATTCGCAGTCGGCAATGGACCGGTGGAGTTGCCCGCTCGGTCGCCACCACTCATCTCATTGATGCCGTGGCGGCACACCATGGACTCACCGTTCACGAAACCCCGGTCGGATTCAAATACATCGGCGAATTGCTTGCGAAGGGGGAAGTGGTCTTTGGCGGGGAAGAAAGCGCCGGGATGTCCATCAAGGGCCATGTGCCGGAAACAGACGGGATATTGGCCGGGGCGTTGGTCGCAGAGATGGTCGCCTTTACCGGACAGACCGTTCAGGAGTTACTGAAAGACCTCTTTGATCGAGTCGGAGCGGCGTTCACGACACGACAAGATCTGCCGATGAGCGAACACCTCAAGGCACAGGTCAAGCAGGTATTTGAACATCCACCTTCTGAGCTTGCGGGAGCGGAGGTCATCCATGTCAATAAACTGGATGGGTGCAAACTCATCCTACCGGATGACTCCTGGTATCTTATTCGACTATCTGGAACCGAATCCCTCGTCCGATGCTATGGCGAAGCCAAAACCCCTGAGCGACTCACCGAAATCATGAACGCCGGCAAAGAACTGCTTCATCTTCCCGTCAGGTAAGTCATTCCAAATCCTTCCCTTTCTCCGCCTTTCTTCTCTCTTATTGGCCATTTTCTCCTCATACCTTCTTTGTGAGGTACGCCCATAGTGAGAACGAAGATTCCATACATCCGATGTCCACCCAACCTCAAGAGACTGTGGACGAACATAGGAGGGAAACAGCGAGCGAGGTTTTTTGTAAAAATGCTACAAGTGTGAGGCTTTAAGAAAAACCCGGGGACAGGATGAGAAAGAGGTCAGTCGGGGGTGGACAGAATGCCCACCCCCATGCCTCTCATTAAAATGTAAGGTCAGACAGCAGTTAGCGCCATGGCTTTTTCGACTCTTTTGGCTGTAGCCTTGGCATTGCGGGCCAACCGTTTTTCTTCTACTTTATCGAGTTCATGCTCTATGGCCTGAAAGGCTGAGCGAATGGCTTCTTCAAAGGTTTTCGATTCTTTTCTGGCGGTCACCGTTCGACGCCGGGGAAGCGTCACGACAACCAGCGCCTCCGCGTTATCAGCACCTTTTTTATGATGGGCATTTTTGGTGAGGGTGACACGGGCATGAATGATGCGAATGGTATCCGTCTGCAACGCCTCAGTCCGTCTCTCAATTTCGGCTTTCCACCGAGGGGTCATGCCAACGTTTCGGCTCTCAATTTTTACATCCAGCGATTGTTCATCCATAGACACTCCTTCTTTGGCTGTTCGTTAAATTTGTGAAACATCCAACACCTTCCGGCCTGTTTTTCGGATGACGAAATCCTGAGTCAACCCTCCTTTTCTTTTGGTTTTCTATAGTGTAAAAATTTTCCTTCTTTCAGTCAAAGGCCTCATGACTAACTCTGTAATTTTTTTTACCTTGGCAAGACTGGTACAGTATATCAGGTGGGATGGAACAGGGGAGAATCTCCACCGTCTCAACTCAGAGGAGGGATATCAGATGTCTATAAACGTGAATGTAAACAGGAGAAATTTTATGAAAATCGGCATGGCATTGGGCTTTGGAGTTCTCGCTAAAACCCTCGGCGTGGCCTTGGCCGCTCCCAATCCCTCAACCGGGGAATCCGACATTACCAAAATAACGAAAACGGATAAAGAGTGGAAGGCGCTCTTAACCCCCATGCAATATCGGGTCTTACGGCATGAAGACACAGAACCGCCCTTTACCAATGAATATCACCAAAGTAAAGCCAAAGGCATTTACCAATGTGCGGGATGCGAACTGCCACTCTTTTCTTCCGATACGAAATTCGACAGCGGAACCGGGTGGCCCAGTTTTTGGCAACCGATTTCGGAAAAAGTGGTCGAAACTCGAACCGACTGGAAAATTATTTATCCCCGGACCGAAGTTCACTGTGCCCGCTGCGGCGGCCACCAGGGACACATTTTTGATGATGGCCCACAGCCGACTGGTTTACGATATTGCATTAATTCCGCGGCATTGAAATTTGTTCCGGCATAATAAAACGCTGGCGCACCAACTGCTCGACTGCCGGAAAATGACGCTCCGGAAGATTGCGAAACCGTTTCCGACAGTCGGCAATTGCGACTTCAACGGACGAATAGTGTTTGGAAGAAGGGAGTAAATTTTTGGAATACTCCCGCAACCGTCTTTCCACCATTCGCGTCAAATTTTCATCCCCTGCCAACGCCTGCGCCGCCGCTTCTATATTCCCGTGATAGTCGACTAAGGCTTGAAATCCGAGACCCTTCAAGCGTTGGGTGACGGTGCTGCGATCCCACCCTAATGCCTTGGCTGTCGCCTGCATATCGAATCTATGGCGGCGCAGGCATTCCAACACCATGTCGTCCTCCAATCGGTCCAATTCCACCAGACCATGTCCCTCACCCTTCACATACGGCATGACCGGGCGACTGAGATGCAAATCTGCTTCGGTAATGAGGGACCCGTTGGCCAACGCCACCGCCTGGGCCACGGTTTGTCGAAGTTCTCGAATATTGCCAGGCCATGGATAGGCCGTCATCGCCTCCAACGCACCTTGCGTGAACCTCAAATCCATTCGATTCTGTTGCCGGGAAAAATGCTGCAGGAAGGATTGAGCCAACAGCAGACAGTCTTCCTCCCCTCGTTCCCGGAGAGGAGGCAGAGTCAACACAATACTCCGTAACCGATAATAGAGATCTTCCCGGTATCGGCCTGCCTCCACATCCTGTTGAAGATTGCAATTTGTCGCCGCAATAATTCGCACATCCACCTGAGTCAGCCGGCTTTCTCCGACCCGGTGAAATGACCCGTCCTCCAGGAACCGCAGTAATTTTGCTTGCAAATCGGATGGGAGTTCGCCGATTTCATCCAAAAAGAGCGTTCCCCCATTCGCCGTTTCAATATAACCCTCGCGGCCGACGGCTCCCGTAAAGGCCCCCTTCACATGGCCGAACAATTCTCCTTCAAATAACTCCGACCGGATAGCTGCCATATTCACCGACACAAATGGCCCACGATGCCGGGGACTCAACGCATGTGCCGCTCGAGCAAACACCTCTTTACCAGTGCCCGTTTCTCCAAAAAGAAGAATGGGGCTCCGGGTCCCTGACGCTTTTTTTAAATCCTGAAAAACGCGCAGAACCGAAGGAGCACGGGTCAGAATATGAAGCGACTCACATTCTTGAAGTAATGCCTGATTCTCGCGGGATTCGGGCATCTGATGCCCGGCATGCTGCATAGCCGGCACCTGCCGACGAAGATCCTCCAATTCCCGCTGCAATCTCTCAATCTGTCGTCGGGTTTCTTCTATCTCGGCTTCAGAAATATCCAATTGGCGGGACACCCCCCCTTGCAGAGCTTCTAACCCTTCAATAACCGTTGCCGACTGGTGGGCATGATCCTGTGCCACATGTAAGTGAGTCTCGAGTTCCCGGACATGCTGCTGTCTCTCTGCCAGCTCTGTTTCCAATTGTTGTAGCTGCTGTCGCCCCTGGGTAATCCGCCGTTGGATAATCGACCGCGACCTGGACAACCGCCAAACCAGCGTTCCCCCTATGGTCATTCCTAAAGCCAGTCCTGTACTCAAAATCGGCCACACCCAACCACTATGACGTCCCCACAGCAGAGCAAGCCCCGCAAGAAGGATTACGGCTAGGCTCATCATCCCCAGGCGGGTTGGCGGAGTCTCCCAAAGAAGGAAACAGGCGAAGACTAGGCATACAATTCCCGTCAGAAGAAGAGCGACCCATACAGGAGGGGTGGAAATCCACCCGTTTGTCAGTACCGCATTGGTCAATGCGGCTTCAAGAAATTCTGCCGGCACCGCCGATTCCCACGGGGTTGAAAGAGTTGGTTGCTTCGACACAAGAGAAAAAAGCATCACCGCTTTTCCGCGAAACAACTTGGTTAATTGATCGCGATCTTTACTCTGGATAATGTTCCATACGTCGGCAAAGACATGTGTGGAAAATGGAGGATTCTTCCAGCGCCCAACGAACCGAAGCTGATTGTCGATGACCCCGGGATTGAGAGTCATTGCCTCCTTCGACATCAAGGGGGCGATTACAAGAGCGATCGGAGGATGCGGCGATGAACCAGCCGAGGGAGCATGGGACTCCACACGCCTAAACACCCCATCCTCATCAGGTATCATGTCCAGCGTCCCTAAGGCCGTTGCCGCATCCGCCAAGACGGGAGGAACCGAATCCGGGTAGACCACAGGCCCGACTCGTTTGGTCACTTCAGCCAGTCGAACCAGTCCAGCCAATCCACCACATTCCGAGGCTATCGGCAAGGACACATCAATTGAGGGAACGATGACGGCGGCGCCAGCCTCATGAAGGGCCAACAGTGTCGACTCCAACACCGAAAGATTCCATCGTCCTTCCCCACATAATGCGGGACTCGTGCTCTCCGTAACCGTCACCAACACAATAGAAGGGTCGATGGGTCCAGGAGCCATGTGAGTCAGTTGCCAATCAGTTAACCATCGTTCTCCCTGGGGAAGAAGGGAGGAAACGCTAAAGGCCATCACCGTGCTCAATAGTGAAAAGGCGAGGGCCAATGCCATGGTCTTGGATCGATCCGTCATTGATGTCCTAATCATAGAGAATTCAGGAAGTTCCCACTCCCATACATGAAAGATGGCTCGAAATTACAATCCCGGCATGACGGTCTGGTCCGGACACCCGTTTGCCGCCAATTGCCAGTCTGCTGAAAAACGCTCAGCCGATTCGGTGGCAACGGTTCGAACGACCTGACAGGAAAAGGGATCTCCTTCTTTCGCCGTTTGCAGAAAATAATTTCGAATCTGGGGATCTGCTGGGACCAACCGGCCACGCTCTCCCTTCGCATACCAGGCATGAAGTGTGTGTTGGGCAGACTGATCACAAGCCAAAGCCTGGTCGATCACCCATGCGACCACCGGCTTAGTTGGGGTCAGGTGATCCCAGGTCACTTCATCATGGCCCACCTGAGTGGACACACGATGGGGAGGAGCGAAACGGTGAAGATCTTCTCGAATGAGACCAAAGCCGGTTATAACCTCCTGCCGGTCATTGACCGAAAAGAGGTGTCGATGAAGGCCCCGACGGAATTGCGAGAGCTGTTCTTTGGCCGTCTGCATGAGCGAATCTTGCATTGACGCCTGACTACTCCGAAACCACCACAACATGGCCAGGGGTATGTTGCGATCCAGGCCACTGCCATTGGCATACATCGAAGCCAACAGGCTTTGGGCTTCGCCCGATCCGCCTTCCGCCGCCAGACGGAGCGGCTCGACCGCGTCACTGGTCCGGTTCTGAGCACGAAGCACCACACCCAAATGAAACCATGCGTCGACAAATTGAGGTTCAACCTCGACCGCTCGCTGAAAGGCTGCGGCGGCCTGAGATAACCTTCCCTCTTCAGCCTGGGCTTTGCCAATGGCAAAATGGAGGTGGGCCCAGGCCGGTTGCAACCGAGCAGCGGATTCCAGGGCGACCACGGCCTTTTCCCATTGTCGGGTCGCCATAAGCGCCGCGCCCCACTGAGACCACCCCGGAGCCCATTCAGGACGTTGCACAGTCACCACGGCAAATTCAGCCTCCGCCTCGTCGACAAGTCCCATTGCAGCCATGGCGACTCCCAAATTGTAATGGAGCCATACCCCATCTTTGGCAAAGGGATCGTGGCGTAATGCCTCTCGCCAGAGGGAAGCGGCCTGCGCCCAATTCCCCATTCGACTCCACACGACACCAAGCAGCAACCTGGCTGAAGTTAATCTGGGATCGAGAGAAAGGGCCATTTCCAGTGATGAGACACTGGCTGACTCGTCTCCTTTCGCAAACAACCCCACGCCGACATTGTAATGCGCGGCCACAAGGTTGGGTTGAAGTGTCAACGCGTGCCGGGAATGTTCAATCGCCTCTTGATAATTTCCCTCCTGCAAACGAAGTAATCCCAAATTGGCATGAACCTTGGGGAGATCGGGCTCCAAAGCCAGGGCCTGCCTCCAGGCCTGCTCGGCCAGAATATTCTCGTGTGATGCAAAATAGGCCAATCCCAAGGCTTCATAGGCATGCGCCCACTTAGACGCATCGTGAAGGGTCGCCTGAAAATGGGCCACAGCTTGCACAGGATCTCCTGCAGCCAAATACCCCAATCCCAACGCATAATGGGCTTCGAAAAAATCAGGCTGAAGACGAAGGGCCGCCCGCCATTGCGCCAGCGCCTGCGCAAGCCGACCATCTCGCACCAGGGAGATGCCATAGTTATAAGAAACCAGGGCTGACAGGTGATACCGCAATGAGGCCGTCTGAAAATCCAAACGATCCGCTTGCGACCAGGCCGCAATGGCCCCGGTTAAATCCCCCGTTTTGGCCAGGGCCACCCCAAGATTATGATAGGCATCGGCATAGCCGGGTCGTTGACGAGCAGTCTCCCGAAACTCATCAATAGCCACATCCAGTTCATCCGTGAGAAAAAAATCAATTCCCAAGCGCAAATGCGCTTCGGCAGAATCCTGAATGGGAGATGAATCCGCTTGGGAGGCACCAGTCACCTCTGCATAGGAGGGAGAAACGCTAAGAAACCCCTGCGAGAGGAAAAGTCCCAAAATGGCTGAACAGACCATTAAGCTGCCAGG
>JBGSSO010000266.1:0-8386 GCA_041737015.1 Nitrospirales bacterium
ACATTGGGAGTCTGGTCTGTTTCCATGGCTTGTTTCAGTGCAAGCACATCCGCGCTGGTCCCTAATTTGCCTAAACGATACGCGGCTTCTGATCGCACACCCACGCTTGGATCTTGGAGAAGATGGGTGCGTAAGAACGGGAGTCCTCGGGGGTCGCCTAATTCACCGAGCCCTGCAATTGCGGATTGTCGAGTGAGAGAATCTGGACTTTCCAGTGCTTGGAGGTACACGGAATAGGAAAAGGGAAATTCAAAGTGAGCAAGAGATTGGATAATGGTTCTTTGGGTGTCAATTGTGGAAATAGCGTAAGCTTCGGTTAACACCTGCAATAATTCCTCCTGCACATCTGTCCGACCCAAGGCCATTACCACAGCCTGTTTGACTGAATCGGAGGGATCCGTAAGGTGCTGAACCAACGCAACCAGAGACTGATCTGATAGAGAATCGGCCATCGTTCCCAAGGCCCACGCACTCGATTGTCGAACCTGGTCATCTGGATCCGACAATGCGAGAACAAGGGCTGGAATGCCCTGAGGGTCGCCAATTTTCCCAAGTGATAAGGCTGCGGTCCGTCGAGTATCAGTCTGAGTATCCGTCAGAAGTGGAATAAGTCGTTCGGTGACGGTTTCGGGTGATTCAGGTGGTGATTCAATGACACAACCAATGAGTCCAAAGAAATAAATTGCTCCGATAACGGTAGCAATATTGGTAGGGAATGGTAGCAAGAAAGGCTTATGCAGATCCGGAAGGTTCTTTGGGAGTCAGAGGCTCTTTAGCCACTTCGATGGAGTCTTGCATCTCTTTTTCGGCAGACTCCAGTTCAGCTTGAATGGTGCGCATTTGAGGATCGATCGAATTTTTAATATCCGCCGCGGCATCCCGGAAGGTACGTACGGCACTTCCCAAACCCTCTCCCAAGGATTGCATATCTCGTGGAGCTAATCCGGATTGCTGGGAAGTCTGGGCTTTCATTGCTGCTTGTTGAGCTTGGACACGGGCCACAGCTTGTTTATTCACAACAGCCGCAGGTCGCTTCAGCACGGGCTTCGCTTGTGCCCCAGCCGGGAGAGCGGGATATTGCCTGGAAGCCATAGGGGCTGGTTGCGCTTGCCTATCCTCCATGGACATCGGTGGCGGGGTAGAAGGGGTTGTCGTGGTTTGAGGAGAACTAGAAGTCCCAGCAGATTTAGATGAAGGCTGAACCACCTGAGGCCCTGCTCCCTGGTAAAGTAACGCGGCAGTGGTTCCCGGTGTTTGTTCAGGACCAGGCTGGAATGGCTGATTTGTCGGGGTGCCTGCCGGGGTTGTCGGTTGGGATTGGGCCTGTGTCGTTTCAGGCGGTGCCGTTGGTCCTGGATCATTGGGGTCCACAGGTTGTGGGATATCGGCAACCTCTTTTTTAAAGCCTTTTAAGGCTTTCCCCACACCTTCTCCGATTTGTGGGAGGCGACCTGCCCCGAAAATAATCAGGATGATCACCAGAATAATCATGAGTTCAGA
Source organism: Nitrospirales bacterium (assembly GCA_041737015.1). Classification (GTDB taxonomy): domain Bacteria; phylum Nitrospirota; class Nitrospiria; order Nitrospirales; family UBA8639; genus Nitrospira_E. The sequence goes on from JBGSSO010000266.1 coordinate 1,501, forward strand.
GAACCCCATGGTTCCGAACATAGAAAAAACCCTTTCTCTTCAGCTCACTGTGAAAATTTACAACTAAAAAGACTCTATCTTTCAAGATTGACGAGTGTCAACCTAAATGCGGTAGGCTTGGAACTCTATGCTCAATCCAAGTTTTGGCGTATTCTTCTTTTTGTGTTATGCCTTTTAAGAAGCAAGTAGATCCAGAATGTCATTACTCTCACCGCCTCAAATTCCCCTCTTTCGGATTACGCTGTTTTACGGCCCTGAAGCCGTTGAAGGTGCCTCAGATTCAGTACACTGTGTGTTTAATGTCAAAAAACGCAGCTGGAAAGGCGGAGTACAAGTCGAGGTGGTAATGAAGAAGAACCAAATAACCAGGCTCGAAGGTCTCCTTCAGCATTCGTCATGGTTGGAAGTTATTCTGAGGACCGTTCCGGTAGAAGACCGGGGAGGCTATCGGGAAAAAAGTCATGATTTATTGGTGCAATTGCTGTGCTTCCACAAGCTTCATGCCTTTATTCACCAGGGAATCAAGCAGGAGAATATCCAGGTTTCAGGCGACGCTCTCATTGCTGAGACGGATGAGGTAGTTGAGCGGGAAGCCGAGGAAATCAAGAGGCAAATTTTTATCGAGTTGGATCTGGTGGAAACGGAAGAGGGCACCCAGTCACTATAAAGGTACCAAATTTGCTATAATTTTCTATTTTGTATTTAAAAACAGAAGACTAACGAATCATTCAGGTTTAAAATACCAATAATAAGGTTTGAAAAAAAATTAAACAGGGAGGAGTATTCCTTATGAGGCAATCCAAGGGGTTTTTGCGAGGTGTGCTTAAACAAGTGACCGGGGTATGCGTGTTGTTGGCGTTTTCCCTGGTCGTAGGCCTGGGTGCCACGGGGGTGAGTCTGGCTGCCGAACAAGAATTATCGAGCCCAACCAATGAGGCGGCCCTTGGGATTGGCAGTGCATTGCTGACCGTGGTCTATTTTCCTTTTAAGTTTGCCTATGCCATCTTGGGTGGGGTTGTGGGGACGTTTACCTATGGATTGACGGGTGGTGACATTGAAACGGCAAAAGCCGTATGGGAACCGAGCTTCTATGGCACGTATGTCATCACCCCCGATCATCTGAAGGGTAATGAACCTGTTCGATTTATTGGGGTCTCTGCATACGAGGATCAAGCGCTATAGACCGAAAGATCAAACCCGCCCGAGTTGAATCGACTGGCATGGTCAACCCTATCATTGGAATCACACCAGATTTCAACCCTGGAAATCGGAAGGATATGGGGGGGAAAGAGCCCACCTATTTTTTGCGAGCCAGGTATCTTCAGGCAATCCAAGAGGCCGGGGGAGTGCCTCTAGTGCTTCCCCTGGTCCGTGGCCTGGCCAAACAGAAATATCTTTTACAACGGCTGGATGGTCTTCTGGTGACCGGGAGCGGATCGGATTTAGCCCCTGAGTTGTATGGGGAAAAGCAGCGGTATCCTTTTCAGCGAATGAGCGAAGAGCGCGCCCAACTTGAGCTTGGACTATCCAAGTTGGCCTTTCGTCAGGGGTTGCCGACCCTGGGCATCTGCGGAGGTATGCAATCCATGAACGTGGCCTTGGGAGGAACCTTGGTGCAGGATATTTCCTCTCAATTGTCGACGAAAATTGAACATCGTCCCACCAAACCGGCAACTAAAACAGCCCATCTGATTGACATTGAACCCACCAGCTTACTTCAGCGCATCGCGAAGCGGTTGAGTATTGCGGTGAATAGCTCACACCATCAATCTATCAAATCTGTTCCATCGTCCTTTCAAGTCACTGGAATTGCTCCCGATGGAGTCATTGAAGCCATTGAAGCCTCTTGTCATCCTTTTTGGCTTGGGGTCCAATGGCATCCGGAGTTTTTATACCGGCACGACCCGATTCAGAAACGTCTATTTACCGCGTTGATACAATCCGCCAGACAGTTTGCCGCCAGCCGAACTTAGCCTGTCCAGACCGTTTTAGGTTGGTTCGCAGAAAATCTTAAGGAAAGAGAATACTCACTACGTATAAGAGGACTGGGAGTTCTTACGAAGCCGCGTCTTCAGATTCTGGAGCTAGTTGTGGTGGATCCGGCGGGGCGGGTGATTTAGGTAAAGGATTTTTGGTGTCTTGTGCGGCCTCTGTCTTGGCTGCAGCGGGAGTGGCAGGTTTGGGAGGAGGGACGGGTTTGGGTTTTTCGGGCTTGATGCCACCTTCCCAATGAGGGCCGGTATACATATCGTCGGCCAAGTCCGTCTCTTTCCACCTGGCTTCAAAGTCTGCGGCGGCCTTATTGGGGGTCTCTCCGGTTCCAACCGTTTGATTCCACGGATAGATGCGAGGAGAAATCTGGCAGGTAGACTCATCCTGGCACATGTACAGTGCAATCGGATTTCCTCGATAAGGGCCCAAGATAATATGGACCGTGCCGACTAGTTCAGGAAGAGAATCCATGATGACCAACACAACAGATTGTCGTCTAAAAAGGAGGGTATACTGCCACAGCCCCAGGCGGTATGCAATATGAACCGAAGAAGTTCATCAGGTATTTATGACAATAATGTGATTGAGGGAAGAGGAATGAGAAACAGAATTTTCCAGGAACTCGGAAGGGCTATTTGTTGAAAACAGGTTCTACAGGGAGCTCGGATTTTCGGTGAAGATATAATGCGATCATGAGGACCAAAATCACGATGACATGCAAGGACATATCCATGAGGTAATGACGAAAGATGTCTTCAGGGACGGAGTCCTGGTGCGAGAATTCCGCACCAGCGGTGAGAATTCTTCGGACAGAAGCGATGATCCCCACATGGAGGAAGGGTTCGAGTCGAATACGGTCGTTTTGTAAGAAGCCTAATACCGTGCGAAACAACTCCAAAAGAATGATGACGAACAACAGGTCATTCAGTAACGTGATGGTGGCTGGCAAGAACTCGGTCTGTACCGATTGAGCATAGGCTACCCAACTGTAACCGAAAACCAACATGCCTACGAGAAGAAAACTCAAGCAGGCCGTGATATAGCCCCACCGGTCCAGGAACTGCATCCATCGGACCCATTGTTTAATTGATTCTGGAGTCCACCCTAACATATCGAATATGTCCTCTTATGCGGTTCCTTGATGAGGCGTATTGGGGATTTGCTCCTGCTTGGTATCCTCTCCCCGCATCTGACCAAACTCTAAACTCTGAATGGCTCTCGCCCCAAACGAATGACCGCAGCAGATGACTTCCTGAAACCCCTCTCCCCCCGCCATCACCATTAGGCGAAGTCCACAGGAATCAGTCGCAACTATTTTCTCATCCAGGGGCATGCCGACTGCCAAGGCTCCTGCCCGGCGCCCACGCTCTTGGTTAAACGAGGGAACCACGTCTTCCAGGGTCAGGTCATGTCCGCAACACCGAATTTTTTCAAACCCTTCGCCACCGCTCATCACCTTGAGCACCAGTCCGCAGGAATCCGGATACCGTTTGCGTTCGTCGATAATGTCACCTTTTTTCAATGCCATAGCCATGCTCCTTGCTCCAGAAATGAATCATGAAATTCTGTCATCAGCAATAAGAATGGATGAATGGTTGTGTCGATTTATCCAGCAAGGTTGGTAGCTAAACAAATCTTTGTAGGGAATGTCCAGAATTGGGCCAGACCCTTCTTTTTTCACTTGGCGAGGTGAGAGTAGTCGGCATCCATAACGTGTCCTAAATCGAGACGAACCTCCCACTGCTTATTGGAGCCTTTCTGGGAATCCGTCTTATCTTTTTGTGCATTCAGGTCCAGGTGCGAAGCTGGTCTTGAATCTGAGCTAACACGTGGCGATGAGCAGAAATGCCGACGGTTTCAGGGATGGAGGGAATGTCGATTGGGTAATAGGGTGAGACAAACTGCTTTTTGACGGAGGCGATGCGGTCCAGGCTAGCCTCAAGGCGGCTTTTATCCAATACATCGGATTCAACGGCACCACAAACAGCTTTAATGGTATCGGTCGCGAGCCTGCGGGTTTTGCATACTAATAACATATCCACTCCGGCTTGCAACGAGTGCACAGCGGCCTCGCCGACTGCCGAATGGTTCACAATGGCGCCCATCTCCAAGTCGTCGCTCAAGATGACACCAGAAAACCCCATCTGCTGCCGAAGCATGTCTGTCAAGATAATGGTAGAGAGGGTTGCGGGATGTGTGGGGTCGAGGGCGGGATAGTGGACGTGGGCCGTCATCATGGCATGGAGACCATGATCAATGGCGTATTGAAAAGGTTTGAGTTCCACGTTCTCCAGCCGTTCACGGGTGGCGTGGACCACCGGCAGTTCCACATGTGAATCGGTACTGGTATCGCCATGACCAGGAAAATGTTTTCCACAGGCCAATACGCGATGATCGTGCAGGCCCGCGAGAGTGGCCGCTCCCATGAGGCACACCTGTTCCGGCTCGGTTCCAAACGCCCGATCTCCGATAATGGGATTGGAGGGATTCGTATGAATGTCCAGAACCGGTGCCATATTCATATTAATGCCTACGGCGCGCAACTCCTTGGCGGTTACGGCTGCCGCTTGGTAGGCCAGTTCCGTGGATCCCGAGTGCGCGACGGTCGATGCAGGAGGAAAAATGGTAAAGCCTGAAGGAAGGCGGGAGACGCGCCCGCCTTCTTGATCGATGCTGATGAGCAGTGGGATGTCACCGGCCAGGGCTTGGAGGTCGTTCGTGAGGTGGGCAATTTGGACAGGGTCAACCAAATTGCGGGAAAAGAGAATGATCCCTCCTGGTCGGAATTCCTGCATCCAGGCTCGAAGGTCCGGAGTAACCTCCGTCCCTTCGAACCCGATCATGCAGAGTTGCCCTACGAGTTCAGCGATAGACATCGCGCGTGTGGCGGCCTAGCGATTGACGTGATTCAGTAAATATTGAATAAGCAACCGGGTCCCGATACCTGTCGGACCTTTAGGAATATACGGCCGTTCTGTTGTACCCCAATCGGTGCTGGCAATGTCCAAATGGACCCAGGGATGGTCTCCGACGAATTTTGATAAGAATATCGCCGCGGTAATCATTCCGCCTCCGCGCCCACCGATATTCCGCATGTCCGCCACGTCACTTTTTAGCTGCTCGAAATATTCATCCCATAGGGGCATTTCCCATACCCGTTCTCCGGCATGATTGCCAGCCTTTTTGAGGGCGGCTTTCACGGTGTCGTCATTACCCAACATGCCAATCGCGAACTGTCCCAACGCGACAGCAGCTGCACCGGTCAGTGTGGCGATGTCAATCACGCAGGCGGGTTTGAGCCGTGAGGCATAGGCCAAGCCGTCAGCAAGAATCAACCGACCTTCGGCATCGGTATTTTGGACTTCCACCGTTTTTCCGGAGAGCATGGTAAGGATATCGCCGGGTTTGGTCGCTCGTCCTCCAGGCATGTTTTCCGTCACAGGCAAGAGGCCGATCGCATTCACCGGGAGCTTGAGCCGTGAGGCGGCTCGAATCGTCGCCAATACCTCGGCTCCGCCAGTCATGTCCGCCTTCATCTGTTCCATGTTTTCTGATGGTTTTAAGGAGATACCACCGCTATCGAATGTCACTGTTTTGCCGACAAAGACAATGGGTTTTTGCGTGCGAGGGCCACCCATATATTCCAGAATGATGAATTGGGGCGGTTCAATGCTACCTCGAGAGACCCCCAACAAGCCGCCCATGCCGAGTTTTTCCTGCTGCTTGCGGTCCAATACTTTGAGGCGGACTTTGGCCTCCCTGGCGATTTTTTTGGCTTCGGTGACGACGCGGGAAGGCGTCATCACATTAGCGGGGTGGTTACACAAATCCCGGACGAAACAGGTCGCTTCACCAAGGATTTGTCCACGTTTGGCGCCATCTTTGGCCTCTTCCAGGTGAGAGTTGGAGGCGATGAGTAGGGTGCAGGATTGCAAGGAATGGTTGTCGTCTGTGCGGTCCGTGCGGTACTCATTAAACCGATATTCGCCAAGAACTGCCCCTTCCACCATGGCTTGAGCCACTTCATCCATAGGACCAGTGCCCTTTGGCACGTCCGGCATCACGCAAACAATCCCTTTGGCTTTGGCGGTGCGTGCACGTTTGGCAGCGGTCCCCATCGCCTGACGAATTCGTTCCAAAGTCACGGTCTCTCGTGTTCCAAGGCCGACAAGCAGCACGCGTTTGGCAGACACTTTCCCATCGATATGCAGCAACGCGACGTTATTGGGCTTGCCGGAAAATTCTCCGCTTTTGCGCAAGGTGCTCAATTGTCCACCGAGTTTCTGGTCGACCGGCTGGACCGCTTTGCTCCAGGTTTTGTCTTGTTCATATTCCAAACATACCAACACGTCCGTTGTTGCAGCGGTGGCTTCACCACTCTTCACCAGAATATTCATACGCCTCCTCAATAAATAAATTGCCCCTACCGTAAAACGACCCTCTTCCTGTTGCGTTACACGCCGCGGGTTTGAGGATCCCAGATCACTTTATGCAATTGGAGTTGAAAACGAACAGGCAGTCGATCTTCCAGAATCCATTCAGCCAGGGATTGCAAATGGAGGACTCCAAAGACCGGACTCATATGGACGGGACAGCGGTCTCCCAATGAATATTGTTTCACGATATCGCGCGCCCACTCGTAATCGGCCCGGTCCCTCAAAACAAACTTCACTTCGTCTTTTCCGGACAAATGCGTGATGGTATCCCACCGCATCCGGTCCGTCATTCCACTCCCCGGGCATTTCACATCCAAAATAATCGAAACCCGCTCATCCACGTTGGCAATATCAAACGCCCCACTGGTTTCCAGCATCACCTGAAATCCAGCCTCGCATAATTGTGTTAACAATACCAGAGAGCCGGGTTGATGCAATGGTTCACCGCCGGTCACCTC
>JBGSSO010000275.1:0-1915 GCA_041737015.1 Nitrospirales bacterium
TAGGACATGTGGTGTTTTACGTCAAAAATCTCGACCAGTCTTTGATATTCTATCGTGATGTAGTGGGGTTTCAGGAAGTCGGACAGATTTTCGGAGGGAAAGCGGCGGCGCTCACCTCTGGCCGGACTCATCATGAACTCCTGTTGATTGAAGTCGGCGATGTTCCAGGACCGCCTTCAGGAAGGAGGCGTGGCCTCTATCATATTGGCATTAAAGTTGGAGAGAGTCTTGATGACCTTCGTGCTGCCAAGCAGGATCTGGATCAGGCGGGTATCACGATTGATGGTATGAGTGACCACACCGTCAGCCAAAGTCTCTATCTTCAGGATCCCGATGGAAACGAAGTGGAACTCTATGTCGATGCGCCGGAGGTGGATTGGAAGCGTGACCCGAAAGTGGTGCTGGCGCCGATCAAACCCCTGGTGCTGTAATCTTCCTGCATAGTTTGTCCCAAGGGGTACAGGCCTCAACACCGGTTTATTCTTCGCGCTGTCTTATAGAGGAGAACACATGACGACCATGAAATCATCCGAAGGACCATCACCTCAATTATTTTTTCAAACAGTCAACGGGCATATGCGGACGGCGGCATTGAAATCAGCCATCGAACTGGACGTGTTTTCCGCCATCGCGGAAGGCCACAGTACCCCCAAGGCTTTAGCTCAACGATGCGAAGGTTCTGAACGGGGACTGAGAATGTTGGGCGATTATCTGACGGTGGGAGGTTTTCTGACCAAACAGGGGGAGGAATACCGGTTGACTCCGGATTCGGAGTTATTTTTAACAAAGACTTCGCCGGCCTATTTAGGCCCGACGATGAACTTTATGTTGTCATTCCCCCTCGTGGAGGGATTCAAACAGCTCACTGGTGCCGTTCGGAAAGGAGGAACAGTGGTCGGGGAGAAAGGAACCTTGGCACCGGAACATCCGGATTGGGTGACGTTTGCCCGGTCCATGGTTCCCTTAATGAAAGGTCCGGCTGAGTGGATTGCCACCTGGCTCAAGCAGGAAGCCCCGGGTATCCGCAAGGTTTTGGATGTGGCGGCGGGTCATGGGGTGTTCGGCATCGAAATCGCTCGAAAGCTACCGGAGGCCGTCATTACGGCTCAGGACTGGCCCAATGTGTTGACAGTCGCCAGAGAGAATGCTCAATCAGCCGGGATCACCAAGCGATTTCATGAATTGCCGGGGAGTGCCTTTGAGGTGGAATTTGAGAAAGACTATGACGTGATCCTTCTCACAAATTTCCTGCATCACTTCGATGTGCCTACCTGCGAGGCTTTTTTGAAAAAGGTTCATGGCTCACTTAAGCCGGGAGGATATGTGATCACGCTGGAATTTATTCCCAATGAAGATCGCATTTCTCCAGCGCCGATGGCCGAGTTCTGCCTGATAATGTTGGCCACGACTCCTGCCGGAGACGCTTATGTCTTCAGTGAATATGACCGCATGTTCCGCCAGGCCGGATTTGGCGAGAGCATCATGGAAGATGTCCCTGCATCGAATGAACGTGTCATCATCACGAAAAAATAATGGGGCTGTTAAATATTTCAAAAACTTTGCCATTAGCAAATGAATAACCGAAACCCACCAGAGAAAAATAGTGGAGTGTTCAAAAAGGCTCGCTCAGCAAGGCCGCAGCCGCTTGGACGAGCAGAGCGTACGGAGGAGTACGTGAGCACGGCCAAGGGGCGAGAACGCCGCTGGCGGCATTTTTCAACACTCCCATAATGGAAAGGAGAAATGGTCATGTCTGTCCAAGTCTATGGCGTCAATCATGTGGTGATTGAAGTTGACGATGCCAAGAAAGCCGTTGAGTTTTATGCGGATGTCTTTAACCTGGACATGCTGAGAGGCGGTGAAGGCGCGGCCTGGTGCAAATTAGGTGAGCATCAATTTTTGGCGATCTTTGAAG